>NZ_JACHBR010000002.1:52500-352500 GCF_014200435.1 Sphaerisporangium krabiense | reverse complement strand
GCGACACGCCGGGTGCCGGCTCTGCGGCGGCTTTCGGCGGCTTGCGGGCGTTCGGCGGCGTTCCTATGGCTGGCGGTCTCAGGTCCGGGGCTTGCGGGCCGAGACGATCACGTACCCGATCTGTTCCTTCCGGGGCGCGAAGAAGCCCAGGTGCCTCTGGGAGAACTGCGCGACCGCGTCCTCGCCGAACTTCTCGGCGACCTCGTCCCTGCGGCCCATCGCCGACTTCAGGTACTTCGACTTCCTGCCGAACACCCGCGGTCCGCACTGGGTGTATTCCTCGATCTGGAATCCGGCGTCCCGCAGGTGGCCGAGCCACTCGGCCATGGTGGGGAGCCGGTGGAGTTTGAGGCTGTCCATGAACTTCGCCACCCGGGCGGGCTCGGAGTCCGACTCCAGGCTGAAGTCGGAGAAGGTGAGCCTGCCCCCGGGCCGCAGCACGCGGTACAGCTCGCGCAGTACCTGGCCGAGGTCGGCGGCGTTCTGCAGCGACTCCAGGGCGAGGACGGCGTCGAAGGCGCCGTCGGCGTAGGAGAGCGCGGCGTAGTCGCCGTACTCGACGCCGACCAGGCCGGCGACGCCGCCGGCGGCGGCCCTGGCGCGGGCCTTGTCGATCTCGAAGGCGCTGACCGTGACGCCGGTGACCCGCACGCCGTAGGCCTGCGCGAGGTAGACGGCGGTGGCGCCGGGCCCGCATCCCGCGTCCAGGACGTGCTCGCCGGCGCGCAGGCCGAGCGTGTCGGTCACCTTGCGGCTGACGCGATGGACGGCCTCGGTCAGCGGGGCGTCGTCATCGTCGTCATACCAGTACCACATATGAATCTGGCCGTCGCGGAGCTCGTCCCCGATCGGGGAGCGCTCGTCGTAGTGCCTGCCGATGACGGCCGTGTCGATGACTTCGTTACCCATGAATACGTCGCTCCCGTCGAGCGGCCCCATGACCTCGGTGCTGCCGACCGGGATGGCCGGACCCGGGGAAGACAGCGATTGACAGAATGATCTGCACTAATGGTGTGCGGGCCGCGGGCGCGGCGACATCTCCGAGAGTGCCGTCCTGACCTGGGCCCGGCCGGGATCACAGCGCAATCACGGAGATGCGCGGGCGGGCGCGCGCGTGTGAATCTGACCGCACCGCCGGACTCGACGGCGTTCGGCGTGTAATCACATTTCCCTCACCCTCTTCTCCGGGGGTGTTTCCGGAAGGCGTGTCACTCATGACCACGATCGACGAGCGGGACACCGGAGTCGCCCGTCCCGGCGACCCGGCGTTCGAGGCCGCGACGCGGGTGTTCAACCTGGCCACGCCGGCCCGGCCGGCGGCGGCCGTGACCGCGCGCACCATCGACCAGATCCGTGCGGCGATCGGGCACGCGCGGGCGGAAGGGCTGCCGGTGCGCGTGCACACGACCGGGCACGCCTCCGGCACCGCGCGCCCCATGGACGGCGCGCTGCTGATCCGGACGAACCTGGAGGGCGGCGTCGAGGTGGACGCCGCGCGCCGGGTGGCGAGGGTCCCGGCCGGGACGCTGTGGGGCGACGTCGTGGACGCCGCGGCCCCGTACGGGCTGACCGCGCCGCACGGCTCCTCCCCCACCGTGGGCGTCGTCGGCTACCTGCTGCGCGGCGGTCTGAGCTTCTACGGCCGGCACATCGGGCTCGCGATCAACAGCGTCCGCGCGGTCGAGCTGGTCACCGCGGACGGCGAGCAGCGCCGCGTGGACGCCGAGACCGACCCGGAGCTGTTCTGGGCGGTGCGCGGCGGTGGCGGCGGCTTCGGCGTGGTGACCGCCGTCGAGGTGGCCCTGTTCCCGGCCGCCAAGGTGATCACCGGGGCGACGTACTGGCCGGCCGCGCACGCCGAGGGCCTGCTGGCGGCCTGGCGACGGTGGACGCTGGACGCGCCGGACGAGGTGACCACGTCGCTGCGGGTGATGAACCTGCCGCCGGTGCCCGGGGTGCCGCCCGCGCTGGCCGCCGGGCCGGTGATCTGCGTGGACGGGGCGGTGCTGAGCCTGGACGACGACGTGACCGCGGCCACGCGGCAGGCGGAGGACCTGCTCGGGCCGCTGCGCGCGGTGGCCGAGCCCGTGATGGACGACTGGCAGCTCACCGAGCCGTCGGCGGTGCTGCGCGCGCACATGGAGCCGGACGACCCGATCGCGATCGTCGGCGACCACATGCTGCTGCGCGAGATCGGCGACGACGGCGCCGCCGCGTTCCTGCGGCTGCTCGGCGCGGGCTCGGGTTCGCCGTTCGTCGTGGCGGGGCTGCGCCAGCTCGGCGGCGCCTACGGGCGGCCCTCCCCCGGCGGCGGCGCGCTGGACCACCTGGACGCGCACTACGCCTACTCGGGCGCGGGCGTGGCCGAGGACGCCGCGGTGACGGCGGCCATCGAGGAGCACTGCGCGAAGGTCCGCGCGGCGCTGTCCCCCTGGGACACCGGGCGGACGGCGCCGTCGTTCGTGGAGAACTTCGCCCAGCCGCAGGGGCACCTGAGCGCCGCCCAGGCCGAGCGCGCCGACCGGGTGCGCGACCGCGTGGACCCCGGCGGGCTGTTCCGGGGCGACGTCAGCCCGGGTGCGACGGCCCGCTGAGATGCCGGTCGCACGTGCGAAGGCCGGGCCGGTGGAGGGATCCACCGGCCCGGCCCGTGCGGAAAGGGCTCTACTTGACGATGCGCTCGGACGGAACCGGCGTGTCGTCGGCGGGCGCCACCGGGATGCGGGACTGGAGCTTCCGCTTGGCGCGCCGGGTGAAGTAGTTGACCAGCGGGCGTTCCAGCAGGAAGTAGCTGAGCGTCGCGGCCAGCACGCTGCCGACGGCCACGAACGCGAACAGCTCCCAGAACCCCGAGGTGCCGCGCAGCTCGGCGTCCATGACCGGCGTCTTGCCGAACATGTTGCCGTTGCCGACGTAGAAGTTCTGGAAGGGGATGTGCCAGAGGTAGATGCCGTAGGAGATGCGGCCGAGGTAGCGCATCGGCTTGTTGGCCAGCGTCACGTCCATGAGCCGGGACCGGGCCTCGGGCACGAGCAGCGGCAGCAGGAACAGCACGGCGAAGACGAGGATCAGGATGTGGCCGACCAGCTCCTGGGTGAGCGACCCGATCGTGCCCATGCCCGGCTCGCCGAACGGCTTGGGGATGTTGACGACGTAGATGACGAGGGCGGCGAGCCAGAACAGGTTGGGGTGCTTGGCCGCCGCGCGGTAGATCGCCGGCGTGACGCCGGTGAGCTCGGACTTGGACGAGAAGACCGCCAGGGCCATGCCGCAGGCGAAGGCGCTGACGTAGTAGAACGGCCAGAACCAGAACTCGAAGGGGCCCTTGAACGAGGGCAGGTTGGTGTAGGTGACCCAGGCGATGCCCACCGCGAACAGCAGGACGGCCGGCCACAGCGCCGCGCGCGCCCGCTTGGCCACGTCGCCGCCGCGTCCGGCGAACACGGCGGCCAGCCAGGCGAGCACCGGCAGCAGCAGGTAGAAGGTGAGCTCGGTCGGCACCGTCCAGCTGTGGCCGAGGCCGATGTTCGGCTGCCCGTCGGGCAGGTAGAAGTGCAGCGCGAAGACCGGGCGGATCACGTCCCAGACGCTGTCGATGCCGCGCAGGTTGATGCCGAGCAGCACGACGGCGATGAGCAGCCAGTAGGCCGGCAGGATGCGCAGGCCGCGGCGGAACAGGAACGTTCCCGCGCCGGGCCTGGCGTCCTGCGTCATGACGGCCCGTGCGAACGGGCGGTACAGGAAAAGGCCGGACAGCAGGAAGAACGGCGGCAGCATGACGGTAAGGCCGTCAGCCAGATGCCCCCATATCCCGTTGCCCACCTTGTCCGCGTAGTTGGTGGCGCCCGCCTGCCACGCGACGTGGAAGACGAGAACGCCCATCGCGAGGACGCCGCGCACGCCCTCGAGCTTGGGAATTCGTTTGTTACTGCCGATCTCCACGTCGCTCAGACGAGTGGTTGCCGCCATTAGCGTTCCTCCCCTCAGGGGCGTTTCCCCTGCTCAAGTTCTTGCGTACCGTTGTGGACGGTGTACTGGGGACGACATCGTCGCGCTCCGCCACCGCACGGCACATCTTCTGAAATGCTGAATTCGACGGATGCCGCGCGGTGGCGGCGGCGGGAAACGTCCATCGCGCCGGGGTGGCGCGCTCGGATCACCCCACTTCTTTGAGCGCTCTGCGGTCGAGTTTGCCGTTGGCGGTCTCGGGGAGACGGTCGACGAATCTGACGTCACGGGGGTATTTGTGCGGCGCCAGCGTCGTCTTCACGAAGGTCTGCAGCTCCGCGGCGGACACCTCGCCTGAGGTCACCACGAACGCGCGGGGCAGCGTCAGGCCGTCCACCTCGTACCCGACCACGGCGGCCTCGGCGACGGCCGGGTGCGAGCGGAGGCAGTTCTCGATCTCGGAGGGCGCGACCCAGACGCCGCTGACCTTGAGCAGGTCGTCGGCGCGGCCCTTGTAGTAGAAGTAGCCGTCGGCGTCCCGGGTGAACAGGTCGCCCGACCGTACGGTGTGCGGAGCGGGGAAGGTCTCCGCGGACTTCTCGGGCGCGCGCCAGTACTCCAGCGCGGCCGTCTCGCCGACGATCTCCAGCCGGCCGACCTCGCCGTCCGGCAGCGTGTCGCCGTCGGCGTCGATCACGCGGGCGCGGTAGCCGGGGACCACCTCGCCGAGGCTGCCCTGGCGGGTGCGTCCGGGCCGGTTGGAGATGTAGGCGTGGTAGACCTCGGAGGAGCCGATGACGTCGAGCACCTCGACGCCGAAGGTGTCCATCCACCTGCGGTGCAGGTCCGCGGGCAGGGCCTCCCCCGCCGAGGTGCACAGGCGCAGGCTGCTCAGGTCCTGGGCGGCGGCCTCGGGGTGGGAGACCATGGCGCTCATCATGGTGGGCACGTTGACGAGGATCGTCGGACGGTGGGCGGCGATCAGCTCGAAGATCCGCTCGGCCGTGCTGCGTTCGGGGAAGGCGATGCCCGCGCCGCCGGCGCCGAACGGGTACAGCGCGGTCATGTCGCGGGAGTAGCCGAAGAACAGCTTGGGCACCGGCAGGACGACGTCGTCGGGGCCCATGTCGAGCACGCCGCGGGCGTACCACTCGCAGGCCAGCAGCGGGCTGCGCGCGGGCAGCACGCACGCCTTGGGCGCGCCGGTGCTGCCGGTGGTGAACTTCCAGATCGCGACGTCGTCGCTGCGGGTGGGGGCGGGCTCCAGTTCGGCGGGCTGGGCGGCGACGAGGGACTCGAAGTGGTGCTCGCCGGGCCGCAGCAGGTCCTCGGGCACGCCGGAGACCAGCAGGTTCCCGACGCCCGCGACGCGCAGCCGCTCCAGGGTGACCGCGTCGGCGACGACGATCCTGGGCTCGGCGTAGTCGGCGTAGTAGCGGTAGTCCTTGGGCTGGAGGTAGGTGTAGACCTCGGCCGTGATCGCGCCGATCTTCTGGACGCCGTACCAGGTGGCGACGAAGTCGACGCCGTCGGCGAGCGCGATCAGGACGCGGTCTCCCCTGCCGACGCCGAGGGCGCGCAGGGCGTGGCCGATCCGGTTGGCCCGCGCGGACAGCTCGCCGTAGGTGGCGGCGCCCTCCGGGGTGATCAGCGCGGTGCGGCCGGGATCGTTGCGATCGAGGAAGTGTGACGCGATGTTGAATTCGCGGGGCACGTCTTCGTACCGCATCGGACCTCCGGGAACAAGCGATTTTGCGGCCTGCGGCGGGACCGGTTCGTGAAAACCCGCGCACGAACTCGGGAACGCCGCGGGAACCGACGGCCGGGGCGAGCCGCCACGCCCGGGCATGAGTGGCCGTCACCCGACATGGTGACCTCGGAATCGGCCGCCCGGCATCTTTCAAATTGCTGTGTTCGCGGCCCGCCCGCCGGACACGGCCGTCCCCGCCGGTGGGGACGGGTGCGCCCCGATCCACCGGAGGAAGATTCTGTCCAGCTTTCCCCTGGCAGGAAGCTGCTATCGGCGGGCAACTAACTGACTTTCCTTCGTGTGGCCCGGCCCCGGCGGGCGGCACAGCATTGGACCACGTAATCAGAAAAGCAGCCCGGGGAAAGGACAGAGAAATGCCGCAGTCATTACCGGCGCCGCTCGGCGCCGGCGACACGCCGCAGGCCGCCGTCCACGCGCGCAGGGCCGGATGGTGACGCCATGATCGTCGACCCGCCCGCCGTGCTGACCTACTCCTCCTACCTGGCGCTCGACGACGTGCTGGACGCCCAGCACCCGAACTCCGAGCAGCACGACGAGATGCTGTTCATCGTCGTCCACCAGGTCTACGAACTGTGGTTCAAGCAGCTCCTGCACGAGTTCGCCAAGTTCCAGCAGGACCTGACCGAGGGGCACACGGCCAACGCCATGCAGGCGGCCACGCGGGCGGTGAAGATACTCAAGGTGGCGATCTCGCAGGTCGACATCCTGGAGACCATGACCCCGCGCCAGTTCACCGCCTTCCGCGACGGCCTCGGCAGCGGCAGCGGGTTCCAGTCGGCGCAGTTCCGCGAGATCGAGGCGACGCTCGGGCGCCGCGACGCCAAGATGTACTCGCACTACCCCGCGGGCAGCCGGGAGCGCGACCGCGTCGAGCGGGCGATGAACCGTCCCTCCGTGTTCGACTCGCTGCTCACCTACCTGTTCATCCGCGGGTACGGCGTGCCGCACGCGGCGCTGAACCGGGACCTCTCCACGCCGTGGGAGCCGTCGGAGGAGGTGCAGGCCGTGCTGGCGAAGGTGTACGAGGACGACAGCGGCGCCGCGCACATCTGCGAGCGGCTGGTGGACATCGACGAGGCCGTGCAGGAGTGGCGCTACCGGCACGTGAAGATGGTCGAGCGGATCATCGGCGTGCGGCACGGCACGGGCGGCTCCTCCGGCGCGGCCTACCTGCGCGGCACGCTGTTCACCCCCTTGTTCCCCGACCTGTGGGCGGCGCGGGGGTTGATGTGACGGCCACCGCGACCGGCGTCCTCCTCACCGGGACGCCGCCCTTCGCGCCGGAGACGCCCGGCGACGTGTCGGGGCGGCTCGCGCCGCACTACTCCGCCTTCCAGGTGTCGCGGCGGCCGCTGCTGACCGGGCACTCCCACCAGGCGTGGCCGGACGTGGCGCTGACCGGGCAGGTCGAGGCGTTCCGCGACGCCGCGCTGGAGGTGGACGAGAAATGGGGGGCGGCGTTCGCCAAGGCCGAGCGGGTGCGCGAGGGCTTCCGCCTGTTCCTCGGCGACCCGCGCGCCGAGCTGGCCCTCGGCGCGAACACCCACGACCTCGTCCTGCGGTTCCTGTCCGCGCTCGACCTGCGGGCGCGTCCCCGGCTGGTCACCTCGGACGGCGAGTTCCACACGCTGCGGCGGCAGCTCGCCCGCCTCGCCGAGGAGGGCGTCGAGGTGGTGCGGGTCCCGGCCACTCCGGCGGACACGCTGGCGGCGCGGATGGCCGCCGCGGTGGACGACCGCACGGCCGCCGTGCTGGTCTCCGCGGTGCTGTTCGAGAGCGCCCGCGTCGTCCCCGGCCTGGACGCGCTGGCGGGCGCGTGCGCGCGGCGGGGGGCCGAGCTGCTCGTGGACGCCTACCACGCGCTCGGCGCCGTCCCGTTCTCGGTGGACGGCATCCAGAACGCCTGGGTGGTCGGGGGCGGTTACAAGTATCTGCAGCTCGGCGAGGGCAACTGCTTCCTGCGCCTGCCCGCGCACGCCGACGCGCTGCGCCCGGTGATCACCGGCTGGTTCGCGGAGTTCGCCGAGCTGTCCGCGGCGCACCGTCCCGGCGCGGTCGCCTACCCCACCGGCGCCGCCCGGTACGCGGGCTCCACCTACGACCCGACGAGCCACTACCGCGCCGCGCACGTCTTCGGCTTCTTCGAGGAGCAGGGGCTGACGCCCGCGTTCCTGCGCGCGGTGTCGTTGCGCCAGGTCGGCCTGCTGACCGCCGCCTTCGACGCGCTCGGCGCGCCCGACGACGTCATCACCCGGGACCGCTCGGGCGCCCCGGAGGACTTCGGCGGGTTCCTGTCCCTGCGCACCCCGCACGCCGACCGCCTGCAGGCGGGCCTGGCCGCGCGCGGCGTCCGCACCGACGCCCGTGCCGGGCGCCTGCGCCTCGGCCCGGCCCCCTACCTGTCCGACGCGCAGCTCCTGTCGGCGGTCGAGGCCCTGGACGCCGAGCTCGCGACCGCGCTGTCGCGCACGGCCGCGTGACGCCCGCCATGACGGCTCCATGACGACGCCGCCCCGTGCGGCGGGCAGGGGGCGGCGGCGGTGGAGCGGCGAGGCGGGCTATCCGAGCGTGACGGGAACGTAGTCGTGGCCGCGGACGAGCCAGCGGTCCCGGAAGCTGGGCTCGCCGGCGACGGCCAGGTGGGGGAAGCGGCGCAGCAGCTTGGGGAGGGCGATCTGCGCCTCCATGCGGGCCAGCGGCGCGCCGACGCAGTAGTGGATGCCCGCGGCGAAGGTCAGCGGCTGGATGTCGGGCCGGTCGGGGTCGAAGCGGTCCGGCTCAGGGAAGCGGAGCGGGTCCCGGTTGCCGGCGCCCATGATGACGACGAGCTTGGTGTCGGCGGGGATCTCCATGTCCATGATGGTGACGTCCGCCGGGGCCCAGCGGCTGGTGGCCTGCACCGGCGGCTCGAAGCGCAGCGTCTCCTCGACGTACCCGACGGGGAAGCCGGGCTCGTCGCGCAGCCGGTCGGCGAAGTCCGGCCGCTCCAGCGCCTGGAGCACGCCGTGCCCGATGAGGTGGGTGGTGGTGTCGAACCCGGCGTTGAGCAGCAGCATCAGGTTGCCCATCAGCTCGTCGTGCGTGAGCCGGTCGCCGTCGTCGTCGCGGGCCTGGACGAGCCTGCTCAGCAGGTCGTCGGACGGCTCGGCGCTGCGGCGCTCGATGAGCTCGTTGAGGTAGGCCGCCAGGTCGTCCATCGCGCGGTCGGCGATGGCCAGCTCCTCGGGCTTGGTCAGCCCCTCCAGCGCGATCATCACGTCGGCCGCCACCTGGCGGAACCACACCTGCTTGTCCTCGGGGACGCCGAGCAGCTCGCTGATCACCGCGACGGGCAGCCGGAAGGCGAACTCCGCCATCAGGTCGACGGGCGCGCCGCCCGCGCCGAGCTCGGCCAGGCGGTCGAGCAGCTTGTCGCTCATGCGCTCGACCGTGGGCCGCAGCCCGCTGACCTGGCGCGGGGTGAGCGCGCTGGTCACCAGGCGCCGCATCCGGCCGTGGTCGGGCGGGTTGGTGTAGAGCATGGAGTTGGTGAACCCGCGCAGCGAGGAGTGCGAGCGCCAGTCCGGGTAGATCTGGTCGTAGTTCTTGTCGTCCTGCACCTCAAGGCGGCCGTCCCGCAGCACCCGCGTGCACTCGGCGTAGCCGACGACGACCACGAGCCCGGGTTTGACGTGCAGCAGGTTCCCGTGGGCCCGCAGCGCCTCGTAGAAGGGGTACGGGTTCTGGCGCCCCTCGGGGGCGACCATGGCCGCGATGATCTCCGCAGGTCCGAGGACCTGCTCCAGCACCTGCTCCGCCACTCGGCTTCCTTTCCCCGTCCCGCCGCTCAGCGAGCGGCGAGCTCGACGACGGACAACCTGCCCGCCCGGTGGACCCCGGTGATGGCCAGCCCGCGGTCCGCCGCCAGGGCGGCGAGGTCGGTGAGCCCGCGCTCCTTGCCGCCGTAGTAGACGAGCATCCGCAGGTCCATCCCGGTGTGCGGCGACTCCCCGTCGTCGCCGATGTTCTCGACGATGAACACGCGCCCGTCACGGCCCGCCGCGTCCGCGCAGCGGCCCAGGATCGCGCGCACCGCCTCGTCGTTCCAGTTGTGGACGATGAGCGACAGCACGTACCCGCCCGCGCCCGGCGGCAGCGGGTCGAAGAAGCTGCCCGCCACCGCGTCCGCGCGGTCGGCAAGGCCCGCGGCGGCCAGCGCCTTGCGCGCGGCCTCGGCGGTCTCCGGCTGGTCGACGACCGTGCCGCGCAGGGCGGGGTGCCGCTCCAGCAGGGCGATCAGCAGCGAGCCGTCCCCGCCGCCGACGTCCACGACGTGCCCGAGCGCCCCCCAGTCGTACGCCCCGGCGATGGCGGGCGCGCGCACCGGCATGTCCTTGGCCATCGCGGCGTCGAACGCCTCGCCGAGCGCCGGGTTCAGCGCCAGGTCGTCCCAGAAGGTGTGGCCGAACAGCAGCGGGAACGCCGGCTCGCCGGTGCGGACGCTGTGCAGCAGGTGGGCGAACGCCAGCTCGGCGCGGCCGACCCACGCCTCGATGTCGAGCTGGGCGCGCATGCCGTCGGGGTGGTCGTCGCGCAGCGGGTCGCCCGTGGCGGTCAGCGCGTACCGGCCCTCGGCGTCGCGGGCGAGCACTCCCCTGGCGGCCAGGTAGCGCATGAGCCGTTCCAGCGCGTCGGCGTCGGCGTTCACCACCGGGGCCAGCGCGGCGGCGGTGTCCACGCCGCGGGCGATGTGGTCGGCGATCCTCAGCGTCGCCGCGACGCGCACGGCCATGGGCGTCCCCAGATGGGCCATCGCCCACAGCTCGGCCCCGCTCCCAGCAACCACCACGTCCTCCTCCACCCCAGGCTGCGGTCACCGCACCCGCGCGGCGGACGTCCTCGGCGGCGGGTACGGGCACGTCAATGCTGAGGGCCCACGGGCTTCCCCGCACCTTCCAGATTGCGGCGTCCGCCACCTGGGGCGCGTCTGGGGCCGTTTCCCCTCCCTCCGCATCCGGCCGGGCGCCCGGCCGGCCTGGCACGCCGGCGACGTTCCCGGAGCGCCGTCCCCTCGGACACCCATTCATTTCGACCGGCCGCGAATGAATGTTCCGAGAGTCACCGGAGACGAAATCCCATATTCGGAATGCCGCACCGCCGACAAGGAAAAGGGCGCCGCAAGTACGGCGCCAGAACGCCGCTCGAACCCTCCGGCATCCTATGCAAGGTCGCGCGCTTCGCACGGCGCGTAGCGTCTTACGCCGCCCGGACATGGCCGAGATCTCCACCTGCCGCACGACCGCGCCGGCGTGTCGGGCGGCATCAATTCTCGAAAAGGAGCATGGATGCGATTCATCGACAAGTGTGCGATATCGGCTGCGGCCTGCGTATCGCTCGTCGGCACAAGCCTCGTCACGGCCGCTCCGGCCCACGCGGGACCGGTCGGCTGCTCGGCCATCGTCCTCCCGGACACACCGGACTTCACCGGCGGTTCCGGGGTGTCGACGTGCGCGGGTGGTTCCGGGAGCCACCGGGTCAAGGTCTCCTGCGATCGTCGATACACGACCGACGTCATTCGATACGGCCCGTGGGTCGGAACCTCGAAGGAATCGTTCGCGCCCTGCGCCGGCAACGAGACGCCGAGGGTGGCATGGGTGCAGACCCAAGGCGATTGATCGCCACCCCCTTCACCGCGGGCACAGATGACAGGAATTCCTCGTCCGCGGATTCTTCACGGCGGCATTCATCCTGACCGGTCCGGCCGCCGGACGTTCAGAACGGCGCGCGGAAGAACCACGCGAAGACACCTCTCCCTCACCCCATTTCGAAGATCGGAGCCCGATGTCCCGATTACCTACAAGCTTTTTCGCCACGGTGCGCCACCGGCGCTTCACACGGCGCGCCGCGGTGCTGATCCTCACCCCTGCTCTGGCCCTGACTCCGGTCACCGCCGACCGGACGTCCGCACAGGACCCTCCCTCGCGGTCGCCGGAGCGGACGGTCCCGGTGACCGAGCGCCCGGATCGCGTGTCGGCATCGCTGGCGGCGCGCTCCCAGGGCAGCCGTGTCCTCGTCACCGGCGAGACGACGGAGTCGAACCTCACCTACGCCAATGCCGACTCCACCTTCACCATCGAGGCGGCGGGCGGGATCGCCCGGGTCAAGCGGGGCGAGGCGTGGGTCCCGGTGGACCCGGCGCTGGCCGAGGCCGGCGGTGTGCTGCGCCCGCGCGCGACCAAGGCCGACGTGGAATTCTCCGCCGGCGGCGGCGACCGTCCGCTGGCGAAGATGTCCTACGGTGACGGACGGTTCATCGCGTTGTCGTGGCCGACCGCGTTGCCCAGGCCCACCGTGAAGGGCGCCGTCGCCACGTACGCCGACGCCGCCGGCCGAAACGCCGATCTCGTGGTGACCGCCCTTCCCGCGGGTTTCCGCCACGATGTGGTCCTGCGTCAGCGCCCCACCGCACCGGTGAGATTCGAGCTTCCCGTGCAGACCGAGGGCGTCACGCTCGGCGTCACCGAAGACGGCGGCCTGAAGCTCAGCACGGGCAAAGGCGAGGTCGTCGCCTCCGCTCCCGCGCCGGTCGTGTACGAGTCTCCCCCGGGCGACGGCCCTCGGCCCGCACGGGCGACAGGGGCACGCGCTCCGATCGCCGCCCGCGTGACGGGCGGGAAGGCACGGCGGACGCTCGTCCTCGAACCCGACGCCAAGTTCCTGGCCGACCCTCGGACGCGCTACCCGGTGACGGTCGATCCCACCACCACCCTCACCTCGCTCGCGGCGCGGACCCTCAACTCCCCCTGCACGAACGGGCACGCCGGCGAGGCGACGAGCTGGGAGCTCAGCCCGGCGATCAGCGGCAACGACGACTACGAGTGCGGGTACGCGGCGAACGGCTCACGGGTGAGCCGAGGGCTGATCCGGTTCGACACCGCGAGCCTGGCCGGGCAGGACGTGGTCGACGCCAGGCTGGAGCTCGTCGGCGACCTGCTCCACTGCCCCGCGGGTCAGCGCCTCCGGGTGCGCCGCCTCACCGGTACCTGGAACCCCAACTCGGTCACGTGGTCCGGCCAGCCGGCCTCCACCGCCGACGGTGAGGTCCTCTCGGCGCCCCCCGCGGTGTGCGGCCCCACCTCGTACACCGAGGACACCCCCTGGTCGATACCGGTGACCGCGATCGCCAAGGCCTGGGCCGGCGGCGCGGCGGGCCGCGGCCTGGTCCTGGCCCCCGGCGACGAGCAGAACCGCGCCGAGAGCTTCGGCTGGTACTTCGACGACGGCGGGGCCACCGCGCCCAAGCTGGTGGTGACCTTCGGAACGACGCCCTGGATCGACGGCCAGGCGCGGCTGCAGCCGGTGGCGGCCGGCGACCACAAGTACTACACCAACACCCTCACGCCCACGCTCTTCGCGGGCGTCCGCGACATCGACGGCGGCCTGCTGCGCGCCGAGTACCAGGTCGAGCATGACCCGTCCGTCCCCCAGCAGGGCACCGGCCTGGCCTGGTCCGGGGCGGTCGACGACGTGCCCGCGGGCACGGAGGCCAGGATCACGATCCCGTCCGGGTACCTGAGCGACGGCTGGAAGCTGCGCTGGCGGGCCCGCGCGAGCGACGGCTCCTCCGTCTCGGCCTGGTCGGAGTGGCAGGTCGTCACCGTGGACGCGACACCGCCCACGGCCGAGATCCACTGCACCTACCCCTCCGGCCAGTGGCGCGCGCCGATCACGGACGCCGAGTGCGGGGTGTACACCGAGGGCACCGACGCGGAGGATCCCGAGCCCACCGAGATCTGGTGGGGGCTGGATGATCCCGGCCTTCCCGAGTTGCGGAAGGACGGCTGGGGGTGGACCGGTGACCAGAAGGCGATCTGGTTCCCGATCGAGGCCACGAGCGGCCGGCACACGCTCTATGCCAAGGTCCGCGACAAGGGGCACAACACCTCCACGCTCGCCACGTACACCTTCGGGGTCGGCGCCGGCGGCCTGACCGGTCTCAAGCCGGGCGCTCGTACCCAGGGCTCGGTCACCCTGGCCGCCGCGGCACCGCCGGGCCGTACCGACGTCCGGTACGAGTACCGGGCGAGCCTCTACGACCTCGACGATTGGGTCACGGTGCCCTCGGCCGACGTTACCGTCCCGGGTTCCGGCCGGCCTTTGGCGGCGTGGCCGCAGAACCGCACGAACACCGCGGAAGACTTCGGCCCGCTGTCATGGGACCTGGCCAAGTCCCTCCATGACGCGTCCGTCGCCGACGGCACGATCGAGGTACGGGCCTGCCTGTCCGGCGGTGCCACCGGCGAGGAGTGCACCGACCCGGCCAGGGTGACGCTCGACCGGTCCGCGTTCGGCGGCTCCTACGCCACGGCGAACGTCGGCCCGGGCAAGGTCGCCCTCCAGTCCGGCGACTACCTCGTCAGCCTCACCGACGCCGACCTGTTCGGCGTGCAAGTGCGCCGGTCGCTCACCACGCTGGTCCCCGAAGCCGAACGCGCCGACGAGCAACTCGCCGAAAACAAGATCTTCGGGCCTGGCTGGCGCGCCGGCTTCCCCGCCGGTCTGAGCGCGAACGATTACGCCCTCGTGGGCGAAGGAGAGTCGGGGTCCCTGCAGATGCTGGGCTCGGACGGCTCGACCCTGTCCTACGTCAAGGACGGCGCCGGGTTCGCCGGAGTCGGCGACGCGGCCGACGGCTCCCGGATCACCCCCTCCGGGGATCAACTGGTCTTCACCGACCCGGTCGGCGCCAAGACCACCTACACCGAGGTCCTCGGCCGCTGGGTCGTCGCGCGGACCGAGTCGTCGGCGACCGAGTCCGCGGTCACCTACTTCCGCGACGCGCAGGGACGGATCACCCGTGTGCTCGCGCCGGTGTCGGCGGGCGTCACCTGTGGCGCCACCCTGACCGCCGGTTGCCGGGCGCTGGAGCTCTCGTACGCCGCGGCCACGACGGCGACGGGGGTCGCGTCCGGATGGGGCGACTTCGCGGGCCAGGCCAGGACCGTCTCGTTCACCGCGTTCGACCCGGCGGCCAACGCGATGAGGACCAGCGTGATCGCGTCGTACCGGTACGACACGACCGGGCACCTGCGCCAGGTCACCGACCCGCGCCTCGGCCTGTCGACGGTGTACTACTACAACGGTGAAGGGCGCGTCTCCCAGATCACTCCGCCGGGTCTGGCGCCATGGCGGATGGAGTACGACACACGCGGCCGGATCTCCCATGTCCAGCGCGAGAACGGCGACACGGACCTCACCCAGGCGGTCGCCTACGACGTCCCGATCGGCGGCGCCGGCGCCCCGGTCGACCTCACCGTGACACAGACGGCGAAGTGGGGCCAGACGAGCGATCTTCCCGTGGTGGGGACCGCCGTCTTTCCCGCGACGCGTGTTCCCGCCCGGGGCACCGACGGCGCCTACCGGCCGGGCGGCGGCGACTGGGAGTACGGCCGGATCACCTACATGGACGTCAACGGCCGGCCGGTCAACATGGCCGACTACGGGGCGGGCGCCTGGCAGGTGGGCACCAGCCGCTTCGACGACAAGGGGAACGTCGTCTGGAATCTGTCCCCCCGCAACCGTGCCCACGCCCTGACGCCGAACGGGGAGACCGATCCCTATGTGGCCGGCCGCAGGGACTCCGCCGAGCGCGCCGACCTGCTCGCCGGAATCGACGTGTACAACGAGGACAGCGACGTCCTGTCCCGGCTGACGCCCGCGCGTCCCGTGGTGCTCGTCTCCGGCGCGGTGGTCTCGGCACGGCAGCGCACGACGTACGCCTACGACGAAGGGAAGCCCAGCAGTTCCATCCGATACCACCTGATCACCACCACCAAGGTCGAACCGCTCGTCCTGGACGGCACCGCGGCGCCGGACGCCGGCGACGTTCGCACGACCAGGACCGGCTATGACCCGGTCATGGCGGGCGACACGTCCGGGTGGACGCTGCGGATGGCGACGAGCGCCACGACCGTCATGCCAGGGCAGGCCGATATCGTCCAGCGCACGCGCTACGACGCGGCCGGGCGCGAGATCGAGTCGCGCATGCCCAGGTCCGGCGGCGCCGACGCCGGCACCACCGTGAGCCACTACTACACCGCGGACCCGCAGCCCGGCGTTCCAGAATGTGGGAACAAGCCTCAGTGGTCGGGCCTTTCGTGCCGCACGGCACCCGCCGCGCAGCCGTCCGGCCGGCCGATACCGGCCACCACGCTGACCTATGGATACCTGGAGCAGATCACCTCCAGAACGGATCGCTCCGGGAGCACCACGCGCACGTCGACCTCCGGCTACGACGCCGCGGGGCGTCTCACGTCGACCACGGTCGCGGTGACACCGGCCGCCGCCGGCGGCACCCCCGTGCCCGACATCACCTACGCCCATGACCCGGACACCGGCCTGCCGGCGACGGTCAGCGCCGGAGGAAGCACCATCACGACCGGATACGACTCGCTGGGCCGGGTCATCTCCTACTCGGAGCCGGGCAACACCGCGAGCTACACCTATGACGAGTTCGGCAGGACCGCCACCGTCAGCGACGGCAAGGGAACCGCCACGCACACCTACGACGGCACCGACGCCGCCGGCAAGCAGGAGCGACGCGGCCAGGTGACGAAGATCGACGTCAGCGGTGTGGGGGCGTTCACGGCGGCCTACGACGCCGACGGCCGCCAGACCGGATACGGCCTGCCGGGCGGCCTCACCGCCACGTACAGGTTCGACAACACGGGCGCCCCGGCCTCGCTGACCTACGCCAAGAACGGCGCCACCTGGATGAGTTTCACCGCGACCTCCGACGTCCTGTCCCGCACGGTGCGCGCCACCGGTCCCGCCGGCGATCAGCGGTACGCGTACGACGCGGCCGGACGGCTCACGAAAGCGGAGGACACGTGGGCGCGGTCATGCGTCACCCGTGTCTACGCGTACGACGCCGACACCAACAGGACCGGTCTGAGCACCTACCCGTCCGCGCCGGGGGGCGCCTGCTCGACGAACACCGCGCCCGCGGTGGTCACCCACGCCTACGACGCCGCCGACCGTATCGCCGATCCCGGATACACCTACGACGATCTCGGAAGAGTGCTGACCACGCCGGCCGCTCACGTAGCCGACGGCGGAAACGTGACCAGCGCGTACTTCGCCAACGACGTGGTCGCCGGCCTGGACCAGGGAGGACGGTCGCAGACGTTCACCATCGATCCGATCGGCCGGATCCGGACCATGGGCGACGCCGATGGGACGATCACCGATCACTACTCCTCCGGCTCCGACAGCCCCGCCTGGATCTCCGAGACGAACGGGGCCTGGACGCGGTACGTCTTGGCGTTCGACCGTCTGGCCGCCGTGCAGGCGAGCGACGGCACGGTCAAGCTGCAACTGACCAACCTGCACGACGATGTCGTGGGCACCACCGGCACCACCGCGTCGGCCGGCCTGGACGCCTACTTCGAGTTCACGGAGTTCGGGGCCGCGCGCGACGACACGGGCGCGGGCAAACGCTTCGGCTGGCTCGGCGCCAAAGAGCGCTCGGCCGACCCCCTGGGCGGGCTGGTCCTCATGGGGGTACGCCTCTACAACCCGGGAACCGGGCGCATGCTCCAGTCCGACCCGGTCACCGGCGGCTGCGCCAACCGTCAGGACTACGCGATGCAGGATCCCGTCAATGGGCTGGATCTCGATGGGCGGGCGTGCCGGAAGAGGTTGAACCACGACAAACTCCAGTCCTGCCTCGCGGCGGCGGCGATCGCCATCGAAGTCGCCACGGCCGCGTGTGCCACCGCCTGTGGGGCGACTCTGGGCCTCGCCTGCGTGTGCTTCATCGCCGTGGTCGCCGTGGCCACCGCGTTGATCGCCGCGTGCTGGCTGAGCTCACGGGAGACCTGCTGCACACAGAACAAGACCGTGACCTCGAAGGTGACCACGTCCAGTCGTGTTTGCGCGAAGCGCAACAAGAAGGGTCAGTGCACGAAATGGACGACCCGAAAGATCACCTCACACATCTCAAAGACGTACACGACAGAAGTGTGCAGATGAGCAACGCGTTCGGGCCGCGACGCCGAGACGGACGACGGAGTCCCGGCTGACGACCTCATGGCCGATGACGCACTGACAAGAGGCTTCCCCGGTCCGCGGACCGGGGAAGCCTCGTCTCTGATGACCGGCACCTCTCGTCTCCCAGGGATCCGGTCGGTGACCTCCGGCTCCGCGAGCCGTCAGGCGGGGTCGCCCACGGCGTGCGTCGCGCGGTAGAGGCGCAGGTGCTCGCCGGTCAGCGACTCGGCGGAGTTCAGCAGGTCGCGCGGGGTGCCGGTGAAGACGATCTCGCCGCCGGACTTGCCGCCGTCGGGGCCGAGGTCGATGACCCAGTCGGCCTGCTGGACGACGTCCAGGTTGTGCTCGATGAGCACGACGGTGTTGCCCTTGTCGACCAGGCCGTCGAGCAGGGCGAGCAACGTGTCGATGTCGGACATGTGCAGGCCGGTGGTGGGCTCGTCCAGCACGTACACGCCGCCGGTGCGGCCGAGCTGCGTGGCGAGCTTGATGCGCTGGCGCTCGCCGCCGGACAGCGTGCTGAGCGGCTGGCCGAGGCTGAGGTAGTCCAGGCCGACCTCGACGAGCGGGCGCAGCTTGCGGCGCAGCGCGGCCTCGGTGAAGAATTCGACGGCGTCCTCGGCGGACAGCTCCAGCACGTCGGCGATCGACTTGCCGCGCAGCTTGTGCTCCAGCACCGCGTCCTTGAAGCGCCGCCCGTCGCAGACGTCGCAGTGCGTGGTCACCGGGTCCATGTAGGCCAGCTCGGTGATGATCACGCCGCGGCCCTGGCACTCCTCGCAGGCGCCCTCGGAGTTGAAGCTGAACAGCCCGGCCGCGGCGCCGGTGGCCTTGGCGAACAGGTTGCGGATGGGGTCCATCAGGCCGAGGTAGGTGGCCGGCGTGGAGCGGGAGGACGCGGCGATCGCCGACTGGTCCACGAAGATGGTGTCGGGGTGGGCCTTGACGAAGACCTCCGCGATCAGGCTGCTCTTGCCGGACCCGGCGACGCCGGTCACCGCGGTGAGCACGCCGGTGGGCACGTCCACCGACACGTTCTTCAGGTTGTGCAGGGTGGCGCCGGTGATGGCGAGCGCGCCGGTCGGCTCGCGGTAGGTCTCCTTGCCGCGCACGGCCCGGCGCAGCCCCTCCCCGGTCAGCGTCGCCGCGGCGCGCAGCCCGGCGACGTCGCCCTCGAAGACGATCTCGCCACCGTGCGCGCCCGCCTTGGGGCCGACGTCCACGACGTGGTCGGCGATCTGGATGACGTCGGGGTCGTGCTCGACGACGATCACGGTGTTGCCCTGGTCGCGCAGCGCGCGCAGCAGGGTGTTGAGGCGTCCGACGTCGCGCGGGTGCAGGCCGACGCTGGGCTCGTCGAAGATGTACGTCATGCCGGTCAGCGTGCTGCCGAGGTGCCGGACGAGCTTGAGCCGCTGGCTCTCGCCGCCGGACAGCGTGGCGGTCGCGCGGTCCAGGCTGAGGTAGCCGAGGCCGATGGCCTCCACCCGGGCCAGGGCGGTGCGGGCGGCCTGCGCGATGGGCGTGGCCACCGGGTCGTCGATCTCGCCGAGCACCTGGATCAGGTCGGAGATCTGCATGCGCGACCAGTCGGCGATGTTCCGCCCGTCGATCTTCGTGGCGAGCGCGGCGGGGTTGAGCCGGGCGCCGTCGCAGGCGGCGCAGGTGCCCTCGCTGATGAAGCGCTGGATCTGCTCGCGGGTGCGCTCGCTGACCGTGCTCAGGTCGCGCTTGACGCCGAGGCGGGTGAAGCGGTCGATCACGCCCTCGTAGTTGGTCTTGTAGGAGCCGCTCTTCACGTTGAGCTGCACCTTGAAGCCGCTGCCGCGGGTGAACAGCTCCCACTCCTCGGCGGTGTAGTCCTTCAGCGGCTTGTCGGGGTCGAGCCGGCCGGAGTTGGCGTAGAGCTGCCAGTCGGCGCTGCCCACGCCGTAGTTGGGCAGCAGGATCGCGCCCTCGTTGAGCGACTTGGCCTTGTCGAACATCAGGTCCGGGTCGGCGCGGACGGCCTGGCCGAGCCCGTCGCACTCGGGGCACATGCCCTTGGGGTCGTTGAACGAGTACGTGGAGACCAGGCCGTCGGTCGGCGAGCCGTGGCGGGCGAACAGCGCGCGGATGACCGAGTAGATGTCGGTCATCGTGCCGACGGTGGAGCGCGCGTTGCCGCCGACCGGCTTCTGGTCCACGACGACCGGCGCGGTCAGGTTCTCGATCGCGTCCGCCTGCGGCCGCTCGTACTTGGGGAGCTGGTTGCGGATGAACGCGGGGAACGTGCCGTTGAGCTGGCGCTGCGCCTCGACGCCGATCGTGTCGAAGACGATGGACGACTTGCCGGACCCCGACACCCCGGTGAACACGGTGATCTTGTTCTTGGGGATGGTCAGGGACACGTCCTTGAGGTTGTTCTCCCGAGCTCCGACGACGCGGATGCCGTCCGCCGCCTCCACGGCCGCCCGTGCCGGCCCCGGCCTCTCCACGGTGACGCTCATGGACTCCCCTTTTCCTGGTCGTTTCCCTGGTCGCGTGACGTTCCGCTCACCCGGCGTCGCCGCCGGAGCCCATGCCGGCGCCCGGTGCGCGCGGACGCGGCTGGGCCGACCAGCCTGGCAGCCCCGTGTCGCGCGCGCATCTTCCTGCGTGCGGTCTTTCCCGGGACGCCGAGGGGCTCCCGGAAGACGCGAAGAGGTCCGGCGGGCGGGAGCGTCCGTCCCGCCCGCCGGACCGTCCGGGGTCCCGTTTCGATCAGGCGGGAACGGGAACCCGGTCCGCCAGCTCCGGCCGGGAGACCTGCCAGTTCGGCGCGCTGGGCTGCGGATCGGGCTTGGCGTTCCAGATGACCCGGAACATCATGTCCGGGCTCATCAGGTCCTGCGGCGAGTCGACGAGCCCGGCGACGCGCATGAACGTCCTGGTGATGGCGCCGTCCCGGGTCGCGGACGCCTGCAGCATCGCCATGTAGTTGTTCATGATGCGCACCATCGGCGGGCGGGGCGCCTCCACCTCCTCGTAGGCGAGGTCGCCGCCGGCCGAGACGCCCCACGGCACCTCGATGACGTTGGAGATGTCCTGGAGGAACGTCTTGGGGTCGGGCACGCCGCGCCGCAGGTGGTCGCGCAGCGTGAGGGATTCGAGCGCGGCGACGGTCATGCCCTGGCCGTACACCGGGTTGAAGCTGCACGCGGCGTCGCCGAGCACGAGCAGGCGCTCGGGGAAGCGCTCCAGCCGCTCGTAGTGGCGCCGGACGCTCGCCGGGTACTTGAAGGCGACCAGGTCGTCCAGCGGCTCGGCGTCCTTGATGACGTCGTAGATGTCCGGCACCGGCAGCGACTTGACGAAGTCCATGAAGCCCTCGCGGTCGGTCGGCGCGGCGTCGCCGAGGACGCCGGTCAGCGACAGCGCGGACTTGCCGTTCTCGATCCGGGAGAAGAACGCGCCGCGCGGGTGCGACGGCGAGGACACCGGGTTGATCGAGAGGTCGCCGTTGAGGATGCTCTCGTCGCGCAGCCGGAACTGCCCGCTCGTGTACGTCAGGTTGACCTTGATCTGCGACTCTTCCGGACGCTCGTAGCCGAGCTCCTCCAGCCAGACGGGCGTGCGCGAGCCGCGGCCGGTGGCGTCGACCACCAGGTCGGCCTCGATGATCTCCTCGGCCGCGCCGCCGCCGTGCCGCTGCACGCGCACGCCGGTGACCCGGTCGCCCTCGGGCGTGGCGACGAGACCGGCGATGTCGGTCTCCTCGATGAAGCGGACGTTCGGCAGGGCCTGCACGCCCTCGCGGACGTGGGCCTCCAGCACCGGGCGAGCCGCCGACACGCACAGCAGGCCGGTCGCGCGCGGCTTGAGGCGCACGCCGTTGAAGTACCAGCGCAGCGTGCCGAGGTCGCCGGTGGGGACGCCCGCGGCGATGGTGCGCTGGGTGAAGCCGGGGAACAGCTCCTCGAGGATCTGCTGCCCGCGGGCGAGCAGTCCGTGCACGTGACGGCCCTGGGGCACCCCGCGGCGCGCGGTGGTCACCCCGATCAGCTTGTCACGGTCGACGATCAGCACCTCGGCGTACGACTCCGACAGCACGCGCGCCGCCAGCAGGCCCGCCATGCTCCCGCCGAGAACGACCGCGCGGTTTCCTACTGGGTTTCCTGCAAGGTCGGCCATGACCGTCACCTCACCTTTCTCCTGCTCACGTCGCCTGTTCAGGCCCGGGCCGGCTCGCGGACCAGCGAGCGGGCGAAGGCGCGGACGTCACCGACGAGCAGCTCGGGCTGCTCCATGGCGGCGAAGTGGCCGCCCTTCTCGAACTCCGTCCACCGGGTGATGGTCGGGATGACCTTCTCGCCCCACGACCGGATCGGCCGGGTGGCGTCGCCGGGGAAGACCGCGACGGCGGCCGGCATGGTGAGCGGCCAGGGGCCGCCCCAGGTCTGGGCGAAGGCGGCGTCGCCGTAGGAGGACTCGCGGTAGAACTGCGCCGAGGAGCCCGCGGTCGCGGTCAGCCAGTAGAGCGTGACGTTGGTCAGCAGCTCGTCGCGGTCCACCGCCTCCTCCGGGGAGTTCTCCGAGGCGGTCCACTCGTAGAACTTCTCGGTGATCCAGGCGAGCTGGCCGACCGGGGAGTCGGTGAGCGCGTAGGCCAGGGTCTGCGGGCGGGTGGACTGGATCTTCTGCCAGCCGGTGCCGTCCTGCTGGAAGTGGCCGCCGTGCTGGAGCCGGCTCATGTCCTCGGCGTTCAGCTCGGCGATGGCCGCCTCGCTCGGCGGGAAGGTGACCAGCATGTTGATGTGGACGCCCGCGACGTGCTCGGGGTCCTCCAGGCCGAGCCGCAGCGAGATGACCTTGCCCCAGTCGCCGCCCTGGGCGATGTAGCGGTCGTAGCCGAGGCGGCTCATGAGCTCGGCCCACGCCCGCGCGACGCGGGGGACGTCCCAGCCGGTCTGGGTGAGGGACGAGAAGCCGTGGCCGGGGATCGACGGGATGACCACGTGGAAGGCGTCGGCCGGGTCGCCGCCGTGGGCGCGCGGGTCGGTGAGCGGGCCGATGACGTCGATGAACTCGACGAACGAGCCGGGCCAGCCGTGCGTGATGATCAGCGGGGTCGCGCCGGGCTCGGGCGAGCGGACGTGCAGGAAGTGCACGTCGGCGCCGTCGATCTCGGTGATGTACTGCGGGAAGCGGTTCAGCTTCTCCTCGGCCGCGCGCCAGTCGTAGCCCGAGCGCCAGTATTCGGCCAGTTCCTTGAGGTAGGCGACGGGAACACCGCGCTCCCAGCCGACGCCCGGCAATTCGTCGGGCCAGCGCGTGCCGGCGATTCTCCGCTTGAGGTCGTCGAGGTCGGCCTGAGGGATCTCGATTTTGAATGGACGCATTGGAGCACCTATTTCGTGTATAGGCGGTTTTCAGCCCGGCGGCACGCCTGGCTGCTGGACTTACCGAGGCCAATGGCCGGGAGGCGGTCCGGTTCAGCACGGCACCGGCGCCCGCCGCCCACCGCGCGCCCGCTTATGCGAATAAGGGATTCACCGCGCGGGATGGCGGGTTTCGCCGATTCCTCACCGCGTTATCGTCACGCCGCGGGACTTCCCGGTGCATCTTTTGGAATGCTGCGTTCCCTTCCGGGGACGCGTGCCTGTTCCGGGGGTATGAAGGCAGGCGTTTCCTGCGCGTTCACACGCGGGAAGACGGCGATTCGGGCCAGGCCGGACGGCCTATAGATCGCCCGCCGGGGACTGTCAAGGACGGCGGCGCGCCGGGAAAACGCGGGACCGGAATAGGTGAGGAGGAATGTGGCTTATGCACGGTTCAGGGGTCACCCCTACCGCACCGGTACCGCCGCGGGGCCGCACGGCGTGCCGGAGGACATTGCGTCATGCTGACCAGGGAAAGCTTCACGCCGGGCCTCCGGCATTCTTCTTCGAGAATGCTGTCTATCGGCGTCGCGTTGTCGGTTGACGGCCATCGGTAGAAAATTGTGAGAGGTCCCGGCAAGGCTGGACCTTTCGATCGGTACGACGATCCCGCTGCCGGCCCGCGCCGGCACGCGCTGCCCGACATCCACCATCAGAAGGACAGTGATGAGCGACCTTCAGCAGGAAGTGCAGAAGACCATCGACGAGCTGGTCGAGTCCGGAGCCGAGCGGGGCCTGCAGGTCGCCGTGTACAAGGACGGCGACCTGGTCGTGGACGCCGTGGCCGGCACCGACCCCGCCACCGACCGCCCCCTCACCAGCGACACCCCCGTCTACGTCGCCTCCACCGGCAAATCCCTCACCAGCACCCTCATCCACGTCCTGGCCGAACAAGGCGTCCTGGACTACGACACCCCCATCGCCCAGATCTGGCCCGAGTTCGCCGCCCACGGCAAGCAGGACGCCACCATCCGCCACGCCCTGGCCTTCACCGTCGGCGTCCCCGGCGTCCCGGAGGACTCCACCGCCGAAGACCTGCTCGACTGGGACAAGATCACCGCCGCCATCGCCGACACCCAGCCCTGGTGGGAACCCGGCACCAAGGTCGGCTACCACCCCCAGACCTTCGGCTACATCCTCGGCGAGATCGTCCGCCGCGCCACCGGCGACCCCATCTCCAAAGTCCTGCACGACAAGATCGCCACCCCCCTGGGCCTCCAGCGCGAGATCTACCTCGGCGTCCCCACCGAAGAACTCTCCCGCGTCGCCCGCCTGGAGCAGGTCGGCCCCCAGATGGACCTCGAACAACTGCGCGCCATGATGCCCACCTTCTTCAAGATCGCACCCCCCGCCGTCCAACTGTCGGCCGAACTGTGCAACCGCGACGACTACCTGGCCGCCGACATCCCCGCCGGCGGCACCATGACCGCCCGCGGCGTCGCCAAGGTGTACGCCGCCCTGGCCGGCCACATCGAAGGCACCACCCTGGTCTCCGACCAGCGCCTCAAGGAGATCTCCCAGGTCGCCGTCGCCGACACCGACCAGATCTTCGGCATGCCCACCCAATACGCCCTGGGCTACTCCATCGGCCGCCCCGTCCCCGACGCCCCCGCCGAGGCCACCATCATCGGCTGGCCCGGCGCCGGCGGCAGCGTCGCCGACGTCGACCTGACCAACGACATCGCCTTCGCCGTCACCAAGACCCGCTTCACCCCCGGCGACTACACCAACATCGCCCCGATCTCCGCCCTGGTCACCAAGCACCTCACCTGAGGCGGCCACGGCCCCGTCCTCCCAGACGGCCGGTCACCGATCGCGCACCGCCGCGTCCGGCGGTGCGCGATCGGGGCCGGCCGTCGCGCGTGACCGGCCCGACGGCCGCGCGCCACCCCATCACACGACAGATCCACTCATGGAGGTCCGTTTGTCCCGCAAGATCACCGCCGTCGTGTACGCCTCGCTGGACGGCGTCATCGAGAACCCCGAATGGTCGGTGCCCTACTTCAACGAGCAGGCCGCCAAGCGGGCCCGCGACACGCTGTTCGCCAGCGACGCCCTGCTGCTCGGCAGGCTCACCTACGAGGGCTTCGCCCAGGCGTGGCCCACCATGCCCGAGCAGCCGGGCCTGGAGGGCTTCGCGCACCGGATGAACACCCTGCCGAAGTACGTCGTCTCCGCGACCATCGAGAAGACCGAGTGGGGCCCGGTGACCGTCATCCGCGACGACGTCATCGCGCGGATCCGCACCCTGAAGGAGGAGCCGGGCGGCGGCATCCTCATCTACGGCGTCGGCCGGCTGGCCCACACCCTGCTCGAACACGGCCTGCTCGACGAGCTGGAGATCTGGTTCCACCCCGTCCTGGTCGGGACCACCGCCCCCGGCACGCAGATCGTGCGCGAGGGCGCCAGGTCCCTGCTGGAGCTGGCCGAGGCCACCACGTTCGACTCCGGCGTGGCCGTCCTGTCCTACCGCCCGGCGCCCGCGCCCGCGTGACGCGGGGCGGGCGTCAGGCGGCGATCTCGACGCGGGTGTGGTCGCCGACGACCAGGACGTGGCGCGCCTCGCCGTAGGCGGCCGGGTCCGCGGCGGCGGGGCCGACGACGGCCGAGCGGCCGATCAGCGAGCCGGCGAGCCCGGACACCCGCGAGATCGAGGCGCCGTCCATCACGATGGAGTCGGCCATGCGGGTGCCGCGCAGCACGCAGCCGCGGCCGACCGAGGTGCCGGGCCCGATGTGGCTGTCCTCCACGACGGTGCCCGCGCCGATGACGGCGGGACCGACGAGCCGGGAGCGCACCACGCGCGCCCCCGGCTCCACCACGACCCGCCCCTGGACGACGCTGGCCTCGTCCACGTCGCCGTGGACGGCGGGGGTCAGGCCGCCGAGCAGCCTGCGGTTGCAGGCCAGCACGTCCTCGATCTGGCCGGTGTCCTTCCAGTACCCGTGGTACTCGCTGGCCTTGACCTCGGCGCCGTTGCTCAGCAGCCACTGCACGGCGTCGGTGATCTCCAGCTCGCCCCGGGCGCTCGGGCCGATGGCCGCGACCGCCTCGTGGATCGCCGGGGTGAAGAAGTAGACGCCGAGCATGGCGAGGTCGCTGCGCGGGTGCTCCGGCTTCTCGGCCAGCCCCCGGACGGCGCCGGTGGAGTCGACCTCCACGACGCCGAACGCCCGGGGGTCGGCCACCCGGCGCACCACCACCTGCGCCGCCGGGCGCGCGGCCCGGAAGTCCTCGGCGACGTCGGCGACGCCGTCGGGCAGCATGTTGTCGCCGAGGTACATGACGAAGTCGTCCTCGCCGAGGAAGCCGCGCGCCAGCGTGACGCAGTGCGCGAGCCCGAGCGGCCGGTCCTGCGGGATGTAGGTGACCCGCGCGCCGAAGCGCGCGCCGTCCCCGATGACGTCGGCGATCTCGTGGGAGCGCTCACCGACGATCACGCCGATCTCGGTGACGCCGAGGTCGCGGATGTTCTCCAGCACGTACTCCAGCACGGGCTTGCCGGCGATCGGGATGAGCTGCTTGGGCATGGAGTAGCTGAAGGGCCGCAGGCGGGTGCCGGACCCGCCCGCCAACACCAGAGCCTTCATCGGCTGTCTCTCCTGGCTCTCTTCTGGCGCCTAGCCGCGCCGCCGGTGCCGCGCGGTCAGCTTCTCCAGGTCCGCGACGATGCCCGCGGGCGTCGGCTTGGCCAGCCACTCGTCGTGGACGGAGTTCGCGCCGTCCTTGAAGGAGGGGTCCTCCAGCAGCTTGACGATCGAGGTGCGGATCTCGTCCACCGACTGCGTCTGGTGGTCCAGGCGCAGGCCGGCGCCGTTGTCGACGATGTACTTGGCGGCGAGCTTGGACAGGATGTGCCGCTCGGGGATGACGAACTGGGCGTCCTCGCCCTCGCCGGTGATGGCCTGCCCCTGGCGCTCGTCGGTGTCGGCGACGAGCTGCGGCAGGTTCGCCGCGACCGAGGTCCAGAAGGTGCCGCTGGAGCCGTGGTTGATGCTCGCCGAGCAGGTCGGCAGCAGCTGCACGAGGGGCACGTAGTCGACCGTGCGGACGTTGTCGGGGATCCGGGTGACGCCTTCGAGCTGGTCCTTGTTCAGCGTCGCCACCAGCTCGATGTCCAGGTCGGACACCGCGTCGAAGATCTTGGGGGTGCGCCACTCGCCCTTGAAGTACAGCCGCGTCGACACCCCGACCGACAGCGCCACGCGGGGCCGCTCCGGCCGCCGGTACAGCCACTCGGGCTTCTCGCCGCCGCCGTTGTAGGGGATCCAGCGGACCGGCAGCGAGGAGGCGTCGACCGGCAGGCGCATGCCCTCGGGCATGGGGTCGATCGTCCACTGCCCGAGCAGCAGCTCGTCGTCGACCTCGACGCCGTACCGCTCGGCGAGGGGCGCCATCGCCGCGGCGAGCGGGTTGGCCTCGTGCGTGCCCGCGGCGCGGGCGTCGGCGAACCGCTGGACGGCCCACCCGCTGTAGTCGGGGGCCATCAGGATGCGGGCGTGCGCGGCGCCGCTGGCGCGGGCGGCCACGGCGCCGGCCGGGAACCACGGGTCCCACAGGACGAGGTCGGGCTGCCAGGCGCGGGCGAACTCGACCAGGCTCAGGTTGTCGGCGCTGGGCCGCGGCGGCAGGTGGAACTTCACGCCGAACAGCAGGAACTGGTAGAAGACATCCCAGTTGTCGCGGTCGGCGGGCGCGACCCCGAGCGCGTCGGCGAGGCGGGCCAGCTCGGCGTGGTCGGTCACGAGGTCGTCGCGCGACCAGTCCTGCGCGGACTGGGGGGCCTCGTCGCCGCGGGTCACGACGGCCGTCAGCCCGGCGGCCACGACGTGCTCGACGGCGCCGGGCGGGCCGGCGACGACCACCTCGTGCCCGGCGTTCTGCAACGCCTGGGCGTACGGGATCACCGGGTACAAATGGCACATCTGCGGCCAGACGGTGAGCATCACGCGCATATTCGTCTCCTTGGGGTCAGGACGTCACGGTCGGTCGGGGGTGGACGCGGCGCGCCTATCCACGTGCCTCCACGAACTCCTTGATGGAGGAGACGACGTATTCGATCATCTCGTCGGTCAGGCCCGGGTAGACCCCGACGTGGAAGGTCTGGGTGGTGATGATGTCGGTGTTGGTCAGCTCGCCGACCACACGGTGCGGCTGCTCCATGTAGGCGGGGTGGCGCAGCAGGTTGCCGCCGAACAGCCGCCGGGTGCCGATCTTGCGGTCCTCCAGGAAGGCGATCAGCTCGGACGCCTGGAACGGCGCCGCGGGGTCGACCGTGATGACGAAGCCGTACCAGCTCGGGTCGCTGCGCGGGGTGGCCACGGGCAGGATCAGGTGGCGGGTGCCCTCCAGGCCCTCGCGCAGGTGGCGCCAGTTGCGGCGGCGGGCCGCGCAGAAGTCGTCCACCTTGTTGAGCTGGCTGAGGCCGAGGGCGGCCTGCAGCTCCGTCGCCTTCAGGTTGTAGCCGACGTGCGAGTAGATGTACTTGTGGTCGTAGCCGGCGGGCAGCGTGCCCATCTGGTAGCTGAAGCGCTTGAGGCAGGTGTTGCTCTCGCCGGGCTCGCACCAGCAGTCGCGGCCCCAGTCGCGCAGGGACTCCACGATGCGCGACAGCGCGAGGTTGGAGGTCAGCACGCAGCCGCCCTCGCCCATCGTCATGTGGTGGGCGGGATAGAAGCTCACGGTGGACAGGTCGCCGAACGAGCCGGTCGGCTCGCCGTCGTAGAAGGAGCCGACGGCGTCGCAGTTGTCCTCGATGAGGAACATGTCGTGCTCGTCGGCGAGGGCGGCCATGTCCACCACGTCGAACGGGTTGCCGACCGCGTGCGCGATCATGATGGCCTTGGTCTTCGGCCCGATCGCCGCGGCGACCTTCTCGACCGTCGGGTTGTAGGTGCCGAGCTCGACGTCCACGAAGACCGGCACGAGGCCGTTCTGCAGGATCGGGCTGACCGTCGTCGGGAACGCCGCCGCGACCGTGATGATCTCGTCGCCGGGGCGCAGCCGCATCTCCTGCAGCTTGGGCGAGGTCAGGGCGGAGACGGCCAGCAGGTTGGCCGAGGAGCCCGAGGTGGTCAGGTGCGCCTTGCGCCGCTTCATCTTGCGCGCGAACAGCGACTCGAACTTGCGTGCCCGCGTGCCGGCGGCGACGCGCAGGTCCAGCGCCGCCTCGACCAGGGCGACCCGGTCCTCCACGTCGTGCACCGCGCCGGTGGGCCAGATCTCGGTGACGCCCGGCACGAACCCCTTGTCGGTCTGGGTGTCCTGGTGGAACTTGCGGACCTCGTCGAGGATCAGTGCCTTGTGGTCGTTCATCTCCGGTCCTCTACTCCTCGGATCGACGGTGCTGGACGGTCTCGGCGGACGTGCGGGGCGGTCGCTCCGCCGGGCGGCTGTCGGCCGCCCCGCCCTCGGGCGCTCGCCCGCGGCGGCCGGAGACGAATCGAGGAGGGCCGCGACAGCCGCTCTCCCGCGAGGAAACCTGGGGACGGGCGGGGGAAATACCCGCCCGGCGTTCACCTCCACAGGATCGGCGGCCCGCCTCACCCGCCGCATCTCCTGGATTGCGGTGCGGCAAAGCACGAATGAGGCGCCTTCTTTGGAATACCGCGCGTGTTTTCCGCGCGCCGGGGCCGCGTGTTACCGCCTCGCATTTCAAGAGATGCCGTGCGTAACGACGCCGGATGACCATGTGGGGTGAGAGGGGTCGACCCTCGGGGCGTTCCTGACCGGATGCGGGGTCGCCATGCCGCGCCTCGACCCACGTGATGGAGTCCCAATTCTCTCGACGGGAGCGTACATGCGTTTTCTACCTGAGCACCGGGAGCCTAAAGTCGCCATTGTCGGCCTTGGATATGTCGGCTCCTGCTTCGCCGCGATCCTGGCGGACCACGGCTGCGAGGTCATCGGCGTGGACAATGATGCCCGTCTGGTCGACGAGCTCACCGCACGCCACTGCCGTTACCACGAGGAGGGGCTCGCCGACCTCCTCTTCAGCTCGATGGCGGCGGGCCGCCTCCGGGTCACCACCGACTACGCCGCGCTGACCGCCGCCGACGTGGTCATCATCGCGGTGGGCACGCCGGTCCGCGCGGACGGCTCCCTCGTGGACGGCCAGCTCCGCGGCGCGTGCACCGAGGTGAGCCGCCACCTGCGCGCCGGCCAGCTCGTCGTGCTGAAGAGCACGGTGCCGCCGGGCACCACCCGCGAGCTGGTGCTCCCGCTGCTGGAGCGCGGCGGACTCGTCCAGGGCGACGACTTCGGCCTGGCCTTCACCCCCGAGCGCTTCGCCGAGGGCACCGCGCTGCGCGAGCTGCGCAAGCTGCCCATCGTGGTCGGCGGCATGGACGACGACAGCACCGAGGCCGCCGCCGCGTTCTGGCGCAGGACCTTCGAGGTGGAGGTCGTCCCGCTGCCGTCCCCGGAGTCCGCCGAGATCGTCAAGCTCGCCGACAACTGGTGGATCGACCTCAACATCGCGCTCGCCAACGAGCTGGCCAAGTTCTGCGCGCTGTTCGAGGTGGACGTCCTGGACGTCATCGGGGCCGCCAACACCGTGCCGAAGGGCGCGGGCAAGGTGAACATCCTGCTGCCGAGCGTCGGCGTCGGCGGGTCGTGCCTGGTCAAGGACCCGTGGATGGTCTGGCGCTCGGCGCGCGAGCGCGGCCTTGAGATCCTCACCGCGCCGATCGGCCGCGAGGTCAACGCCGGGATGCCCGAGTACACCGCGCAGCTCATCGCCGAGGAGCTCCAGCGCCTCGGCAAGGACCCGGCGAAGTCCACCGTGGCCGTGCTGGGCCTGGCGTTCAAGAGCGACACCGGCGACCTGCGCGCCACCCCGGTCGAGGCGGCCGTCAACGCCCTGCGCAAGGCCGGGGCCAAGGTGCGTCTCTACGACCCGCTGGTGGACCCCGTCCAGGCCGAGGAGCTGTTCGACCTCAAGCCGGTCGCGACCCTGCGCGAGGCCGTCGAGGGCGCCGACTGCCTGGCCCTGATGACCCTGCACCAGCAGTTCCGCGAGATCGACTTCGCCGCGCTGCCCGTCTCGCCGTCGTGCCTGGTGCTGGACGGCCGGGCGTACTACCCCGAGGCGAAGATCACCTCGCTGCGCGAGCTGGGCTACGTCTACCGGGGGATCGGCCGATGAGCGCCACGCGCGCCGTCGTGACCGGCGGCTCCGGCTTCATCGGCGGCCACCTGGTCGACCGGCTCCTCGCCCGCGGCGACGAGGTGACGACCTTCGACGCCGGCCCGCTCCCCGAACACCGGCGCCGGACGTGGGAGGACGTCCGGCACGTCCAGGGCGACATCCGGGACCTCGACCGGCTCGCCGAGGCGATCAGGCCGGGCGTGGACGTCGTCTACCACCTGGCCGCCGTCGTCGGCGTGGACCAGTACCTGGCCCGGCCGCTCGACGTCATCGACATCAACTTCGGCGGCACGCGCAACGTCCTGGAGCTCGCCGCGCGCGCGGGGGCCCGGGTCGTGGTGGCCAGCACCAGCGAGGTCTTCGGCAAGAACCCCGTGGTGCCCTGGAGCGAGGACGGCGACCGGGTGCTCGGCCCGACGTCGGTGGACCGCTGGACGTACTCCTCGGCCAAGGCGCTGACCGAGCACCTCACCTACGCCTTCGGCCGCCAGCACGGCCTGCCCGTCACGATCGTGCGGTACTTCAACGCCTACGGCCCCGGCCAGCGTCCCGCCTACATCGTGAGCCGCAACGTGCACCGCGCCCTCAACGGGCGGCCCCTGGTCACCTACGACCAGGGACGCCAGACCCGGTGCTTCACCTACGTGGGCGACGCCGTGGAGGGCACGCTGCTGGCGGCGGCGAGCCCCGAGGCGGTGGGCGAGTCGTTCAACCTCGGCTCGATGACGGAGACCGCGGTGGGCGACGCGATCGCGCTGATCGCCAAGCTGACCGAGGCCGACGTCGAGACCCTGGCCGTGGACACGCGTCAGACGTACGGAGCGTCGTACGAGGACCTGACCCGGCGCGTGCCCGACAACGCCAAGGCCCGCCGGGTGCTGGGCTGGGAGCCGGGGACGAGCCTGCAGGACGGGCTCGTCCAGGCCATCGAGTGGGCCCGCGCCAACCCGTGGTGGCTGGCCCTGCCCGACAGCGGCGCCTCCTGAGGGACCGCCGCGGCGGATCGCGGTGAAGAGAAGAAGGGAGTGGCGTACCTCTCGGTACGCCACTCCCTTGCTCTGTGACCGCCGTGCGCGGACACGGATGGGATCAGGCCGGGGTGGTCTGGGCGGAGACCTGCGGCTCCTGCGCGGGGGCGACGGGGGGACGGTCCGCCGGCCGCTTCCTGGACCGGCTCAGGTACTTCATCGCGGGCGTCTCGACGAACTTCCACAGCAGCCAGCCGGCGACGACGTTGACGCCGGTGTAGGCGAGGACGAGCAGCGTGCCGCCGAGGACGTCGAACGAGGCCCACGTGCCGAGCACCGTCGGCACGAGCCAGAACAGCACCACGGCCTGGGTCATGTAGAAGCCGAACGACACGTTGCCGAGCCACACCATCGGGCGCGTGCCCATGACGGTGCGCCTGCCCTCGAGGTTGGCCTTGGCGAACGTGCCGATGGCCAGGCCGAACGGGATCGAGGTGGCCAGGGTGAGGTTCCACGGCGGCGGCAGGTACAGCGCCGCCGCGTACCCGAGCACCAGCAGCACCGTCACGGGGACGAAGCCGATCCTCGGCCAGCGGCCGCGCATGACGATGCGGGCGAGGATCATGCCGAAGACGAACTCGACCAGCCGGGCCGGCGGGAACATGTAGACGAACCAGAACTGGTTCAGCGACAGCACGTCGCCGGGGAAGACCGGCGCGTCCGGCACCAGCGTCAGCGTGACGACGCAGACGGCGGCCATGGCGGCGACGGCGATGGCCGCCCACGTCCACAGCCGGCTGTCGCGGATCTTCCTGATCGGGATGATCAGCAGCGGGAACAGCAGGTAGAACAGCATCTCCGAGCTCAGCGACCAGGCCGGCATGTTCGCGCCGCCCCAGTTCATCGGGTCGGGCGAGAACGAGTTCACCAGGATGAGGTTCAGCAGCCCGTACGCGGGGGTGTAGGAGGCGGCGAACAGCAGCATCGCCAGGCCCCAGGTCACCACGTGGTTGGGCAGGATCTTCACGACGCGGCGGCGGTAGTAGGCGCCGGTCGAGCTACCCGGCCGCGAGGACCAGGTGATGACGAAGCCGCTGAGGATGAAGAAGAACGAGACGCCGATCGAGCCGCCCGGCGAGAAGAACCAGACGAGGTTCTCGGTGACGCCCGGGTCCTTGAACGGGGTGGTGGGGTTCTGGTTCCCCGTGGTCATCGGGTAGACGACGTGGCTGAGGAAGACGAGAAGCGCGGCGATGATGCGCATCCCCGTCAGCGCGGGCAGGTCGCGCTGACGCTCCTCGGGAGGCTTGACCTCGATGGAAGACGTTTCCGCGGACAAATGAGGGCTCCTCTTTCCTAGATGATCCTGGCCGGTGGCCTACGGTGCTCGGACTTCGAGCGGAGAACCGCTCACCGGCCGCGACCGTGATTCCTCGGCCCCCTATTCACCGCGCACCGCCGCCGGGGCCGCCCCGGCCTTTCCGCTCTGTGGCCCGCGAGAAATAGGACTATCTAGGCGTATGATTCGCGCCTCGCCGTGCCCGCCGCATCTCCCCGATTGCTGACTGACCGCCGCGGCGGAGACCACACGAGGCCGGCCGCCGTCAGGGGCGGCCGGCCGGCGTGGGAAGGGTCACAGGACGTGGACGTCCGGCACGTAGAGGATCCACCGGCCGCCGCGGTCGCGGAACGCGGTCTCCTTGGCCATGATCTCTTCGGCGTGGTTCCAGGCGAACAGGAGGGCGTACTCGGGGTAGTCCTCGTGGAACGCCGAAGGCGGCAGCACCGGGATGTGGGTGCCGGGCACCAGGCGGCCCTGTTTGGCCGGGGTGTTGTCGACCACGTACGGGATCTGGTCGGGCCCGATGCCGCAGTAGTTGGTCACCGTGGTGGTCTTGGCGGGGGCGCCGTAGCCGACGACCCGGTGACCCTCGGCGCGGATCCGCGCGAGCAGGGCGTTCAGGTCGTCGCGGATGCGCTCCACGCGGGCGGAGAACCGCAGCAGCGTCTCGTGCTCGCCGAGGCCCCGGGCGCGCTCCTCCTCCAGGAACTCCGCGACCGCCGGGGCGGGCGTGCGCATGCCGGGCCGTCCGAGCGTGTACCGCATCGTGCCGCCGTGCAGCGGGAGCGGCTCGGCGTTGACGAGCTCCAGGCCGAACCGCTCGGCCATCGCCTTGATGGAGCGGACGGCGAAGTAGAAGGAGTGCTCGTCGTAGATCATGTCGAAGGCGGTGTTGTCGACGACGGCGCCGAAGTACGGCTCCTCGAAGACGAACACCCCGTCCGGCCCGAGCAGCGACTCCACCCCGCGGCACACCGACGCCAGGTGGGCGATGTGGGCGATGCAGTTGGCGCCGAAGATGACGTCGGCGGGCCCGTGCTCCAGGCGGATCTTGGTCGCCGTCGTCTCGTCGAAGAACTCCGACAGGACGCGCACGCCCCGGGCCATGGACAGCTCGGCGACCTCCTTGGACGGCTCGACGCCGAGGTGGCGGACGCCGGCCTGCGCGATCGTGGCGAGCATGACCCCATCGTTGCTGCCGATCTCGACGATGAACGGGTCGGGACCCGTCAGCTCGTGCTCCAGGAAGTAGCGCGCGTTGCCCTCGAAATGCTCGCGGTGCACGGCCGACACCGAGGCATGGTAGGGGTAGGAGTCGTGGTACCTGAGCTCCTGGGGGACCTCGCCCTGTAGCTGGGCCATCGTGCACGAGCCGCACAGTCCCATCGTCAGGTGGAAGGTCAGCTCGTTCTCGACATCGCGCGGGAGCAGGAATCCGTTGCCGCGGGGCTGCTGCCCGAGGTCGATGGATTTCAGCACCACTCCGCCGCAAATCCGACAGCTACTCTGCATGAGGCTCAGGCTAACCGCCGGGCCCCCGCGAACCTTCTCCGGAAATGCCGTGGTGCCCGGCGCGATCACCGCCCCGCACGCGCCGGAGATCCGCACGACAGAAGATGCGCGCCGCGGCGCCCGGGCGGGAGGCTCAGGTGCGGGGCCGCGACCGGGCCCTCCTTACCGACCCGTGGGGAGACGCCGATGACCACAGATTTCTCCGTGCGAGACACCAACGTCTACGCGCCGGAGGTCAGCGAGGTCTACGACCTCCTCTACCAGGGGCGCGGCAAGGACTACGCGCGCGAGGCGCGGATCCTCGTCGACCTGATCCGCGCGCGCAAGGCCGACGCGAACTCGCTGGTCGACGTCGCGTGCGGCACGGGCGAGCACCTGCGCACGCTGCGGACCGTCTTCGACCACGTCGAGGGCGTCGAGCTGTCGGACACGATGCGCGCGGCGGCGGCCGAGAAGCTGCCCGGCGTGCTCGTCCACCCCGGCGACATCCGCGACTTCCGCCTCGGCCGCACCTTCGACGCCGTGACCAGCATGTACAGCACGGTCGGCTACATGCGCACGACCGCCGAGCTGGACGCCGCGGTGTCCACCATGGCCGGGCACGTCTCCCCCGGAGGCGTGCTCATCGTCGAGCCGTGGTACTTCCCCCACACGTTCATCGACGGGCACATCGGCGACGACGTGATCCGGACCGAGGGCCGCACGGTCGCCCGCATCGCCCGGTCGGTGCGGCACGGCGACGCCGTCCACCAGCAGGCCCACTACGTCGTGGCCGACTCCGCGGGCGTGCGGCACTTCGAGCACGTCCAGATCTTCACCCTGTTCTCGCCCGAGCAGTACGAGTCGGCGTTCCTGCGCGCCGGGTGCACCGTGGAGTACGTCGAGCCCGGCGACATCCTGGCCGGCCGCGGGCTGTTCGTCGGCATCCGGCACTGACCCGGCGGTGATCCTGAGGTGAGGGACGGCATGATCCCCCTGTTCAAGGTCGCGCTGGCGCCCGACGCCGCCGACCGGGTGCGCGAGGTCATCGGCACCGCCGTGCTCGGGCACGGGCCGCGGGTCGAGGAGTTCGAGGACGCCCTGCGCGCCCGCGTCGGCACCCCGCACCTGGCGACCGTCAACAACGGGACCTCCGGCCTGCACCTGGCCCTGCGGCTCGCGACCAGTCCCCCCGGCTCGAACCCGCCGGGGGACGGCGACCGCGGCGAGGTGCTCACCACGGCCCTCACCTTCGAGGCCACCAACTGGGCCATCCTCGCCAACGGCTTCCGCGTCCGCTGGGTGGACGTGGACCCGGGCACGCTCAACATGGACCTGGACGACCTGGCCAAGAAGATCTCGCCGGCCACCCGCGCCATCATGGTCGTCCACTGGGCCGGGCACCCGGTCGACGTCGAACGGCTGGCGCGCGTCCTCGACGACGCCGAGGCGGCCCACGGGTTCCGCCCGCCCGTCATCGAGGACTGCGCGCAGGCGTGGGGCACCACGTTGCGGGGCACGCCGCTCGGCAACCACGGCAACTACTGCGTGTTCAGCTTCCACGCCACCAAGCACCTGGCGTGCGGCGCGGGCGGCATGCTCGTCACCCCGGACGAGGAGTCGCTGCGCCGTGCGCTGCGCCTGCGGTTCTTCGGCATCGACCGGCGCGCCGACCGGGTCAACGGCGACTACGACGTGCCCGAATGGGGCTACAACTTCTACCTCGGCGAGATCGCCGCGGCCATCGGCCTGGCCAACCTGGAGACCGTCGCCGACCGGGTGGCGCTGCACCGCCGCAACGCCGCCCACTTCGACGAGCACCTCGCGGGCGTGCCGGGCCTGGAGCCGACCGCGCGGCCCGAGGGCGAGGAGTCGTCGTTCTGGCTGTACCCGGTGAAGGTGGAGCGGCGCGCCGACTTCATCAGGAAGCTGGCGGACGCCGGCATCCAGGCGAGCGCGGTGGTCCGGCGCAACGACACCCACACCTGTCTGCCGCCGGACGCCGCCGAGGCCCTGCCCAACCTGGACGCCGTGCACGACCGGGTCGTGCACGTCCCCGTCGGCTGGTGGCTGTCGGAGGAGGATCGCGCCCACGTCGTCGCGACCATCCGCTCGGGCTGGTGACGGCCCTCCCCGGGACGCCGGAACGGGCTCACGGGTCGCGCGGGCAGGGGTGCGGGCGGCCCTTGGGCCCCCAGGTGGTGGCCACGTCGGTGTTGTGGAGGATCCCGCAGGCCAGGCGCGGCAGAATTCGCCCCTGCGGGTCGATCTCACGGATGTAGACGGCCTTGTCCGGCGGGTACTTGTGGCGGCCGTCCAGCCTCAGCCTGCCGGTCGCGCCCAGATGGGTGATCCCGGTGTTGAGCAGGTGCTGGTACACGTCGCTCGGGCGGACGTCGCCGTCGGAGTGAGCGGTGTAGACCGCGTTGATCACCTCGGAGAGCACGTTCAGCGCGTCGAACCCGCCCGCGGCCTCGATGTCGGGGTCGTCCCGGTGGAACGTCTCGCGGAAGTCCCGGGAGAACCTGGTGGAGGCGTGCTTGAGGTCCCCGTCGTCGATGGGGTTGGAGGCCGAGTAGAACAGCGTCAGGTACGGGTACTCGCGCCCCATGCGCTCGGGCGCGGTGATGAGATCCGGATCGACGCTCTCGGCCAGGACCGCGATCGTGCCTTCGCTCTTCTCGCACATGGGCTCGTGCTGCAGGGCGCCGAACAGGTTGGGCATCACGCCCGAGCGCCCCGTGTACAGGACGAAGCCGTTCGTGGCCTTGACCGTCCGGCAGATCTCCTCGGCGACGTCGCGCGTGTTCCTGTCGTTGCCCTTCTCCAGGTAGGCGATCTTCCTGACGTCGCCGCCGGCCTCGAGGTACCGCTCGCCGAACTTGTCGGTGAGGTCCGCGCTGAAGAACTCGTCCGCCGGGTCGTGGACGATGACCGCGGTGGCCGGCCCGGGCCCGGTGAGCTTCCGCAGGTCCTCGGAGTTCACCGCGAAATCGGCCAGCACCCGGGAGATCCGGTCGTTGGTCGGCGACACCTGGAAGTACCGCGGTGGGGCGTCGAAGTCCACCATCTTGCTGCCCACGGTGCCCGTCGCGATGACGGGGATCTGCGCCCGGTCCAGCTCGTGCGCGGCCCGCAGCGACTCCTGCCGGCTCTGCGTGATGCCGATGACGCCCGCGACGTGCTCCTCCGCCGCCGCGTCGATGATCATCTGGGCGACGTCGATGCCCTCGCGGTCCCTCGACCAGTCCGACCCGTATCTGAACTGCTCGCCGGCGTTGGCGATGAGCAGCCGGACCGGCATCCGCCTGACCTGCGCCTTGTTGATCTGCCGCTGCGCGAGCAGCGCGCCGCGCAGGGCTGGGATGCCGGACGGCACCGCGTTGTCGTTCTCCTTCGCGTTGGTGAGGGGAGCGAGGAAGACCACCGACCGGTAGGCCCGGCCGGGCGTGAGGGCCTTGTTCTGCTCTCCGGCGATCCGCTCCAGCTCCCGCAGCACGGTGTCCTGCGGCCCGGCCAGCGTGCACCGCAGGCCGTCGGTCACCCCGACGATCTCGTCGGTGTTCTTGGTCTTCCGGCACGAGGACGGTTTCACGGGGGCCGCCGACGGGGCCGGTCCAGGGCGCAGGACGAGCGTCAGCGCCGCGAGCAGCACGGACGCGACGATGACGGGCAGGTACGGGCGCACCTTCGCGCGCCGCCGGACCCGTGGCGGCACGACCTTGGGATTGGCCTGGAGCCAGTCGGCGTCCATGCCCTCGTCCGGCTCCGCGGACAGCGGCAGCAGGTGGACGCCGGCGCCGTCGTCGTCGCCGCGGGCGTACAGCGCCGAGAGCCGGTCCGCCAGGAGCATCGGCGCGCTACGGCCGCGCGCCGGCGCCGCGCCGGGACCGGCGTCCGGCGTGAGGGGAAAGGCATAGGGCGGGACCTCCCCGGTGAGCGCTCCGAGGATCATCAGCGGGGCGGGGTCCTCGGTCCGCGCGAGGTCGGTGTACCGGTCGAGGAACGCGCGGCTCGGCGCGCCGGGATCGCCCACCGTGCCGAGCAGGACGACGAACGGCCAGGGCCGTCCCGGGCGGCGCCGGCCCCACAGCCACCCCGGCCATGGGCCGCGCACGGCCTTGGCGAGGTCGCGCATGAGCGCCATCAGCAGGATTCGCTGGACGAGCGGTTCGTTGCCCCGCCGGGGACCGTCCTTGACGATCTCCAACGCCGTGCCGAGGAAGTCGCCACCGGGGGCCTGGAGCACGCCTTCGAGCCAGCGGTGCGTGCGACGGAGCCGGTTGGTGTACACCCTCCGGACCAGGCGGGAGGCGGGTATCCGCACCACGTCGAACCATCCCCCCGAGGGGGTCTGCTTGCCGACGGCGTTCGCGAGCTCGGGCAGCCAGTCGAGCCAGGAGCGCTCGGCCTTGTAGGCGGCGTACAGCGTGTCGCGCAGCAGGGTGTCCTTCGCCGTGCCCACGCCGGCCTCGGTGCGCAGGATCGTCAGGCACGGGTCGAGGCAGGGGAACCGCAGCACGCCGCTCCCCCGCATCGAGCGTCTGAGCTGGTCGCGGACGCTCTCGACCAGGGCGATGTGCGGCTCGTACGAGGCCACGAGCGCGGCGTCGTCGACGTAGGCGTGCGGGACGATGCTGTCCAGGCCGTCACGGCCCGGCCCGCGCTGCCGGGAAAGGCGTTCACGGTACGCCGAGACCAGCCACGACTGCGCCGTTTCCTCACCCGCCGTCTCCGGCTCGCCGGGACCGTGCTCATGCGTGATCAGAACGATCGGAATACGGCGGCCGTCCGCCCGTTCGGCCACCGCGGCGTCGATGACCTGGAAAATATAGTGAACGCCTTTCGGAAGGACGCGCGCGCCCTTCGGACCCCCGGCATGATCGACCCACATCGCCCGCTCCTCGCCCCACGTCGGAACGCCGAGGCGAAAGCACTCCCCCGACGCGATCCCATGGACCGCGTTCCGCCCGCGTTGAGGGCTCAGAATCTACTGGACCGCATCCCGTATATCGAGACCATTGGATATTTCTGAGCTAATGCCTGATTTGCGGGAAAAATACCCTTTTATCAGACGACGGGGTCCGGCGCGGGGCGGCCGAGCAGACGGGCCGGCTCCTCTCCCGGCTCGGCCGGTCGCGGGCCGGCGAGACGCGTGCGGGCGGCGGGGTCGAGGGGCATGCCGTACCGCGCGAAGAGGTCGCGGCAGGCGTCGTTCCACGCGGTCCCGGTGTCGGCCAAGGCGCCGTCGCAGTCGAAGACGACCGCGTCGTGAGGGATCGGCATGCCGTCAGCGTCACACCGCGCGCCGGGGCGGCGCATCTCCGGCATTGCGCGTCATGGCCGCCGGTAAACATGCGGATTCGTCGCCCGGAATCCTGATTTGTGATGTCAATAACCAGGGTGCCAGACCTCCCAAACAGGATACTTGACCATCCTTACCACGAGGCACGTGAAAACCCTCTTTCCCCGCGCCGCCCCGGCGGCCCGACAGGGCCGTTGACCTGCGGATACACCCATGCCCCTCGCACCGGGCCGCCGCCGGTCACGGTTCGATTTCCGCAATCTGAGAGAAGCCCGAACGAGATCTCGGCTGGTAAGACTTGAGCTGAACCCTTTTGTATTGACAAAGAATGTCGCGATAGCGAGCTGATGTCGTCACAACGGCCCGGACAGTACAGACGGAAGGATCTTTGATGGATGCGATCGCCGACGCCGGGTCCGGTGTCAAGGCGGGACGGCGCGAGTGGATCGGGCTTGCGGTACTGGCCCTGCCCACCCTGCTGCTCGCCTTGGACTCGAGCGTGTTGTACCTGGCGCTGCCCCAGCTCAGCGCCGACCTCGACGCCGGCAGCACCCAGCTGCTGTGGATCACCGACATCTACGGGTTCCTGATCGCCGGTTGCCTGGTCACCATGGGCACCCTCGGCGACCGGATCGGCCGGCGCAGGCTGCTGATGATCGGCGCGGGCCTGTTCGCGCTGGCCTCGGTGGCGGCGGCCTACTCCACCGGCCCCGAGATGCTGATCGCCACCCGCGCGCTCATGGGCATCACCGGCGCCACGCTCATGCCCTCCACGCTCGCCCTGCTCAGCAACATGTTCCGCGACCCCAAGCAGATGGGCACGGCCATCGCCGTGTGGATGAGCTGCTTCATGGGCGGCATGGCCATCGGCCCCGTCGTCGGCGGCGTGCTGCTGGAGAACTTCTGGTGGGGCTCGGTGTTCCTGCTCAGCGTTCCGGTCATGGGCCTGCTCCTGCTGGCCGGGCCGCGGCTGCTGCCCGAGTACCGCGACCCGAACGCCGGTAAGGTCGACGTGCTCAGCGTGATCATGTCGCTGGCCACGATCCTGCCCCTCATCTACGGGCTCAAGGAACTGGCCAAGAGCGGCGTGCAGGTCACCTCGCTCGTCGCCATCGCGGTGGGCGTGGTCGTCGGCCTGCTGTTCGTGCGCAGGCAGCGCACCCTGGAGCACCCGCTGCTCGACCTGCGCCTGTTCGGCAACCGCTCCTTCAGCGCCGCGCTGATCATCATGGTCTTCGGCGGCGTCATGAGCGGCACGTTCCTGCTGATCAACCTGTACCTGCAGACGGTCGAGGGGCTCTCGCCGCTGCGCGCGGGCCTGTGGCTGGTGCCCGGCACCGTGGCCACGGTCATCGGCCTGCAGGTCGCCCCGATCATCGCCCGCAAGGTCCGCCCCGCCTACACCATCGCGGGCGGCCTGCTGGTCATGGCGATCGGCTACGCGCTCGTGACCCAGGTCGACAACTCCACCGGCATCGGCCTGCTGGTGGCCGGCATCTACGTCTCCGCGCTCGGCGCGGGCCCGATGGCGGGCCTCGGCACCGGGCTGATCATGGCCTCCGCGCCGCCGGAGAAGGCCGGGTCGGCGGCGTCGCTGTCGGAGACCGGCGGCGAGCTCGGCATCGCGCTCGGCATCGCGGCCATCGGCAGCGTCGGCACCGCGGTCTACGGCGCCCAGATCAGCGACGCGATCCCGGCGGGCGTGCCCGCGCAGGCGGCGGCCACCGCGAGCGAGAGCATCGCGAGCGCCGTCCATGTGGCCGCGGACCTGCCCGGCGCCACCGGGGCGGGCCTGCTGGCGGCGGCGCGCGAGGCGTTCACCTCGGCGCTCAACTCGGGCGCCGCGGTGAGCGCGGGCCTCGCCGTCCTGCTCGCGGTGCTCGCGGCGGTCGCGCTGCGGCACGTGAACCCGAGCGGCGACCACGGCCACGGCGGCGGCGCCGAGGAGTCCGGCGAGGCGGCGGCCGCGGCCGGACCGGAGTCCGAGCCCACTCCGCCCGCCGTCCAGGTCACCACGGGCTGACCCCTCCGGCGCGACGCCCCGCGCCACCCGGGAGCCACCCCCGCCACCCGGCGGAGGTGGCTCCCGGCGTTTGCGGGGACCCCGCCCCGGAAGGCCGCGCACGGGAGAATGTCTTCTCCGGAAATGCGCGGCCTTTCTCGCGTTATGCCTTCTTTTTCTCCGAGAATGCGGCACGGCGCCGGGCGCGCCATTCCTCTTCTGAATTGCTGAATACCTTTCCGCGGCGCCCGCATCCCTATTGCGGCAGGCCGCGGCGACGTATTATTACAGCATACAGTCACGGATGCGCGGGCGATTACCGATACGGCGGCCGACAGGCGTCCTCCGGCGAGCGAGCCGAATCACCTGAATTTTTCAGCATTGGCAGGCCGGCATCCTGATCAATCTCTCCGACGAGATCATGGGAGAACTTCAGATGGTAGAACGCTGCCCCGTCGCCCTCGACACCACAGGGAAAGACATCCACGCCGAGGCGGACCGGCTGCGCGCGGCGGGCCCCGCGACCCTGGTGGAGCTGCCCGGCGGCGTCGAGGCGTGGTCGATCAACAGCCACGCCGTCATCAGGGACCTGCTCACCGACCCGCGGGTGACCAAGAGCGCCCGCAACCACTGGCCGGCCTTCATCAACGGCGAGATCCCCCCGGACTGGGAGATGATCAGCTGGGTCGCCATGGACAACATGGTCACCGCCTACGGCAAGGAGCACGTCCGCCTGCGCAAGCTGGTCGGCAAGGCGTTCACCCGCCGCCGCACCGAGGCGATCCGCCCCCGCGTCGTCGAGCTCACCGGCCAGCTCCTCGACGCGCTGGCCGCGACCCCGCCCGGCGAGGTCGTCGACCTGCGCGAGCGCTTCGCCTACCCGCTGCCCGCCCTGATCGTCGCCGACCTGATCGGGATGTCGCAGGAGGCCCTGGCCAAGACGGCGAAGGTCATCGAGATGATGATCGACACGACCGTCAGCCCGGAGCAGGCGGCCGAGATCCTCGGCGGCTGGCGCCAGGCGATGGCCGAGCTGATCGCCTCCAAGCGCGCCACCCCCGGCGAGGACATCACCACCGACCTCATCGCCGCCCGCGAGGAGGACGGGTCGCGGCTCAGCGAGGACGAGCTGACCGACACCATCTTCGCGATCCTCGGCGCCGGCTCGGAGACGACGATCAACTTCTTCGACAACGCCATCACCGCCCTGCTCACCCACCCCGAGCAGCTGGAGCTCGTCAAGAACGGCGGCGCCACCTGGGACGACGTCATCGACGAGGTCCTGCGCGTGCAGTCGCCCCTCGCCCAGCTCCCGCTGCGCTACGCCGTCGAGGACATCGAGCTGGACGGCGTCACAATCCCCAAGGGCGACCCGATCCTCATCAACTACAGCGCGGTCGGCCGCGACCCGGCGCTGCACGGCGACACCGCCGCCGACTTCGACATCACCCGCGCCGACAAGGAGCACCTGTCCTTCGGCCACGGCCCGCACTTCTGCCTCGGCGCCGGCATCGCGCGGATGGTCGCGGAGATCGGGCTGTCGACGCTGTTCGAGCGCTACCCCGAGCTGTCCCTCGCCGTCACGCCCGGGGAGCTGCAGCCGCTGCCGACGTTCATCATGAACGGCCACCGCACCCTTCCGGTCCGGCTCACCGCCCAGGTCCCCGCCGGGGCCGGCGCGCACTGACCGCGCCCGCCGGGTGACTTTCGCGCCCGGCCGGACCAGGCCCCCGCCTCGTCCGGCCGGGCGTTCGGCGTTCCCGCCCGGGCGCCGCGGCTCGTCCTTTCCGCACCGGGGGAACGTGGCCTCCCGGCGCGGGAGGCGTTGACGGCGGGCATGAGAAAAGCCGCCCTCCTCCGGGTGGCGTTGGAGGAGGGCGGCGGTCAGACGCGAGAGGCGGCGCGATGGCCGCGGACGATGTGCTCGCGTCCTCGGTTTCCCCTGGTCAGCAGCTCCGACAGCCGGCCGTGGCCGCCGTGCTCCAGCCCGCGCAGCGCGCGGGCCGCGTCGGCGAGGTCGTCCACCACCAGGTCCAGCACGGCGGCGACGGCGTCGGCGTTCTGCGCGAGGATGTCCGACCACAGACCGGGGTCGCCGGTGGCGATCCGGGTGGTGTCCTGCAGGCCCTTGCCGACCAGCGACAAGGTGGTGTCGTCCGCGGCGCAGAACCGGGCGGCGAGCGCGGCCGACACCAGGTGCGGCACGTGCGAGACCGTGGCCACGATCTGGTCGTGCTTGCGGGCCTCGATCACCTCGGGCGCCGCGCCGCAGGCGGTGGCCAGCTCGGCGACCAGGGACAACAGGGCGGGCGGCGTGGACGGGTGCGGGCACAGCAGCCAGGGCCGTCCGGCGAACAGGTCCGCCCGCGCGGCGAACGGCCCCGACAGCTCGCGGCCCCCCATCGGATGCCCGGGGACGTAGGTCGAAAGGTCGCATCCCGCGCGCTCGGCCTCGGCGACGATGCCGGCCTTGGTGCTGGCGACGTCGGTGTAGGCGGCGCCGAGCCCGCGGGACTGCGCGTCGCGCAGGACCTTGGCGACGATGGACGGCGGGGTGGCGATGAGGACGACGTCGGCGGGAGGGTCGCCGGGCGTCAGCGCGACGCCGGCGCCCATCATCTCGGCCTTGGCGACGACGTCCTCGTCGCGGTCGGACAGCGCGACGAGGACGCCGGAGCGCCGCAGCGCCAGCCCGATGGAGGTCCCGATCAGGCCGCTCCCCATGATCGTGACGCGGCGCAGCGTGGCGGGATGCATCAGACCTCGCCCGGGACCATGACGGTTGCCATTCTTTCCGCGGTGTCCCGGTCAGACCCGGGCGACGGCGAACTGGCCCGGCCTGCGGCCCTCGCCCGCGGGGCCCCGGTAGCACTGGGCGATGTCCAGCCAGTGGTCGGCTTCCTCGCCGGTGGCGACGACGGCGAGGTCGTCGCGGTGCCGGCGGCGGGTGGCGAGCAGGCAGAAGTCCGCGGCCGGACCGGTGATCCGCTGCGTGGCGTCCTCGGGCCCGAACGCCCACAGCTCGCCGGACGGGGCGGTGAGCTCGAAGCGGAACTCGGTGGCGGGCGGGGTGAGGCCGCGCGACAGGTAGCCGAAGTCCTTGGTCAGGACGGCGAAGACCACCAGGTGCTTGATGTGGTCGGTGTACCGGCGCTGGACGCCGAGCGCGTCATAGATGTCCTGGCCGTGCGCGAACTGCTCCATGATGCCGGCGCAGGCGAGGATGACCGGCGGCAGCGGGTTGACCAGCCACGGCACGACCTGGCCCGCCGGCACGGCGGCGAGGGCGGTCACGACGTCGGCGCGCTCGCCGCGCCACTTGGCGATCAGCGTCTCCTGGCTGTCGCCGGCGAACAGGCCGAGCGCGGCGTTGACCGCGCCGTTGAAGTCCTTCTCGGCGCCCGCGACCAGCGCCTTGAACGCCTCGGCGTCCTCGGCGGCGGTCCTGGCGAGGCCGAAGATGAAGGTCAGGTGCGCGATCTGGTCGGCGATCGTCCATCCGGGGGCGGGGGTGGGCAGTTTCCACTGCGAAGGGTCGAGGCCGGCGACCACGCGGTCGAGTTCCTCGCCTTCGTCGGTCAGCGCCCGCAGCACCTCATCAAGCTCGCTCACGCCTGCAGTCCTCTCACTGAAATAACCTTGTCGAACGAATGAAAACCGTTTTCGGCCCGCGTGCGCGCGCCTTATCGATCGCTGCCGCCCAGCTCAGGAGGCATCTGAAAATGAATGTCGATTCGACGGAGACGGAATTAGCACGTCGCGTCCGCCACGAACCAAGCATGCATCAGGCGAATTCGGGTGTCTTCTCCGTGAGTGCCTTCGTCTTACTATCGATTTGCAATTCCGTTGACCCTGGAAATCAAGGGCGGCTTATGCGAATAGCTGGGGGCGCGGTCTGGGGGCGCGCCGTGCTCCAGGAGCCGATCCTGCGCGCCGCCGCCATGCTCGCCCACGCGGTGAGTTCGACCAGCGCGCGGTCGTCCGGCGTCCCCTCGCGGAAGTCGGCGACGAGCCCGTCGTCGACCTGGTAGGAGGCCATCGCGGTGAGCAGCGCCAGCCGTCCGGCCGGGCGCAGGTCCGGCGGCAGCGCGGTCACGGCCTGCGCCACCCAGGCGCGGCTGATGCCGGTGGGCGCGCCGTCCCACCCGGCCAGCCGCTCCGCCACCAGGTCGCGGACCGGGCCGGGCACCGAGCGGGCGCCGGCCTCGTCGATGGCGGCGGCCGCGCGGGCGAACGCGGCGGTCAGGCCCGGCGAGCCCTGCGCCCACCCGAGGTCGGCGGGCGGCGGGGCGTCCGGCAGCAGGGCGAGCGCGTCGCCCGGCGTGGCCGCGCGGCGGGCGTACCGCCGCATGACCAGGCCGAACACCCGCAGCAGCCGGCCGCGTGCGCCGGTGGGCACCTCGGGCGGCAGCGGCGACTCGGTGAGGAACACGTTGACCATGCGGTTGAGGTAGTGGAAGGTGACCGCCACCGCGGTCAGCTCGCGCAGCGGCTCGGCCGGCAGGGGCGGCTCGTGCCGCGCCGCCGCGTCGCGCGTCCCGATCGCCCGCGCCCACGACGCCACCCGGCGCACGCCGGGGTCGTCGATCTCCTCGTCCCGGCCGGCCGCGATCAGCGCGGCGTGGCCGCCGCGCGCCAGGCCGTCCATCGTGGCCTGGTGCACGTCGACGCAGTAGGGGCAGGCGTTGCCGCGCGACACGGCGGTCGCGACCGCCTCCTTCAGCGGCCGGGCGGCGGTCCCGGCGGCCAGGAGGGATTCCCGCAGCATCGCCCAGGACGCCGCGAGGGTGCCGGGAGCGGGCGAGTGCAGGAGCATCGGCGGCGCCAGCATGCCGAAGTCACGCTCCACCTGCGCGTAGACCCGCGCGACCAGGTCCGGCGCGGTACGGGGTCGTACCGGGGTGACGTGCCGGACGTGGGACAGCGTCCCCGGCAGCGTCGCACGGCTGAGCATCCTGCCCATCGCCCGCCCCCTCCTTATCGGCGCGAGAGGCTCGGGATCAGCGGGGCGACGCCGCGCCGTCCGCTGGTCGAGCCGTCGGGGGCCGGGGCTCCGTAGGTGACCTCGACGCCGCGCTCGCGTGCGGCGGCGACGATGCCGGGGATGGCCCGCTCGGCCAGGGCCGAGATGGTCATCGCCGGGTTGACGGTGAGCGCGCCCGGCACGGCCGAGCCGTCGGTGACGAAGATGCCCGGGTGGCCGCGCAGCTCGTTGCGGTCGTCCAGGGCGGAGGTGGCCGGGTCGTCGCCGATGCGGCAGGAGGACAGCGGGTGGACGGTGTAGGCGCCGACCACGTCGTTGGTCCAGGCGGCGACCTCGGCGATGCCGTCCCGCTCCAGGATGTCCTTGACCTCGGCGTCCGCCATGGCCCAGGCGCGCAGGGTCTGCGGGGTCGGGTCGTACTTGAGGCGGCCGACGCCGAGCATCTGCTGGGAGAGCCGGTCGGCGTTGCCCTTGGCGGGCGGCGGGCCGAAGACGCCCTCGTTGTTGTCCTCGATCATCTGGAAGATGATGAGCCAGGACTGCCAGCGCTTGAGGATCTCCTTCTTGTCCACGCCGAACCAGCTCGGGCCGGTCGCGCCGGGCACCTCGGCGAGGATCGTGCCGAGGCCGGGCGGGAAGTAGAGCTGCTCCAGCGAGAAGCGCTCGAACTCCGGCAGCGAGCCGTCGAGCCGGTCCCAGTTGGCGACGACCGGGCCCTTGCCGATCTGGTTCGCCGCGTACGCCAGGCCGTTCTCGCGTTCGAGGCCGAGCACCTCGCGCGCCTTGTCCTCGTTGATGATCGCGGTGTTGAGGCGCTCGCCGTTGCCGGAGAAGTACCGGCCGACGGCGTGCGGCATGGCGCCGAGCGTGGCCTCGCTGCGCTGGAGGATGACGGGGGTGGCGCCGGCGCCCGCGGCGAGGATGACGATCTTGGCGTCGATCGTGCCGCTCTCGCCGCGCAGGCGGTAGTCCTCGTCGTCCATGACGTCGTAGTGCACGCGGTAGCCGCCGTCGTCGGTGCGCGAGATCTGCTGCACCTCGTGCAGGGGGCGGATCTCGGCGCCGTGCGCGACGGCCGCGGGCAGGTAGTTGAGCAGCAGCGACTGCTTGGCGTCGAAGTGGCACCCGGCCATCATCCAGTTGCAGTTGGTGCACTTGCTCCGGTCGATCGCGGCCGGGACCGGGTTGGCGGTGCGTCCCGCGTGGTCACAGGCCGCGGCCCACAGCCCGCCGGCGTAGGTGACGTCGTCCCAGCTCTGCTGCGTGATCGGGATGGACTCCGCCACCCGGTCGTACCAGGGGTCGAGGGTGTCGCGGTTGACGGCGGCCGGCCACATGCGGCGGCCGATGCTTCCGTGCCGCTCGAAGACGAACCGGGGGGCGCGCGGCATCGCGGCGAAGTAGACGACGCTGCCGCCGCCGACGCAGTTGCCGCCGAGGATGCTCATGCCGTCGCCGACGGTGAAGTCGAAGGCCCGGGTGTAGGACGAGCCGAGCTTGAAGTCGTGGTCGAAGTCCTGGCCGGTCAGCCAGGGTCCGCGTTCGAGCACGACGACCCGGGCCCCGCCCGCCGCGAGGTGGTAGGCCGCGATCGCGCCGCCGAAGCCGCTGCCGACCACGAGGACGTCGGTGCGTTCCGTGCTGGTCATGAGGGACTCCCTGTGGGGGTCGTGTCCGGGTGCAGGCGGGCCAGCGGCCGGCCGTAGGAGAAGTTCGGGAACCTCCACCGCCCGTCGGCGTCGGGCTTCTCGATGCCCATGGCCAGCAGGCCCGGGTGTCCCTGGGCGATGGCGTCGGCGGTGCTCATGTGCGCGGCGGAGTCGAAGGCCATGTTGCAGAACAGGGCGAGGCTGACCCAGAGCTCCTTCTCGGGGTGGCCGGGCGTGGTGAGCCGCCGCACCAGCGCGGTGCGGTGCTCGAAGGTGAGGGACACGAACGGCGGGACGGCCGGGTCCAGGTCCAGGCCGTGCTCGAGGGCGTACGCCGTGGCGTGGCCGGTGAGGGCGGTGACGAAGCCGTCCAGCCCCTCGGTCAGCCCGGTCGCGTCCCATCCGAGCAGGTCAAGGGCCCCGGCCTGCACCGCGCCGCCCCCGGTGGTGGCGCCGGCGATGGCCCGGTCGTCCGGTGAGCGCTTCTCGCCGGGGACGATCGTGTCCGCGAACGCCTCCAGCGTCATCGTCCTGGTTTCGTCTACATCTGTGGATGGCGGTCGCATACGCGTATCCTCGCTCGTCCAGGTCGGCTGCTGACCAGTTCATGGAACGGCATCGCCTGCACAGGTGCATCTCCTGAGTTGCTTTCGCATTCCGGACGAACACCCCCCTAACCCCCGACATCGGTGCCACCGGGACGTGGATTCTGGCCGGTGAACGCGCGTGCGCAATGCCGGGGACGGGCGTCATTCGGCGCAAAGGATCGGGGGGATTCCCGCGCCGCGTCTGCCGGATATGGGCACGCAGGGGGCGACTAGGGGTTGTCGCAGCAGGTGCGGCACCCAATTCTGATGCCATGGCCAAGTGCCGTCGATGTGTCGTCGTCGGGCGTCGTTCATTCCTGAAATCACACCGCAGCGGAGTGGCCTCCATTCGCCACTTCGGGGTGTGAGCAGATGACGGAGGCTCACGATGACGAGTCCTCCCGTGTCAATTCGGGGTCAATTATCACAGCGCCTCCAGCGCACGGGAGGAGCCATGGAAAACGCGATCGAGCAAGCCGTCCTACGGGTCGTCAAGAGCATGCACGAGAACCTCGGTGAGCAGCTGACCATCAACGACATGGCGCGTACCGCGATGTTCAGCAAGTTCCACTTCTCCCGGGTGTTCCAGCGGGTCACCGGGTTGTCGCCGGGCCGGTTCCTATCGGCGGTGCGGATCCAGGAGGCCAAGCGCCTGCTCACGACCACCTCGCTGACGGTCACCGACATCAGCCACCGGGTCGGCTATTCCAGCGTGGGGACCTTCAGCTCGCGGTTCACCGCGAGCGTGGGACTCTCCCCCACGAAGTACCGGCAGCTCAAGAGCATCACGCCGCAGATGCCGCCCGACTCGGGGGCCGGCGACGGGCGGGGCAGGCCGGTGACGACCATCAGGGGCGACATCTCGTCCCCGCTCAAGGACCAGCCCATCTTCGCCGGGCTGTTCCCCGACAGAATCCTCGAAGGAAAGCCCGTCCGGTACACGATCCTGCGCAGGCCGGGACCCTTCGTCCTGGAGGACGTGCCGCAGGGCGAGTGGCACCTGATGGCGCAGTCCGTCGCCCCTGGCAGGGAGGACGCCGTCCCCCACCCCGCCGGCGGGGACGAGGGCCTGTGCATCGGCCGCCACGGGCCCATCACGGTCCGCCCCGGCGCCGAACTGCGGCTCGCCCACCTGCGGCTCCGCCCCATCCGCCCCCTAGACCCGCCCGTCCTGCTCGCCCTGCGCGACCTGCTCTCGGACGGCGTTCCCCAGCTCACCCACTGAGCCTGCGCCGCACCCCGCGCGGCGCACGGCGACGGACGGGCCCCGGCCAGGCCCGTCCTTTTCCTTTGGCGGCCCGGTTCTCCGGGCGCACGCGCGCCGCGCGCCCGGAAACAGCCACGGGCCCGCGGAAAAAGAATCGCACGCGCGAATGGCGCCCCGGCGTACCGCACGGGACGCGTCATTTCCGGGAATATGAGAACGACGCCGCGCCGCGCAATGGCGGAACACGGCGTGACGATGAGTCCCCCCGGAACGTGACCATCGTCGTTCACGACGGCATGCCGCCGCCACCCCTGATCATCTCCCGCGCCCCCTGACACGGCCCCCAAAGGGCCGGCGCGGAAATCCGCCGTGCCACGGAAAAGGAATGCGTCCCTTAAGGGGCAGGCGAATGTGACCCCTGTCGCGCGTGGGAAAGCCGGCCACGATCCCGCGCGCGAGGGCCCCGCCGCCGGCGCCGGGACGCGCCCGGGGCCGGCGGCGGGTGGAGAGGGTCTCCGCTCAGGCGGGGTGCACCGTCATGGGCAGTCCGCCGCGCACCCGCAGCGACAGCATGGGCTCGGGGACCACCTTGTACCCCGGCACCTTGGCGAGCCGCAGGTCGCGCGCCACCATGGCGATCACGAACGTGGCCTCCATCATGCCGAGGTGGTTGCCGACGCAGAACCGCGGTCCCGCGCCGAAGGGGATGTAGGCGTATCGGGGGCGTCCCGAGGGGCGTCCCGGGTCGAACCGCTCGGGGTCGAACACCTCGGGCCTGTCCCAGAACGCCGGGTGCCGGTGCAGCGTGTAGGGGCTGATCAGCACGTCGGCGCCCTTGGGCACGTGGTAGCCGCCCACCTCGTCGTCGCCCTGGGCCTCCCGGGGCAGCATCCACACCGGCGGGTAGAGGCGCATGACCTCCTCCACCACCATCGCGGTGTACGTCAGCCGGGTCAGGTCCTCGAAGACCGGGAGCCGGTCGCCGAGCACCTCGACGGCCTCGGCGTGCAGCCGCTCGCGCACCTCCGGGTGCCCGTCGATGAGGTGGAACGTCCACGACAGCGTGCTCGCCGTGGTCTCGTGCCCGGCCAGCAGCAGCGTGACGAGCTCGTCGCGCATGCGCTGCCGCCCGACGCGGTGGTCGGACTCCTCCCGCGTCGAGGCGATGAGGCGTGAGACGACGTCGTCGCCGTCGACGCCCGTGCGCAGCCGCTCGGCCTCCAGGTGGTCGACGATGCGCTGCAGGTCGGCCCGGGCGCGCCGGAAGCGGAGCTGCTTGGGCAGCGGCACCCACATCGGCACCTTGCTCAGCGTGACCAGCTCGAACATCGCCTGGTCCTGGACGGCCTCGAAGTCCTGGCCGATCCGGTCGAACGCGCCGAGGTCGGCGTCCAGCAGCGTGCGGCCGAGCACGCCGAGGCTCAGCCACGTCATCTCCTGGACGACGTCGACCGGTCCCTGGCGTCCCTTGGCGCGCAGCCGCTCGACCAGGTTCGCCGCCTCCGCGGCGATGACCCCGGCCTGCTGGGAGATCCGCTTGTTCTGGAACACCGGCTGGATCATGCGGCGCTGTTTGCGCCACAGCTCGCCCTCGCTGGTCAGCAGGCCGTCGCCGATGGCGCGCCGCGCCTGGACCAGGCCGACGCCCTTGTGGTAGTTGCCGCTGTTGTCGGCGAGCACGTGTTTGGCGTGGTCGGGATGGTTGAAGAAGTACAGCTTCTTGGGGCCGATGGTCAGCTTCGCCGCGTCGCCGTAGGTGGCGGCCTGCTCCATCAGGGCCAGGCGGTCGGTGGCGAGCTTCTTGAAAAGGCCGGGCCCGGCCCACAAGGGTGGGCCGGGCGGCACCCGGCGGGCGCCCGGGGAGGTCCCCCCGGGCGCCGCCTTGGCCTCGGGTCCGGTCAGTGTCACGCCGGCACCTCGCTCCAATCGGGACTGAGCTGGCGGAACTTGGCCTTGAAGACGAGCAGCGCGTCCCTGTCGGTGGGCTGGTGCAGGTTCAAGACCTCGCCGATGAAGATGGTGTGGTCCCCGCCGTCGTAGGCGCGCCACATCTCACACTCGAAACCGGCCAGCGTGCCGCCGAGCAGCGGCACGCCGGACAGGCGCCCGGGGTGCCAGTCGACGCTGTCGAACTGGGCGGCCCCGAGCGTGCGGTGGCGGTCGGCGAAGTGCATCGCCTCCGCCTCCTGGTGGGAGGCGAGAACCGACACCCCGAAGAACCGCGACGCGCTGAGGTACTGGTGCATCAGCGCGCCGCGGTCGACGCAGACCAGCAGGAGCGGCGGATCGAGCGACACCGAGGTGAAGGAGTTGGCGGTCATGGCGTGCGGGACGTCGCCGCCGGTCGTCACCACGGTGACGCCGGTGGCGAAGGCCCCGAACGCCCGCCGCAGCGACTTCGCCTCGGTCGCCGGGCGGGGTGGCGCGGAGTTGTCGACGTTCACGCTTGTCTCCTGCTCACTGTTTCGGGTCCGCGCCTACGACGCGTAGGGTTCGAGCGCCTGCGCCAGGGCGTCGGGGACCCTGGCGGGAACCGTGCGGGTGTTGGGCCCGCGCATGCAGGCCACCCGCTGCCGTCCGCGGGCGACGAGCGTCTCGCCGCCGCCCCGGTCCAGCCGGACGTAGTCGAAGCTGAACTCGACCTGCGTCTTCGCCAGCTCGACCAGCCGCATCCGGATCGAGAGCTCGTCGAACGCGGTGATCTCGGCGAAGAACTCGCAGTCGACCTTCAGCGTGAACAGCTTCAGGTCGTCCTGCATGTCGGCGAGCACCTCGGTGGCTCTCTCCTTCAGGAACATCTCCCTGCAGCGGCCCTGCCACCGCAGGTAGTTCACGTAGTACACGTTGCCGACGAGGTTGGTCTCCTCGAACCCGACCGTGTGCAGATACTCGTAGTACTTGCTCAAGGCCTACGGCCTCCCTTCGGTGAGCACCGCGAGGACCACCGGCGCCGGCGCGTCCCGCAGCGTGGTGGCCAGCGTCGCGACGCGCGTCTGACCGGAGGCGAACACCGCCCACGCCTCGCCGCCGCCCTCGTGGAAGGTGAGCCGCGCGCGGGCGGAGAGCCCGGCCTCGCGCATGCTCGCCACGGCGGCCTGCACGCGGGCCGCCGCGGTGCCGAGGCCCTCGCCGGTGCGGGCGGAGACCTCCTTGGCCAGCGGCAGGCGTGCGCCGAGCAGCTTCTTCCACTCGGCCTCGGTGCGCTCGGCGACCTCGGCCACGCCGGTGCCCGCCCCGCCGTCGGCGAGGACGACCAGCGTGAGCCCCGCGCCGTGGGCCGCGGAGACCACCGGGCCGCCCTCGACCTCCTGCCGTCCGTCCGGCCGCGCGCGCAGCGTGACCGGGCGACCGGCGGCGCGCCCGGCCGCGACGGCCGTCCGCGTCTCGTCGCCCGCCTCGTCGTGGTGCGGCTCGACGGCGACCGCGACGCGGGCGCCGACCAGGTCCTCCAGCGTCCGCTCCACGTACGAGCCGAGCAGCGGGGTGACCCACGGTCCCCGGCCGTCCTTCTTGCGGACGGCCTGCAGGCGCAGGCCCTCCCACCGCTCGACCACCTCGCCGGCGGGCGTGCGGACGGCGATGTCGTAGATGTAGGTGTCGCCGTCGCGCAGGCGCTCGGTGGCGCAGTAGCGCAGACCCTCCGTGCCGGTGAGCGCGGCCCCGCCCGCGTGCACCCGCTCGATGCCGGTCGGCAGCAGGGTCGCGTCGGGGACGCACACCTGGTTGCCGTGCATGAGCGCGTCGCGCATGCCCGGGTCGGCGAGCCGCAGCTCGCCGGGCAGGAACCCGGCGAACCAGTCGCGGGCGTCCAGCGCGGCCACCTCGGCGTCGACGTGGCGCGCGGCGGCGCGGTGGTAGCGGCGCAGGCGGTGGAAGCGCCCGCCCTGGAACAGCACGTCACCGTACATCTCGGTGGCCGGGTCCAGCGGCACGACCGGCAGGCCCTCGGCGACCTGGTCCGGCGGGCCCTGCGGCACCGGGTCCCCGGTGAACCGCACGGTCGCGCGGAAGTGGTCCACCTCGAAGCCGGTCTCCGCGCTGCGGATCGCGACCGCGACGGTCTCGCCGTCCTGGTCGCCGTCGACGACGGTGGCCGCGACCCGGATCGTCGTGCTGCCCGCGGGCGGCACGATGATGGGCCGGACGAACTCCGCCTCCTCGATGACCGGCGCGGTGCCGCGCCCGGTGACCGCGCCGGCGACCTGCGCCATCGCCTCCATGCCGAAGACGGCGGGGAACAGCAGGTTGCCGTCGAGCAGGTGGTCGGCGAGGTACAGGTCGGTGCCCGCGTTCATCTCCACCTCGGTGACGAGCTCGACGCCGTGGTAGTGGACGAGGGGCTTGTCGACGAACCGCAGCAGCGGCAGCTCGGGCAGGTCGTAGCGGGCGGTGTCGATGCCCTGCGTACGGCCGCTGATCACCACGGTGGCGGGGACGTCGGGGTCGGTGACGAGCCGGCGCATGATCTGCACGCCCTGCTCGGGCGTGATGGCGGTGACGCCCATGCGGCCGAGCGCGTCGACCACCGACAGCTTCTCGCCCATGCCGACCTCGGACCAGACCGACCACTCCATGCAGATCGCCCGGCAGCCGGGGTGGGTCTCCCCCACCTCGCGGGTGATCTCGGCCATCCAGTCGTTGGCGGTGGAGTAGTGCGCCTCGCCCTGCAGGCCGGCCCGGCCGATGATGCTGCCGAACGTGACCAGCAGGCGCAGCGCGCCGGGGTCGACCGCGTCCAGGACGTTGCGCAGGCCGTCGACCTTCGGGGCGAAGGTGCGCCGGAACGCGCCCATGTCCAGGCCGGTCAGCGCGGCGGGCTCGTTGCGGCCCGCGCCGTGCAGGACGGCGGTGACCTGCCCGAGCTCGGCCGCCAGCCCGGCCACCGCGGCCCGTACCTGGGCGGCGTCGGTGACGTCGGCGCGGGCGTAGCGCACCGTGACGCCGGAGTCGGCCATCCGCCGCAGGTTGTCCGACAGCTCCTGGTCGGCCGCCGGGTCCGAGCGGCCGAGCACGGCCAGCTTGGCCCCGGAGTCGGCGGCCACCGCGAGCGCGCACTCGGCGGTGATGCCCTTGCCGCCGCCGGTCACCAGCAGCACGTCGCCGGCGCCGAGCGGCCGGTCGGTGCGGGCGGCCCGCACCGGCAGCACGCGCAGGGTCGGCACCCGGCGCGCGCCCCGGTCGTCGTAGAACACCTCGGAGAACCGGGTGGTCGCGGCGACCTCGTCCACGACGCGGGCGACCACGTCGGGGCCGGGGGGCAGGTGGACGATGGTGGTGCGCAGGTGCGGCGCCTCCAGCTGGAGGGTCTTGGCGAGGCCGGCCGCGCCGGCGCCGTGCTGGACGGCGACGAAACGGGTGCCCGGCTCGCTCGCGACGGCCTCCTTCGCGGCGCGCAGCGCGTGCTCCAGGTGCGCCTCGGCGCGTCCCTCGGGCAGCACCACGACCAGTCCGGAGCCGACGCCGCCCGTTTCGAGCGCCTGGTGCAGCGACTCGGCGAGCGGGGTCCCCTCGGGCGCGAACAGCCGCCACCGGCCGTTCTCCTGGGGAGAGGTGCGCGCGGGCAGCGGCAGCTCGTCCAGGTCGACCGCGAACGGCCGCGACCAGGGGGCGGCGCCCGCGACGATCGCGGGGCCGGCCGCCTCGGCGTTCCTGGCGTCCGCGGCCAGCGCGTCCAGGGCCTCCGACAGCTCGCGCAGGCTCGCCGTGGCGAGGTTGGTCGGCGCGTTGGAGGCCGGGACGCCGAGCCGCTGGCTGGCCTGGTCGATGATGTGCATCACCGTGACCGAGCTGAGGTGCAGCTCGTCCAGGGGCCTCGCGTCCTCGCTCACCATCTCCAGCGGGAGCTCGGCCCGCTCCGCGGCGAGGCGGCGCAGCAGGTCGATGCTCGACTCGGCGCCCCCCGCCCCGGCGGCCGGCGCGGCGGGCTCGGCGACGGCCGGCGCCGCGGCCGCCTCGCGGCGGACGGTGCCGGTGACGCTGACCTGCGGCGCCTGCTCGACGGGGCTCTCGAAGAACGAGAACTCCGTCCCGACCTCCAGCGGGCGCAGCAGCCGCCCGTGGAACAGCTCCTCGTGCACCACCGGCACGCCGGAGACGTACGCGGCGCCGGCCACGCGCAGCAGGCCGGTCAGCGACTCGTCGTCGGTGTCCAGCGGCACGGCCGGGACGTCGGTCACCGACGCGGCGAGGCCGCTCAGCACCCGGCCCGGGCCGACCTCGACGAACAGGTCGATGTCCTTGGCCGCGCGCTCGACCGCCTGGGTGAACAGCACCGGGTCGGTGATCTGGTCGCGCAGCAGGACGCGGACGTCGGTGGACGACGCCAGCGTCTCCCCGGTGACGGTGGAGACGATCCGCCGTCCGACGGGGCCGAACTCCTCCTCGTCGAGCGCGGCGCCGAACTGCTCGGCGGCCGGGGCGACCAGCGGCGAGTGGAAGGCGTGGGACACCGCGAGGCGGGTCCACTTCAGGCCCGCGGCGGTGGCCTTGGCGCCGAACGCCTCGACCGCCTCGACCGTCCCGGCGACCACGGTCTGCTCGGGGCCGTTGTACCCGGCGATGACGACGGGCAGGTCGCCGAGGAGCTGGATCACCGCGTCCGGCGTCGCGCGGACGCCGGCCATGGTGCCCGTGGCGCTGCTGCGCTCGGTCATGGCCCGGCCGCGGACCGCGGCCACGCGCAGCAGGGCGTCCTCGTCGAGCGCGCCGGCCCAGTGCAGGGCCGAGATCTCGCCGAGGCTGTGCCCGACGGCGACCTCGGCGTCCACGCCGATCAGGGACAGGGCGCGCAGGCCCGCGATCGAGCCGGTCACGATGCGCGGCTGGGCGACCGCGGTCGCCACCATGTCGCCCGAGGTGGGCAGGTCCGCCCGCAGGTAGATCTCCTCGACCTCGGCGAACCTGCGGCGCAGCGCGCCGCCGCTGGTGCCGCGCCCCGACCCCTGGCCGGGGAACAGGAAGCCCACCCGGCCGGGGCCGTCGGCGTGGCCGAGGAACGCCCGGCCGTCCGGCGTGATCAGCGTGGTCTCGCCGGCGTCGAGGGCGTCGATCGCGCGGCGGAGCTGCCGCTCGGCGTCCTCGGGCGAGGTCGCGACCACGGCGGCGCGGAACGGCAGGTCGCGCAGGTCGCGCTGGAGCGTGGCGGCGAGGTCGGCGACCTGGCCGTACGACACCGTGATCACGAAGTCGGCCAGCTCGGCGAGCCGGTCGCGCAGGGCCTGCGGCGACGCGGCGTCGGCGAGCAGCAGCTCGGCGTCCTGGGAGGACGCGGCGAGCTGCCGGGTGCGCGTGGACAGCACGCGCTTGCGCGGGCCGGTCTTCTCCAGCACGACGTGGGTGTTGATGCCGCCGAAGCCCATGGCGGTGACGCCGGCGCGCACGGGCACGCCGGCGGGCCAGGGCTCCGCCTTGCGCAGGGCGCGCAGCGTGGCCGACTCGGAGGTGAGGATGTCCTGCGGGTCGACGCAGCCGATGGTCGGGGGCAGCACCTGCTCGTGCACGGCCATCGCGGTCTTGATGAGCCCCGCGACGCCGGCCGCCGCCTTGGCGTGGCCGATCATGCCCTTGATCGAGGTGACCGCGGCCGGCACGTCGGCGCCGGCCTCGGCACGGGCCTCGGACAGGGCGGTCAGCTCGGTCTTGTCGCCGACCGCCGTGCCGGTGCCGTGGCCCTCGAACAGCTCGACGCTCTCGATGCCGAACCCGGCGCGCTCGTAGGCGCGCCGCAGCGCGAGCTTGTACCCGCCGACCTCGGGCCGGGTGATGCCGCCCTTGCCGTCGGAGGAGATCCCCCAGCCGGCGATGGTGGCGTAGATCCGGTGCCGGGCCGCGAGGGCGTCCTCCTCGCGCATCAGCACGACCATGCCGCAGCCCTCGCCCGGCCAGAAGCCGTTGGAGTGCCGGTCGTACAGGCGGAACTCGCCCTTGGCCAGGGCGCCGGTCTTGGCGAAGCCGATGATCTCGAACGGGTCGATGGACAGGTCCACCCCGCCCGCGATCGCCACGTCAACGTCGCCGTCGATCAGGCCCTTGCAGGCGGTGGTCACCGACAGCAGCGACGAGGAGCACGCGCCGTCGACGGTGTAGCCGCCGCCGTTCAGGTCGAAGTGGTTGCAGATCCGCCCGGCGATGGTGTTGGAGAGGCCACCGGCCAGGGTGTCCTCGTCGACGGGCGGGAACGGGTTCTTGTAGGTGACCTCCAGGTCGGCGAGGAACGTGGCGAGACGGTCGTCGTCCCAGCCCTGTTCCTTGAGGCCCGCGGCCACGGTGCGGCGGACGTACGGCCAGCGCAGCCGCATGACGTTCGCCCTGGTGAACTCGCCGGTGAGGGTGTTGCCCACCACCACGCCGGTGCGCTCCCGGGGCAGGCCCTCCGCCCCGGGGAATCCCGCGTCCGCCAGCGCCTGGCCCGCCATGTCGAGGGCGAGCCAGTGGGTCAGGTCGGTGGAGCGGTACGTGCTACCGGCGATCTTGTAGCGGACCCGGTCGAACTCGTAGCCCTCGATGACCGCCGCGGTGCGCGCGTAGAAGGTGTCCGGGGTCGCCGGATCGGGATCCCAGTAGTCCTCAAGGCGCATGCGCACGTCGGGCAGTCTTCTGAAGGCGCGGCGACCGGCGAGAGCGTTCTCCCAGAGCTCTCTCGGAGACGTGGCGTCCGGATACCGGCACGCCATGCCGACGATCGCGATCCTGGTCATACGGCGGCGACCTCTTTACCGTTCGGCGAGATCGCGTCGACGGGCAGGGGCGGGAGCGGCTGGGGCGCCTGCGCCGCCTCGCGCTGCTCGCGGGCCTTGTTGACGAAGTGCAGCGCCCAGAAGAAGCCGCCGCGGATGGCGCAGATGCCGGCGGTGGCGAAGAAGAGCGCGTAGGAGATGTGCACGGCGGTCAGCAGTCCGTACATCAGGGCCACGCCGCCGCCGAAGGCGAACTGGGACCACGGCTTGGACGGGCTGGTGCCGGGGTCGGTGACCATGTAGTTGCTGTACAGGACGAACGCGACGCCGGTCATCATGGCGAGCGCGGCCGAGATGGACGTGCCGAAGAAGATGCCGCGGACGACGGCCTGGAGGGCGAAGACGCCGACCCAGCCGGCGATGAGCGGCATGCGGCCGGTCAGCTTGCCGTTCAGCATCGTGCCGCCGACGATGATCAGGCCGGGGATCAGCCAGTCGGCCCAGGTGTCGATGTTCTCGGTGAAGTGGTAGGGCGGCGCGATGCTCGCCCACGGGAACACCAGCAGGATGACGGCGATGCCGAAGTTCGAGGGGTTCATGTAGTGGCGCATGCGGCCCTTGACGGGGGCGCGGAGCACCCACTTGGCGCCGACGGCCACCACGACGCCGAACACCAGCACCATCACCTGGTCGTTGACGTAGATCAGCATGTTCATGGCGAGGCTGGTGATGTGCGCCGGGTAGAGGAACTCGCGCAGGCCGCGGAAGCCGTTGCCCATGTAGCGGGGGGTGCGTCCCTCGACCTTCGCGCCGATCTTCTCCAGGGCGATCTCGGTGGTGTACCCGACCGCGAGGGCGATGAAGGGCCAGAGCCACGGCTGCTCGAACCCGAGGATCGTGTAGCCGACGATGTTGAACACCGTGATGGACAACGCGAAGTTGCGCAGCGCGATGACGACCTTGGGGTCGTGCCGCGGCGGAGCGCTTGGCTTCTGGTCAGACATGATCACTTCTCCTTGGCCTGCTGGCCGAGCGTGAGGGAGTGCCAGCCGGGGGTGAGCTGAAGTTCCTGCTTGTGCGGCTTGCCGCTGCGGTCACGCCACTGGATCTCCGCCTTCAGCGGGCCGGCGACGTTCGGACCGAGGCCGATGTGGACGTCGGTGCTGCGCCGGCCGGAGTGACCGCTGCTGCCGTCGACGCGGGCGACGAACTTGCGGCCGTCGGGGGTCATCACGCAGACCTGGGCGCCGGTGACCGGCGAGCCGGGGGCGGAGAGCGCGCCCTTGGCGGCCTTGCCCTTCGCGGCGGAGGTCTCGTGGGTCAGGCGCAGGCCGACGAAGGCGCCGGCGTCCGGGCTCTGGTTCTGGTAGAAGACCGGGGCCTCCCACTGGCGGGCGACCGCGAAGTCCAGGCGGCCGTCGCCGTCGGCGTCGCCGGTGGCGATGCCGCGCGTCGGCACCGGGATGGCCAGGCCGAGCTCCTTGGCCAGGTCGACGTAGCGCCCGGAGGGGCCCTTCACGAAGAAGTGCAGCGTCTGGTTGCCGCCGATGTCGTCGCCCGCGGTGGCGTTCGGCCACCAGAACGGGTTCTGCAGCATTTCGTCGTTGGCGGTGGCGAGCTCCTGGAGCTGCGGCCAGCGGTCGGTCTGTCCCTTGACGAAGCCGGTGGCCTGCGCGATCTGCAGCTCACCGCTGTTGTTGAAGTCGTCGATCTTGACGTCCCAGCCCCAGCCGGACCACGCGGTGCCCGCCGGGCCGCTCTCGTCCTTCCAGGGGGCGACGCCGTCACGGAGCTGGGCGCGCAGGTCCTCCTGGTTCTTGGCGGTCGAGACGAACTGGAAGTTGCTCTCCTCGATGCCCCACGAGGTGGTGATGTTGCTGACGAACATGTCGTAGATGCCGTCGTGGTCCAGGTCGCCGAAGTCGACGCCCATTCCCTTGAAGGAGTCGCGGCCGACCGCCTTGGACTTGGGGATCAGCGGCGTGCGCACGCCCTGCACGAGCGACAGCTTGATGTTGCCCGGCGTGGACCGGTTGTAGTACATGCGGTCGGGGCCGAAGTCGTTGGCCAGGTACAGCTCGGGCAGCAGGTCGCCGTCCAGGTCGTTGGCCGCGGCGGCGAGCTCCCAGCCCTTGGCCTCGTCCTTGGGCAGGACGTCGTCCTGGCACTGGTAGGCGGGGGTGCCGCCCTGCAGGCCGGTGAAGCGGAAGAAGTAGTCGTCGCCGCCGTTGTGCGCGGCCGACATCGAGTGGTTCATGTGGACGCCGCCCGCGACCTTCGGGTCCAGGACGGGGCCGTCGGCGAAGTAGTTGCCGATGAAGATGTCGTCGTGCCCGTCACCGTCGAAGTCGGCGACGGTCGCGGCGTTGGTGTTCCACTGCGGGCCGGTGTACTTGCCCCCCGCCGAGTTCGGGCCGGGCACCAGCTCGACCGACCGGTAGGCGCCCGCGTCCAGCTTGGTGGCGCCGGGCTGGGCCAGGTAGATGATCGGCGTGCGGCCCCACATGTAGACGAGCAGGTCGATGCGGCCGTCCTCGTTGTAGTCGCCGGGGACGCAGCCCATCGGCGCCATGACGTCGTTCATCGGCAGCGTGCTCTTCAGCGCGAACGGCGCGTACCGGGTGGCCTTGGCGCCCGGGGCCGGGGTGATCACGACCTGGTCGATGCGCGTGTCCACGAGGCAGATGTCGTTGGACAGGCCGTCGCCGTCGAGGTCGTTCATCGCGACGGCGGCGCCGACCGAGGAGATCCAGGCGTCGATGTGCTTGTAGTCCTTGTTCACCTGGCGGATCGACTTCTGTGGGTATCCGCTGGGCAGCGCGATCGACAGGGGCTTGAACGCGAACTTCTGCGCGATGGTCGCCGCCTCGGCGGACGAGTAGCTGGGCAGCCGGGCGATCAAGAAGACGCTCGTGACCAGCACGAGAGCGACGACTCCCGGGAGCTGTCTGCGAAGCCAGCCAAAGGTCGTGGTCACTGGGTAACACCTCCAAGAGTTACAAGTTGGTCGGCGATGCGCCGGCGCCACACCTCGTAGGCGGGCACATCACCCTGGTCCGGCTGGTCGGGAATGGTCTCGTAGCAGACCATCGCCGCCCGTTCGGCCGTCGTGCCGCAGAAGACGCTCGTCGCGAGCTCGGTGGACGGCACGACCAGGCCGGGCCGGTACCGCGCCTCGGCGGCGAACGCCGACCCCTGCGCGAGCTGCGGACGGTACTGGCCCGCGCGCTCCCTGAACCTGCGCAGCTCGTCCTCCTCGACGCCGCAGGCGTAGGTCGCGGCCAGGCCGCTCCCGGCGAACAGGTCCGCCCTGCGGCGCTCGGGGAAGGTCTCGATCAGGTCGGCGACGACGTCGACGTCGGTGCCGCCGACGAACCACATGGCCCGGCCGATGCCCTGGTCGATGACGCGGTTGGCGTAACCGGGAGGGCCGCCCGCGGGCCACGGGAACGCGGGGTCCTGGTACTGCTGCCGCACGTACTTCTCGGTGTGGAAGTACGCCTGGTGGAAGCCGTATCCGTCCAGCGCGAGCCACCGCAGCAGCGGGTCGGGCGCGTGGAGGCGGGACCACAGGACCTTGGGCAGCCGCGCCATGGCCCAGCCGACCCCGACGTAGATCAGGTCGGTCTGGGCCTCCCCGCGCGGGCCGGCGAGGAACTCGGCGACCTTGCGGCCGCTGGTGAACGGCATGGCGTCGAGGATCGCGAAGCCCATGCCCGCGCCCTCGTAGGCGAAACCGCGGAACCTCGGAGGGAGCGTCTCCAACCGCTCCTCGGCCTCGGCGGTGGTACGCGACTCCACCGCGTACCCGAATCCGGTGAGGAACATCTCCCCGACCGTCTCCAGCAGGTCACGTGATTCCTCGTTTTTCACGTGGAATCCGCGCGTCGAAAGTTTCGTCTCCGAGACGTTGGGTGTGAGAATACGGCGCCTCAGCGACCGAAGAAGGCTGGTCAATTACCTCTCCCTCCCGCGGGAGTTTCCCCTTGTCCAGGGGTCGTGTTTGGTCAAATGTAACCATCGGCATTGACACCGGACCCACTTCGGACTTGCTCAACCGTGTCCGAGCGGGAATCCGTTTCCCGGCATGCCGGAGCCGGCGCGCCTTTCCATGAACATCCGCCCGCGATGAAGCGACCGGCGAATTTCCGCTATGAAAAAGGGCTTCAGCCCGCGACGGGCGAGCCCTCGGAGACGAATCGCGCCCGCACGCCGCGCCGCCACAGCTCGTAGGCGGGGACGCCGGAGGCCGGCGCGGTCACGGCCGCGTCGTCGGCGAGCGCGACGGCGCCGCGGACGGTGAGGCCGGCGAGGACCGAGGTGGCGACCTCGGTGTGCGGGGGCACGAACCCGGCGAAGTCGCGGGCCTTGGCCGCGAAGACCGCGCCCTGGGCCACCTCGGGCCGGTACTCGCCGGCCTCGGCGCGCAGGATCGCGAGGACCTCGGGCTCGGCGCCGCCGGCGAAGGTCGCGGCGAGGCCGACGCCGCCCCACAGGTCGGCCTGCCGGTGCGAGGCGAACGCGCGCACGTGCGCGGCCACGTCGGCGGCCTGACCGCCGTGGATGAACCACAGCGCCCTGCCGATGCCCTGGTCCACCGCGCGCAGGAAGTAGTCCGGGGACCCCTCCCACGGGTAGGCGGCGGGCACGCGCTGCTCGTCCACCCAGCGCCGGGTCTCGAAGTAGGCGCGGTCGAAGCCGTAGCCGTCCACGGCGAGCCAGCTCATGGTCGGGTAGTAGGCCGAGCCGCTCAGATCGGGCATGACCTTCTTCCACAGCGGCCTCGGCAGTCGCGCCATGGCGAAGCCGATGCCGATGTAGGTGAGGAAGATGTGCGGCTGCCCGGGGCCGAGGAGGAGGTCGCGGGTGCGGTGCCCGCGCCCGCCGCCCATCGCGTCCACGACCGTGAACGCCATCGTCGCGCCCTCGTAGGCGAAACCGCGGTGCTCGGGGTCGACAAGGCTCAGGCGGCGCTCGACCTCCCACTGGTCGCGCGCGTCGATTCCCCACTCGAATCCGCAGATCACCGCCTGGGGAATGGCCTCAAGCCGCCGTGTGGCGTCCGTCGGGGTGACGGGAAAACCCCGCTCGCCGAAAGTCACCTCGGCCAGCGACGGCGTCAACAGGAGTCTGCGCAGCGAACCGAACAGGGTAGGCATGATGCTCCTCACGTTTCACCGTCAGCCGATGACGGTTACTCACATCAGCGACCATTTCATGGTCATATGCGCGATCCGTGAGTTACATCTCCCGTATTGCGGTACCATGCCGACCCGGGAATTTCCCGCATTTCCCCGTCAGGCCCAGCCGCTCACGCGCCAGGCGCCGGCGTCTCCGCCGGGGGCGGGGGCGCGCCGGGCGGCGTCCCGCCAGCGGCGCCGGGCGGGCTCCGCGGCATCTGCGGAGACCTGGGGATCCTCGGCGTTCTCTGCGGAGGCGGCGCGGGCGGCGAGCGCCACGATGAGCGCGGCGAGCTCCTCGGGACTCGGGTCGCCGCGAACCACGGTCAGGTACGATTCCGGCGCCACCGCGCACCCCCGATCACTCGTCCGACGTCCAGCGTCGCCCCGCGCGGCGGCCGGGGACAACTTCTCGCTTGCCGAGTCGCGCGACGCGCGCAAACCATTCCTGTCAACCCGCGCGGCCGTCAGGAACCGGACGCGCGCCCACAGCTTCATGAACGCGCGCGGCCCTGTTTCCGCGCCGCCGGGCGACGCACAGTGGCAACTGCGCCGAAACGGCGAGATGACGCGAGAAAGGGCTTCGGACATCATGACGACCTCGGTGACCCACCCGGCGCCCCGGCCCGCCGGCGACGTGGCGGACGCGAGCGCGCCCGAGGAAATTTCATCGCATCTGAAATGGCCCCAGCGTCCTCCTTCGGTTTCTCTCGGTGACCGCCGGGATTCGGGCCCGCATATCGCGCTCGGCACCAACGAACCCGGAATACGGGCGCTTTTCCAGTACCGCCCGGAGACGGCGCATCCCCTCATCCTGCTGTCCGAGGTGCTGCTGTGCGGGGAGAGCACGCTGAGCCGCGGCGACCGGGAGCTGATCGCGGCGTACGTGTCCGCGAGGAACCAGTGCCGGTTCTGCTTCTACACCCACGCGGCCTTCGCCGCGGTGCGCGCCCCCGAGGGCATGACGCTGGTGGAGCAGGTGTGCGAGGACCTCGACTCGGCACCGGTCACGGCCAAGCTGAGGGCGTTGCTGCGCATCGCCGGCACCGTGCAGCAGGACGGCAGGCAGGTGACCGGCGAGCTGGTGGACGCCGCCCGCGAGGCCGGCGCCACGGACCTGGAGATCCACGACACCGTGCTCATCGCGGCGGCGTTCTGCATGTACAACCGCTACGTCGACGGCCTGGCGACGTTCGCGCCGGAGGACCCGGCCGTCTACGCGGCGCGGGCCAGGATGACCGGCGGCTACGTGGCGGTGAACGGCGAGCAGCTGCCCCGGGCGTCCTGACGGAGCCCGGGCGGTCCCCGGCCCGCGCGGCGGTCGCGGCACAGGCCGGGCGGGCTCCCCCGGAGCCGGGCCGCGGTCTAGGAGAAGAACTGGTCCACGGCGTAGGAGTCCTGCGGGAAGCTCCAGCGCTCGGCGATCCTCCCGCCGGCGATCCGGAACACGTGGACGCCGCGCTCGTCGAGCTCCTTGCCGGCGCGGTCGCCGCGGATGCGCAGGAACACCGCGATGTGCCCGTCGCCGGACAGGAAGGCCTCCGGCTCGTAGCGCATGGTGTTGCCGGTGACGTCGACGAGCCGGGACAGGTAGCCGATCACGTCCGCCTTGCCCCGGTACTCGCCGGCCAGCGCGCCGTGCCCGGGGACGTGGAAGACCACGTCGTCGGCGAGCAGGTTGTCGCGGATGTAGTCCAGGTCCCCCTTCGTGATCGACTCGTAACTCGCACGGGCGGCGCTGATGTCGGGATTCTCAGACATTACGGTCTCCTCATGAGCGGTGCGGATCTTTCGGAGGGCGCGACGGCGACGCTACGCGAGTGGATCAGGACAGACAAAAGGGAGTTAGGACAGACTTACCTACCGGCCACGTGCCAATAGGGGTGACCGTAATTACGGACTTGGACGTACATAACACGCGGTAAATCGGACCATTGACACCGGCCAAAACCATGACGAGCATGAACATTCGTCGGATGGTCCTCGCCGGGCCGCACGGCGCCGTTCTCGTGCGACAAGGAGCCCCATGCCCCACATCGCCCTCGGTAACGACGAGCCCGGGGTCCGCGGCCTCTTCCGGTACCGTCCGGAGACCGCACGCCCGCTCATCGAGCTGGCCGAGGTGATGCTCCGCGGGGAGGGCCCCCTGACCCACGGCGAACGCGAGCTCATCGCCGCCCACGTCTCGGCGCTCAACGACTGCGACTTCTGCTACCGCTCCCACGCCGCCAACGCCGCCGCCCAGCTCCCCGAAGGCATGCACCTGGTGGAACGCGTCCGCGACGACCCGGGCGCCGCCCCCGTGCCGGACCGGCTGCGCGCCCTGCTCGGCATCGCCACGGCGGTCCAGCGGGGCGGCGAGCACGTGACCGAGGCCCACGTGGCCGCGGCGCGCGCCGCGGGCGCCACGGACCTGGAGATCCACGACACCGTGCTGCTCGCGGCCGCGTTCTGCATGGTGAACCGCTACGTCGACGGGCTGGCGACGTCCGCGCCCGACGACCCCGCCATGTACGCGGCACGGGCCGGGCACGTCGCCGCGGACGGGTACCTGTCCCTGCTGGCCCGATCCCCCGAGCACTGACCTCCGGCGCGCCACCGCCCCGCGCGCGGCCGCCGCGTCCGACGAAAGACTGGAGCACAGGCGATGGCGACACACTCCGGCGCGTTACCCTCGCGCGCGGGCCTGATCGGCTCGATGAACACCGACCACCACCGGCTCGGCCTCAACGTCTTCCTGTTCATCGTGCTCGCCCACTGGGCCGAGCACGTCGCCCAGGCGATCCAGATCTACGCCCTCGGCTGGCCGCTGCCCGAGGCCCGCGGCGTGCTCGGCGGGCCGTTCCCCTGGCTCGTGACCTCCGAGTGGATGCACTACGGCTACGCGCTGCTCATGCTCATCGGGCTCATCCTCCTGCGCAAGGGCTTCACCGGCAGGGCGCGCACCTGGTGGTACGTCTCGCTCGGCATCCAGGTCTGGCACCACTTCGAGCACCTGCTGCTGCTCGGCCAGAAGCTGACCGGCCTCTACCTGCTCGGCAAGCCCGTGCCGACGAGCGTCCTGCAGCTCGTGGTCCCGCGCGTGGAACTGCACCTGTTCTACAATGCGGTCGTGTTCGCGCCGATGGTGGTGGCCATGTGGCTGCACCGCAGGCCGAACACCGCCGAACGCGCCGCGATGAGCTGCCGCTGCGCGGCCGCCTCCGCGTGAGCATGACGGGCGTGAACGCCGGGGCGCGGAGCCCGTGACGCGTGCGTTCGCCCGGCGCTCCGGCACGCGACGACCACCCCGTCTCCCCCACGCGAGGCGGGGCCTGCCCATGCCGCGAGCGCGGCGTCACCCCTCGCAGGAGGACCGTCCATGCCCCCGACCGCCCCGGCGGCACGCGCGCACACGCACCGCTACCTGATCATCGGAGCCGGCCCCGCCGGACTGCAGCTCAGCTACTTCCTCGGCCGCGCCGGCCTCGACTACGTCACGCTGGAACGCGAGGACGCGCCGGGCGGCTTCTTCCGCAGGTTCCCCCGCCACCGCCGGCTGATCTCGCTCAACAAGGTGAACACCGTCGAGAAGGATCCGGAGATCCTGCTGCGGTGGGACTGGAACTCGCTGCTCAACGACTCCCCCGCCCTGCAGTTCCCCCGGTACTCGCGCGAGTACTTCCCCTCCGCCGACGACCTGGTGCGCTACCTGGCCGACTTCCAGCGTGAGCACGCGCTGAACGTCCGGTACGGCACCGCCGTCGAGCGCGTGGAGAAGTCCGATGGACGCTTCACCGTGCACGCGGGCGGCGAGGTGTTCCACGCCGAGTGCCTCATCGTCGCCACCGGCTGGGGCGGGCCGTACATCCCCGATATCCCGGGCATCGAGCTGGCCGACGGCTATGAGGACGTCAGCGTGTCCGGCGAGGACTTCACCGGCAAGCGGGTGCTGATCATCGGCAAGGGCAACTCGGCGTTCGAGACCGCCCACGCCATGCTGCCGCACGCCGCGATCATCCACATGGCCAGCCCCAGCCCGACGCGGCTCGCCTGGACGAGCAAGCACCCCGGGCACGTGCGCGGCCAGTACGGGGCACTGCTGGACAGCTACTGGTTCAAGACCCTGCACGGCGTGCTCGAATGCACCGTCGACCGCCTCTGGCGCGAGGGCGGCCACTACAAGGCCGCCATCACCTACACCCTGGCCGAGGGTGAGCAGGCGCTGCTGGAGTACGACGCGGTGGTGCGCTGCACCGGCTTCACCATGGACGCGGGCATCTTCGGCGCCTCCTGCGCGCCCGAGACCCTCCGGGGCGGGCGCATGCCCGCGATCGGCCCCGACTTCCAGTCGCCGAACGTGGACGGCCTGTACTTCGCGGGCACGCTGATGCAGGCCCGCGACTTCAAGCGGGCGTCCTCGGCGTTCATCGACGGCTTCCGCTACAACCTGCGCACGCTGGCCGCGCTGCTCGCCGAGCGCTACGAGGACACCCCGCTCCCCCGGCACCCCGTGCCGGCGGACGCCGGCGAGCTGACCTTCACCGTGCTGGAGCGGGTCAACCACAGCTCGGCGCTGTGGACGCAGTTCGAGTACCTGGCCGACGCCTACGTGCGCGACCCGGCGACCGGGGGGTTCCATCGCTACGAGGACCTGCCGGAGGACTACGCGGCCGAGCGGTTCGCGGGCGAGGACCTGCTGGTCACGGTCACGCTGCGGTGGGGCCGCCGCGACCACGGCGACGTGTTCGCCATCCAGCGGCACCCGACGCCCGACCGCGCCGACGAGAGCGCGTTCCTCCATCCGGTGGTCCGGGTGTGGCGGCGCGGCGCGCAGGTCGCCGAGCGGCACCTGCTGGAGGACCTCCAGGCGCAGTGGCGCGACCCCGTCCGGCACGTCGAGCCGCTGCGCCGCTTCCTGAGCGAGCACCTCGCCCCCTGAGCGGCCCGCCTCGCCCGCTGAGCGGGCCCGGCCGAGGCGGCCCGTGGCCCGTCAGGCGTGCTCTTGCGGCTCGTCCCGATCCGCGGGGCCGATGTACGACGCCACCAGGTGGTCCACCACGTCGGCGGCCCGTCCGCGCGCGGCGAAGGCGGCGCGCTGGCGGGCCGCGCCGCCGCCCTCGGCCAGCAGGCGCTCCAGCCGCCGGGTGACCACGGCGAGGTCGCCGGTGCGGGCCAGGGACGGCCTGATGTGCGCGAGCAGCGTGCCGACCAGCTCGGCCGCCGGGCACAGCCGCCCGGTGAGCGGGTCGATGCCGTGCCCGTCCAGGCCGTCGCGGCAGGCGCGCCAGTACGCCACCCGCAGCCGCTCGCCCGACAGGCGCGGGCCGTGGTCGCCGCGCTCGACCCGCTCCAGGGAGACCACGACCAGCGCGCGCACGATCGCGGCCAGTAGCGCCGACTCCCCCGCCGTGCCGGCGACGTCGGTGACCCTGACCTCCAGCGTGGGCAGGTGGGCGGAGGGCCGGATGTCCCAGAAGATCGTGCCGGGGTCCACCAGCGCGCCGGACTCGCCGAGCGCGGCCACCACCTCCTCGTACTCGGCCAGCGAGGAGAAGTACGGCGGCGGGCCGGCGACCGGCCACTTGCCCCAGGTGAGGGTGCGGTAGGAGGCGTAGCCGGTGTCGTGCCCCTGCCAGAACGGCGAGTTGGCCATCAGGGCGATGAGCACGGGCAGCCACGGCCGCAGGTGGTTGCTCACCAGCACGGCCCGCTCGCGGTCGGGCAGGTGGACGTGGACGTGCCCGGCGCAGATGGCGGCCTCGTCGTGCAGGGAACGGTAGTTGGCGATGCCGATCGCGTACCGGGGGTCCTCGTGGATGAGCGGCGGCACGTAGTCGCCGAGCACGGCGGTGCCGGTCGCCACCGGGGCCAGCCCTTCCTCGCGGGCCGCCGCGGCGACCTCCGCGCGCATGCGCCGCAGTTCGCGCTCCAGCTCGGGCAGCCCGGCGCACGGCGGCGTCTTGGCCTCCATCTGGAACATGGTGAACTCCAGGCTGACCCGGTCGTGCAGCCGGCGCCCGGCGCGCCGGACCACCTCCGCCCCGCGCGGCATGGCCGCGCGCGTCGCCGGATCGACGACGAAGTACTCCTCCTCCACCCCCATGAGAGGACAGGTCGCGTCGAACGGCACCGCCTCCGGCGACGGCACGGTGACCGTCATGCCCACCCCCACGTTCACTCTGCCGCGCGGCCCGGTGGCCGGCGTGCGGACGAAGCCAAGCTACCCATCCATCCCGCGCGCCGTGGGCACTCGCCGAAGGATGCGGCTTATGCGGGGTTTCATGCGGAAACCGCCCGCGGACGGCGGAGTGCGAGGGTCAGCAGGGCCGCGGCGACCGACATCGCGGCGGCCACCAGGAACCCGCCGCCCGGACGCCCGTCCGCGGCCAGCGCCCCGGCCGCCGTGGCCGCCAGCGCGCCGCCGCCCTGCCCGAGGGCGTTCAGCCACGCGAACGACTCGGTCATCGCGTCCTCGGGCGCGACCTCCTCCATCGCCGTGTACTGCGCCGTCATCATCGGCGCGAGCGCGACGCCCGCCACCGCGAACACCACGGCCAGCAGCCACAGGTTCGTCACGGCGACCGCCACGGCGTACCCGGCGGCGAGCACGGCGAGGAAGACCCCGAGGTGCGCCGCACTGGTGCCGCGCAGCTTCACCGCGCCGTAGGCGAACCCGCCGAACACGCTGCCCACCGAGAACGCGGCGATCAGCAGGCCGCCGAGGTCGGCGTGCCCCTGGGCGTCCGCGGTGGCCAGCAGCGCGACCTCGACGCCGGTGATGCTTCCCGTGGCCAGCAGACCGACCGGCAGCATCCAGCGCACCCCGGCCACGCGCAGCGGGCCGCGCCAGTCGCGCGCCGCGCCCTCCACCGGCCGCAGCGCCCCGATCGCCGGAGCCCCGGCCAGCGCGAGGCACCCGGCGGCGGTGAACACGGCGGTCACGCCGATGGCGACGCTGGAGTTCGACACCGCGAGCAGCAGGGCCACGACCGACGGGCCGACGATGAACACCGCGTCCACGATGACGGACTCCAGGGCGAAGGCCGCCGACCGCAGGCCCTGGTCGGTCAGCGAGCGGCTCCACATCGTCCGCATGACCGGGCCGATCGGCGGCAGCAGCGCGCCGACCACGAACGACAGCGCCAGCGGCACCACCGCCGGCGTCTCGGCGGCCAGGGCGGCCAGCAGCGCCAGGAACGCGAGCGCCTGGCCGGCCCCGGCGACCAGCAGCACGCCCCTGGCGCCCCGCCGGTCCACCGCGCGGCCCCGCAGCGGGCCCGACACGCCCACGCCCACCGCGTAGCAGGCGGCGGCGACGCCCGCCTGGGCGTAGGAGCCGTTGCTCTGGACGAAGCCGGTGACGAGCAGCAGGCCCGCCATGCCGCTCGGCAGCCGTCCCACCAGCGCGGCCAGGGTCATGGGCACGGCGCCCGGGGTCGCGGCGAGCCGCAGGTAGCGTGCCATGCCGGTGACGGGGGCCTCGTGGGCGCTGTGTCCGATCTCGGCGTCGGTGCTCATGGGTCTCCTCCTGGTCGGGTGGCGGCCTCGCGCTCCCACCACACCAGGCAACTGGTGCGCAGCTCCGCGCAGACGGGGTCGCCGTCGGGTCTCCACCACAGGTCCGGATAGTCGGGCAGCATCTCGGTGACGATCACCTCGGCGGCGGGCGGCCGCATCAGGTCCGCGACCGCGTGGACGTCGGCGAAGTCCACGAACAGCGGCTTGGGCTCGTCCGGGTGGCGCACGAACACCCGGCGCGGCAGCCCCGCCTCGCGCCGCAGCCGTTGCGCGGCCTCCCAGGCGGGCAGGTCCCGCAGGCCGCCGGGGGTCCGCAGCCGCCATCGGGCGCGTTGCACCACCACCCCGTCCACCACGATCCTCGGGGTGCGGGTGCCGGTCTCGACCGTGACCGGGTTCAGCGCGGGGACGGCCAGCGCCCGGTGCACCTGGGACGGCAGCTCCCCGCTGTACAGCCGCAGCCTGCGGCCCTCGACGACGACCGCGGCGCCGTCGGCGTCGATGTCCACCTCGGCGATGGGGACGGTCCTCGCGCGCGGCTTCACCGAGAAGCCCGCCACCTCGACGCCGGTGCCCGGCATCTCCGGCAGCAGGAACTTGTTGCGCCGCCGCGACACCACGGCGGCCATCTCCGCCGGGTCGAACACCTCGACCAGCCGCCGCTCGAAGTCCGCCCTCAGCGTCTCCCCGTCCGGGTGCAGCCGCGTGACCCCGCCCGCGTTGTACGCGCCGTCGTCGTGCAGCTCCCCGAGCACCCAGGTCGCCTCCCCGAGCGGCCCGGCCGCCATCAGATCCGGCCCCGCGACCGCCGCCAGATGCTCCCCGGAAACCGGGACGGGCACATGCGCGGCCACCAGCCCCGCGATGTCCTCCCGCGTCAGGTGAACGACCTCGACCTCCGTCCCCGGCACGCCCACGGCCTGACCGGCGCGGGCGGCGACGAGGGAGGCGAGGTGGGCGCGCAGGGCGTCGGAGCGATGGGTCACGGGCGGGATGTGGAGGGTGCCCGCGCGGGCCAGGGGCGTACGGCGGCCTCCGGTGGCCGCGCGCAGGGCCTCGCGGGCGTCCTCGCGGGCCACCAGCGCGGCGAGGTAGGAGAGCGGCAGCACCGCCTCCAGGGCGCGGGCCATCCCGGCGACGGCGGGGCCGCCGAGCACCGTGCGGCCGCTCAGCGGGTGGGCGCGCTCCTCGTGCAGGACGTAGCGGTCCACGTAGTGGCGTCCCTCGCCGCGCCTGGCCTCGGCGCCGAGCTCCTCGGCGACCGCCTCGGCCTCGTGGAACGCGGCCCGGCGCTCAGGCCAGGGGCGCGCGGCGAACGCGGCGGCCGCCCGCGCCACCCGGTGCGCCGGGCCGTGCGGGTCGTCCTCTGCCGCGAGCAGCGTCGCCAAGGGATACATCTCGTGGCTGGGCAGCGGCGTGGCGTGGATGACGACGGGCCCGAGCTCGCCGAGCAGCGCGGGCGCGTCCTCGACGGCGATCCCGGCGGCACGGCACGCCTCGGCGAGCGTCCGCTCCCCGTCCAGGACCACCCACAGCCGCAGCGCCCGCTCCCCCACCCGCTTGAACCGCCCGTCCGAGGCGCTGACCAGCCGTCCCTCACCGAGCCTGAACAGCGGGTGCCTGCGCGGCCTGCGCCGTTCCATCGGCGTCTCCGCGTGCCCCGTCCTGGCGAGCAGCTCCAGCAGCCAGATCCCCGGCTCCGCGTACACCTGCTCCGCCCCCGGCACGCCCAGGGCCAGCGGCTCCGCCACTTCGGGGTCCAGGTGGACGAAGTGCGTGGGCCCGAAGAAGGACGTCTGCTCGCACCGCACCGACAGCCGCCGCAGATACCTGGCCGCCGTGCCGACCGCCCTACGTTCCCGCTTGTCCGCCGCGCCGCCGGAGGAGGCGAGCGCGAGCACCCGGGGAAGGCCGTGCGTGAAGAAGGTCTGGCTGGACAGGAAGACCGCCTGCTGAAGCCGCGGGTCGCGGAACAGCCCGGCCAGGCCCAGGTCGGCGCGACGCCGCGCCGCCGCGTACAGGTCCGCCACCCGTCCGTCGGCGACGGCGACGGCGTCCACGAGGCCGTTCCACCGAGCCACGGCACCGGCGGGCGCCCCGGACCATCCGGCGACCTCCCTGTCCCCGAGCCGCCGCCCCGCCACGACGGCCCGCCTGACCTCCCGGGGTGGAACGGCGGAAGTGGTGAGAAGTTCGCGACGCGGCGCGTCCAAGGCCTCGCGGAGGCTCGCCGCCTCGTCGGTGGCCGTGAGCAGCTCGGGCGCGGCCAGGCCGGCGAGCCCGGTGACGGGGAAGCCCGGTGTGCGGAGCAGCGCCCACGGGAGCAGGTCCCACCGCAGCCGCCCGTCCCCGAAGGAGAGCGCCCCGTCCACCCGTACCTGAGGCAACGGCCGCCCGGGGTACGCGGCCGTCGCCATACCCGCCGGGGAGCCGTCCAGCGCTCCTCTCATCGGGCCTCCGCGTAGGTGGGAGAGGGTGAGGCCGGGGAGGTGGCGGGGCGGGTGAGTTGCATGCGGAGTTCGCAGGTGTAGCGGCCGGCCTCGTCGCGGAGCCACAGCTCGCCGGGGCCGGGGTACATCTCCTCGATCAGCACGTCCCGCCCCTCGGCCCCGGCCCCGTCGCCGCGCAGGTGGCCGAGCAACTCGGCGGCGAAGGGCGAGGCCGTGTCGACGAGGACCGGCTTGCGCTCGGCCTCGACGCGGGCGAACACGAACCGGGGAAGGCCGTGCCGGCGCGCGAGCCTGCGCAGGGCAAGCAGCGCCGAAGGGCCGCGCCCGCCCGCGGGCAGCTCGCCCGCGGGCAGGGTCCAGCGTTCCCGCTGGTAGCAGGCATCGCCGATCGTCACCCTCCCGAGATGCCCGTACGTCCCGCGCACGGGCGCGTGCAGCACCGACGGCGAGGACAGCGCCGCGAACGGGGGGTAGGTGGTGAGGTCGTTGAGCATCGGGTACAGCTCCCGGACGCGTCCGGCGGCGTCCACGAGCACGGGCCGCCCGTCCCTCAGCTCGACCGTGCAGTCCGCCGCGGCCACGTTGTCGTCGCGCGCGTCGGGGTCGGCGGCGTTGAAGACCAGCCGGGGGCCCGGGAACCGGTAGAACCCCTTGTTGCGCCGGCTGGTGGCCAGGGCGACCACGTCGCGCCCGTCGCCGTCCAGCCAGTCGGCGGCGGCGCGGTCGAACGCCGCGGGGTCGGGGTGGAAGGTGGTCAGCCAGCCGGTGAGCAGCAGGTGGTGGTGGACCCGGGCGAGCAGCACCCGCCAGGTCCCGTCCGCCCCCTCCTCGGGCGAGGCCATGGCCAGGCACACGTCCGGCAGCGCGTACCTCGCCTCCCCGCCGGACGGGCCGAGCGCGTCCGGGCTCAGCCGCACGGGCTCGCCGTCCCCCGCCGGGACGGTCACGGGCCGGACGGGTGAGAAGCGGCTGCCCTCCTGGTTCTCCGGCCGCGCGCGGGCCGCGTACGCGGCGAACCCCAGCGCGCCGCCCGCCTCGCGGACGATCTTCGCCATCTCGTCGCGGTGCCCGCCCTGGACCTGGTCGCCGAAGGCGGCGGACAGCTCGAGCGCGGGGGCGAGCGCGGCCTCCAGCCGGGCGGCGGCGTCACGGCCGACGACGAGCCGGAACGGGGACGCGGCCTCCTCGAACAGCACGAGCCTGTCGGCGTACACCGCGCCCGCGCCGCGCCGGGCCGGCACGCCCGTGAGCTCGGTGAAGGCGGACTCCAGCTCGGCGAGCACGGCGCGCCGGGCGTCCACGTCGCCCGCCGCCGTGCCGAACCGGTCGCACAGGGACGCCAGGCCGTCCAGCCGCCGCACCCAGCCGTCGCGTGCCTCGGAGGCGGGGAGCGCGGACAGCGACGCCCTAAGGCCGGGCAGCGGGTCCACCCGCTCGCCCGGCACGTCCAGGCCCCTGACCAGCGCGCCCGCCGCCAGCAGCGGCCGCAGCGCCTCGACGGCGGCACGCGCGGGGACGCCCGCCGCCTTGGCCAGCCCCGCGAACCCGGCGGGGTTCTCCTCCAGGAGGGCGACCAGCCGCAGCGCCTCGGCGCCCGGCCGCAGGGGCTCCTCCAGCCCGTCCACCTCGATGGCGTCGCCGGAGCGGCGGGCGAGCAGGCTGAGGCGGATCGGCACGTGCGGGGCCAGCGTCCTGTCGCGGGCCGCGGCGCGGGCCAGCTCGGTGACCGCCCAGTACGCGAGGAAGGCGCGCCTCGCCGGGCTCGCCACCTTCTCGACGGCGAAGCCGTCCCCGTCGGTGACCTGCCCGTACCCCATCGGCCCGTACGCGCTGGCCGTCTCGTTCTTGCCGCAGAAGCGCTGCAGGTAGGTGTAGAGCTGGCGTTCCACGCGGCGGTGCTTGGCGGTGTCGGGCGCCTCGTCCAGCTCCAGGTAGCGGGCCACCATTCCTTCGTACATGCCGGGGTTGCTGGTGAACACCGCGTCCCTGAACGTCGGCGTGGCCGCGTGGTCGCGCAGCCTGCGGCGCAGCCCCGGCAGGTCGCCGGCGTGCGCGGCGGCCATGCGGTCGTAGGCGGCCCGCCAGCGGGCGACGATCTCGCGGGCGCCGCGCGGCACCGAGGGGGCGCCTCCGGCGGCCAGGGTGGCGACCACGGCCGGCGCGGCGTCGCCGAGCGCGTTGCCGAGCTCGTCCTCGACGTCCAGCACCTCCTCGCACGCGGCGAGGACCGCCGGGGCGGCGCCGAGCGACTCCACCCAGTCGAAGGGCAGCCCCGCGTGCCGCAGCACGAAGACGGGGGCGAGCGTCCACGGTGACGTGCCGCCGGGTCGATTCACCTGTTCTGCCTCCTCCAAGCCCAACACCCCATCAACGCCGGCCGTGTCGTCGTCGGTCGTGGCCATGTCGTCGCTCGTCATCGCCGGATCAGCAGGCCGCCGCCCACGAGGGCGTCCAGCACGCGGGCGCGCACGGCGGGCGCGACGCCGGGCAGCGCCTCGGCCTCGGGCACGACGCGGCGTCCGACGCGCAGGCGGCTCGCCACGCGCGGGTCGAGCCGGACGATCCGGCCCGCGCGCAGGTCCACCGCGTACCACTGCCCGGACGCGGCGGGGCCGGCCACCACCACGGTGTCCGCCGCCAGCGCCACCCCGTTCTCACCGTCCGTGCCGTCGGTCCCGTCCGTCCCGTCGTTCAGGGAGCCGGGGGCCAGGTAGGCGGCGGCGACGCGGGCGGGGATCAGCGTGCCGGCGCGCGCGAGGCCGGGGCCGATCTCGGACACCAGCTCCTGGACCTCCGCACGGCTCAGGGTTCCTTCGGCGAGGAACTCGCGGTGCCGCGCGAGGTCGCGCTCCGCGCCCGTCCGCCCCCAGCGCACGTGGGTCTCGCCCCAGCGGGGGTCGTCCCAGTGGGTGGGCCAGTCGAACGGGCGCAGGCCGACGAGACGGTCGACCGGGCCGCCGGGCGCGGTGAGGGTCTCGACGGCGGCGCGGGTGCGTGCCGCGGGGACGCCGGGGGCGCCGAGCCACAGCTCCGCGAGCACGGTGACGCCGGAGGCGCGCAGGACGTCGAAGGCGGCGCGCGCCTTCTCCGCGGGCCACGCCGAGCCGCCGCGGCCGGCGAACTCGTGGTCGGCGGCGCACAGCCCGAGTACGGCGGTCACGCATCCGGCGGCGACCAGCTCACCGGGCGCCTCCACCGCCTGCCGCAGGCTCACGCGGCCGGCCCACGGCCCTGGCGGCACGGGGTCCGCCGCCCGCTCCCGCCAGTAGACCTCCGTCTCCCCCTGGGGTGCGGCGTCTGTCTCCCCTCGGGGTGCGGCGCCGGGGAGGCCGGTGACGCGCCAGCGGAGTGGGGAGGGCGGGGTGGCGAGGCTCGCGGCGTGCAGGGGGGACAGGCGGGCGAGGACGGGCCAGTGCCGGTGCGCGTAGCGGCCGGTGACGCGGACCGGGCCGGGCAGGCGGGCGGCGAGCGCGAGGGCGGCGGGCAGTTGCTGGTCGCGTTCCAGGACCAGCCACACCTCGTCCCCCGGGCTCACCGCGGCGAGCGCCTCTTCCAGCTCGGGGTCGTACGGCGCCGGGCCCGCGGAGGCGCGCGACGCCGCCGCCGAGTCCTCCGTGGTGCCGTCCCGCAGCTCCAGGTCGTCGAGCACCAGGTCGACGGCCGAGCCGGGGTGGGTCTCGGTGACGGCGGGCACCAGCAGCCCCGCGGCGCGCAGCCGCGCCATCGGCCCGGCCGGATCGGCGAGCACGGCGACCCCCGCCCGCAGCCGCACGACACGCTCCCCATCGCCATCGGCGCCGGAAGCGCCGCCGGCGTCCGCATCATGCTGAGCGCCCGGGGCGGAGCGGCCGGAGCCGTCGTGCGCGCCTTCGGACGCCGCGAGGGCGGGGGCCGTGGCGAGGACGCGGGCGATGAACCGGCGGCCCGGGTCGAGGAGCCGGTGCGGTCCCGCCGTCCACTCGGCGCTCAGGGTGACGTCGCCGAGCGGCGGCACGATCACGACCACGTCCGGCCCGGCGTCTCGGGAGTCGCGGGTCATGGTGTGGCCTGGATGTGGCCGACCAGCGCTACGCGGAACTCGCTGGTGTGGGGGCCCGCCGAGCGGGTCAGCCAGAGCTCGCCGGGACCCGGGAGCATCTCGGAGACCGCGAGGGGTCCCGCGGCGGCGAGCACGCGGAGTTGCTCCTGGGCCTGGGGGACGTCGAGGTCGAGGTACACCGGTTTGGTCTCCGAGGGGCTGAGGGCGAAGACGTGCCGCGGCCAGCCGAGCCGTTCGCGGGTGGCGGTGACGGCGCGGAACAGGTCCAGCCGTCCCTCGGCGGCCACGATGTCCGCGAGCCCGCCCGCGGGCAGGTCCCAGCGCTCGCGCTGGACGACCAGGTCGCCGAGCAGGAGGCGCGGGGTGTGGGCGCCGGCGCGCAGCCGGGGGAAGTCCACCGGCACGGGGGCGAAGACGCGCAGGTGGGGGTGGTCGTCCTCGCCGACGTACAGCGAGATCGGCCCGCTCGGGCCGACCAGCTCGGGTTCGCCGTCCCGGAGCACGGCCCGCAGGTCGCCGACGGCGAGCCGCCGTTCGGGGCCGGCGCCCGCGCGCCCGGCGACCTCGATGAAGCGGCCGGGGTAGGCCTCGCCGACCAGACCCTTGTGCTGGCGGCGGTGCAGGACGGTGGCGGCGCGCCCGGTGCCGCCCCAGACGTCCAGGACGGGAGCGATGTCGCGGGCGAGCCGGTCGGGGTCGGGCGCGAACACGCCCTGCAGGCCCCAGGCGAAGACGTAGGGGTGGATCTCGCCGAGGACGAGCGGCGCGTCGTCGTCCTTCTGCACCATGACGTCCGGGCTGACGAAGAAGGATCCCTCGGGCGCGTCGATGAGGTCCTCGACCTGGTGCGGGTCCAGGTGGGCGCGGCGGCCGTCGGAGGCGGCGAGGAAGCGGTCGAGCAGCGCGGTGCGCCACCGTCCCCACGTGTCCAGCACGGGCTCGAAGACGCCTTCGGCGAGGCGCGCGGCGAGGGCGTCGGCGAACTCCAGGAACGGCAGCGAGCCGCCCGCGCCGGCCAGCACCTCGGCGGCGATGGCGCGCAGGCCGTCGCGCTGGGCGTGCCCGCCGGTGAGGCCGAGCCTGAGCACCGGGTCCAGGGCGTTCTCGACGCGCCGGGCGGTCGCGGCGGGCCAGATCAGGGGCTCGTCGTCGGCGCGGCAGTCCTCGAACAGGATGAAGCGGTCGGCGTACGTGCGGCCCTGGTTGCGCCGGGCGGGCACGCCGGTGACGGACTCGAACAGCTCCTCGGCCGCGGCGAGGATCTTGGTGCGCCGGGGGACGGCCGTCTCCTCGGCGAAGCGCTCCAGCAGCGCCTCCATGTCGGCGGCGGCGGTGACGAAGCGCCGCGCCTCGGGCACGTCGGGCAGGCGGGCGACCACGTCGCGCAGGGGGTGGACGGTGGTGGAGCTCGGCTCCAGGTCGCGGCGGAGCAGCAGCGCCCGTTCGAGGGCGGTGATCCTGCGCGCGGTCTCCTCCGGCGTGAGGCCGAGCGCGGCGGACAGCTCGCCGGGGGTGCGGGTGCCGTCGGCGGCGCGCAGCAGCGCGACCGCGGTGGCGTCCAGTTCGACGGGCGGGCGGCCGGGGATGGTGGCCCGGGTGTCCTCGACCACCGCGACCGGCAGCCGTCGCGGCGGCAGCGCACGGCGGACGGCCGGGATCTGGGCCGCCGCCCTGCCCCACGCCGCCGCGGCCCAGAAGGCGAAGAACGCCGCCCGGTGCACCACGCCCGACGGCGTCTCGGGCGAACGGCCGGCCGTCTCCGCCTCCGGGTCGACGCGGCCGAAGCAGATGGGGCCGAAGAAGCTGGTGGTCTCGTTCTTGGCGGCGAGCCGCTGCGCGAAGGCGTAGACGCGGCGCTCCAGGGCGCGGTCGCGCGCCGTGCGGCCGGCCTGGGACTCCGTGCCCAGGTCCCGGCGCACGAGGGTCTCCAGGAAGTCCGGGGAGAGCAGGAAGATCGCCTCGCGGACGTCGGCGCGCCCGGTGAGGGCGAGCAGCCGCGCCGCCGCCTCGGGTTCCTCCTCGGCCAGGAGGCCGCCCGCGCGGGCGACCTCCCGGTCGGCGGCCTCCAGCGCCTCGGTCCAGGCCCGGTGCCCGCCGGTCAGGGCGGGCGACCAGTCTCCCGGCGGCAGGCCGGCCCGCGTGCGGCGGCCGAGCCTGCTGCGCAGCCGGGACAGCGCGCGCAACGCCGCCCTGCTTCCCGGCTCGCCGGGGTCCCCGGAGGCGCGCAGCCGCGCGACCTCCTCGGGGACGACCTGCCGTAGCAGGCGGGCGCGGGCCTCCTCGGCGCGCTCGCCCCACAGGTGGGCCTCGCGCAGCGCGGCGGCGGTGCGGGGGCAGCCGAGACCGTCGATCAGGCTCAGGGCGAACCCCGCGCGCCGCAGCACGAAGGAGTCCAGCATCCGGAAGGCGGTCATGCCGACGGTGCCAGGTCGAGCGCGATGAGCCGGAACGGACGGTTCAGCTTGGTGGTGGGCCGGGGCAGCGCGGCGGCCAGTGCGGACGGGTCGCCGCCCGCCGCCGCGTCGAGGGCGGCGATCAGCTTGGCAGCCTCGGGGCGGAAGGCCAGGCTGCGGGAGGCCAGCTCCCTGACGACCGGGCCCGGCGCGTCGCCCGCCGCGATGGCGCGCCCGGTCGCGGCGAGCGCCAGGTAGTACGGGTCCTGCATGACGGACGCGGCGGACTCGGCGCGGGCGTACCACTCGCCCGCGCGGGCGGGCTCGCCGAGGTCCAGCAGCAGGCCGCCGACCTCGGTGGCGACGATCTGCTGGTGGAAGTGGTCGTCCAGCTTGCTCGCCAGGTCGTACACCGCGCCGAACCCGGCCAGGGCCTGCTCGGCGTCCCCGGCCAGGTAGCTGAGCCCGGCCGCGCGGTAGTGGTGGTGCTTGAAGAAGCTGTCGCCCCACTCGGAGCTGATCTTCGCGAAGTGGTCCCACGTCGCGGAGGCCAGCTCGTACTTCTTGCCCATCTCCTGCAGCACGCTGATGTTGGAGATCAGGTTGATCTTGAGGTGGGTGGCGTCGGCCGAGTGCAGCTTGGAGATGAGCCCGACGGCGAGCTTCTCCTCGCGCATGGCGGGCCCGGCCTCCTTGGCCCGGACGTGGGCCAGCGCGCGCACGTTGCGCAGCCACGCCTGCTCGACGGCCGAGACCGGGGTCTTGACCTCGGCGAGCCGGGTCAGGCCGTGCTCGATGTCGGCGATGCCCTCCGGCAGGGTGCCGGATCTCTTGACGGCGAGCAGCGCGCGCAGCAGCAGGATGCGGGCCTCGCTGACCGGGTCGGGCGCCTCGGCGAGCGCGCGGGTGAACTCCTCGCGGGCCCCTTCGAGGTCCTGCACGAGGGCGCGCACGACGCCGACGCACCGGATCGCGAGGGCGCGCAGGTGCGCGGGCGACTCGGCGACCTCGGCGTAGATGCCGATCGCGGGGGTGCCGTCGCCGGGGTCCAGGGCCGCGAAGTGCTCGGCGACCTCCGCCACGTCCAGGGCGGGCGCGGCGTCGAGCCGGTCGAGCAGCAGCTCGGCGGCGAGCACCGCGCCCTCGTAGTTGGCGCTGAAGAAGCAGGAGCGTATGGCGAGCAGGGCGGCGGCGACGGCGCGCTCCGGCTCGACGTCGGGGGCCTCGAACGCCTCGGTGAGCTGGCGGTGCTCGGCCACGTCCCGCGCGGCCGGGCCCGGCACGGTGTCCGGGACGTACCCGCCGGGGGTGGCGGGCGCGGTCAGGCCGAGCCGGTCGAGGACGGAGGCCAGCGTGCGGCGCCGGATGTCGGCGGCGAGGGTGGCGGGCCCGGGCTCGGCCGGGGTGACGTCGGCCAGTTCCACGCGCACCCCGGCGGGCGGCTCGCTGAGCGTGAGCCGCTCCACGAGCCGTGGCAGCGCGCGCAGGCTGACGATGTCGGCGTGGGCGGTGCCGCGCAGCAGCAGGGGACGGCCACTGGCCACGAGACCGGCGGCGATCGCCTCCGCGGCGGTGTCGAGCACCCGGAAGACCTGCTCGGACTCGGCGTGCAGGCGGCGCTCCGACGGCGTGCCGGCGAGGTCGGCCAGCAGCGGCGCGTCCGGGAAGGTGCCGGGGAACAGCCAGTTCCACTCGGGCCTGCGGCGCCGCGCGACCTCTACCACCGCGTCGGGGGCGAGGCCGTCGAGCGCGGCGATCACGGCCCGCAGGGACGAGAAGGCGACGGGAAGCCGGGCGCCGGCGTCCACGACGACGGGCGCCGGGCCGGCCGGCGGAGACGACGGGTCATCGGCGAGGACGACCACCGCGTCCCGCGGTAGCTCCACCAGTGTGTTCACGGCCATTCGTACCTGAGCTCCCATCGATCCCGTCGGTTTGATGAATGAAGCCTTCTCGACCGGTCCCCGCGGGCCCGAGGCCATGCCGCCGATGTTTCGAGAACCCGTACCGGCGGCACGCGTGGCCCCGGCTCGGATGCCGCGGATCACATGGACGCGTCACTCACGTCGAGAAGGTCGGATGTCGGTGAATCAGAGGTGACCGTCTCCGCTCGCCCGGGTCAGGCGAGGGGGGCGATGCGGTTCTCGATCTCTTCGAGCAGGAATTCCATGTCGTCGAGGTCGCCGAGCTCGTCGCCGTCGAGATCGGTCTCCTCCGCAGCGCCGGTCTCGGTGATCTCTTCGTCGGCCATCCAGGGTCTCCTCTCGAAAGGCGCCCGATGACACGCGGAACCGTGTCACCGCGCTTTCCCTCGTCTCCGCCGTGCCGCCCTGACCCCCGTGCGCGCCCCCGGCGGGGCACGCCGGACACGCGCCGATGGTCACAGGGTCACGGCCCTGCTTTCGCCCCCGATCCTCCAGTAGCCACGATCGCGTTGTCTTCTTCGGACGTGCTGACCTTCCCCCGCCGCGGCCCGGTCCCTGCGGGCCGCGTCCCCGCGTTCCGGCCGTCCGATCGGCGTGCGGAAACCCGCTGATCAGGGCCTCAGCGGTACGCGCGCTCCGTCATCCCGCCCGGGACGCGCCCGCCGCCGGAAGAGGTCCCTGCGACTGCGCAATCTGGAAGATGGAGCGGCGGGCCGCCGTAATTACCGTGGGCGTCGATCCTGTGCCGCCTTCGGGAAGGAACGCCCATGCGCATACCCGCCGACGCGGCCGCCTCCCCCTGGCCTCGCGGCCTCCGCGAGGCCACGGCGTGACGGCGGATCCGGGCCGGTGGCGTCCGGCGCCGCTGGCGTTGCTGCGGCGCACCGGGTTCCCGTTCGAGTGGCTCGGCCGGCTCACCCGGGCCGAGGTGGCGGAGGCGCTGGCGGCGCACCGGGCCGCCGGGGAGGCCCTGGCAGCGGCGTGCGCGGAGTTCACCGCCGAGGTGTTCCCCGCCGCGGTGCGCGAGCAGGAGGCCGCGGGCGCGCCCGCCCCCGCGTTCAAGGCGCTGTACCGGGTGCGCAAGGCGGCCGAGCGCGCCGAGGCGCCGCCCGCGCGGGCCCTGGCCGACGTCGAGGCGCTCGGCCCCGGCACGGCCGCGTGGGCCGCCCACCTGCGCGCCGCCGTCGCCGAGCTGGACGCCCGCGCCGCCGAACTGGACGCGGCCGCGGGCCGTGCCCTCGACGGCGCTCGTGGCGCGCTGTGGGAGGCGGCCACCAGCGCGCCGTTCCGCGAGGCCGTGCTGCTGTCGAACCCCGGCGCCTACGAGCGGGTGCTGCACGGCGCGCCCGGCGTCCCCGCCGCGTCCCGCAACGCCAAGGCCCGCCGCGACGAGGGCCTGCTCTACGCCTACCTGCAACGGTTCTGCGCCAAGAACGAGTCGGTCAGCTTCTTCGGCCCCGTGGACGCGGTGCGTGTCGACCCGGCGTCCCCCGAGCCGCTGCGGCTGGAACGGGAGCCGGGCGCGCTGCTGCGGCGGTGGCCGCGCGCCGCGCACTGGGCCGCCGAGGCGCTCGGCGCGCGGCTGGCCGCCGACCCCGGCATCCAGGCGCGGCTGCCCCTCAGGCTCGCCCCCGGCTTCGCCGCCGCCGCGGACGGGCGCGCGCTGACCCTGCCCGACGGCCGCAGGGCACGCCTGGACGAGGCGTCCCGCGCCGTGCTCCTGGCCTGCGACCGCGGCCTGACCCTGGCCGAGTTCGAGGAGAAGGCGGCCCCTGAGGAGTCGGCCGCCGCCGCGCGCCTGCTCGCCCGGGGCGTGATCCGCCGCGACCCGCAGATCCCGACCACCGTGGACGACCCCCTCGCCTGGCTGGACGGCGCGCTGACCGGCCTGTTCGACCCCGCCGAGGAGCCGCCCGCCGCGCTCGCCGGGATCGGCGCGTTCCAGCGGGCCGTGCGGGCGTTCGCCGAGGCCGGGCCGGACGGCAAGGCCGACGCGCTGCGGGAGGCCGAGCGGTGCTTCACCGAGCTGAGCGGGGCCGAGGCCCGGCGCGCGGCCGGCACGATCTACGCGGACCGGCTCATCGTCACCGAGGACTGCCGGGGCGACGTCGTGGACGCCGCCGTCGGCGGGCCGCTGCTCTCCCTGCTGTCCGAGCGGCTCGACCCGGTGCTGCGGCTGTCGGCGAGCTACGCGCTCACCCTCGCCGAGGCCGTCCACGCCCGGGCCCTCGCCCTGCACGCCGAGCTCACCGGCGGCGGCGCGCGGGCCGGTTTCCTGGCCTTCATCGCCGAGCTGGACCGGCGCGTCCAGGTGGACGAGCTGACCGCCGACCCTGCCGTGGCGGCCTTCCTGGACCGGCTCGCGGGCATCGTGCGCGACCGCGACCGCGACGGCGCCGCCGACCTGGACGTGGCCGACGTCGCGCCGCTGCTGCGCCCGCTGCCCCCCGGGCTCGCCGTCTCCCCCGACGTGTTCCTCGCCGCGCCGTCCGAGGACGCCCTGCGTCACGGCGACCTGGACGTGATCGTGGGCGAGATCCACCACGGCGTCCAGGTCTGGACGCACCTGACCGCCCTGACGCCCGGCCGTGACGGCTACGCCGCCGAGCTGGCCGCGCTGCTGGAGCTGGACGGGCGCCCGCCCGCCGCCCTCGTACACCGCCGCACCCAGGGCAAGGCGTTCGAACGCGACCTGCCCGGCCTCGACGTCGAGGTGCTCGGCAGGTCCGCCAAGCCGGGCGAGGACCGGCTGCGCGCCGCCGACCTGTCCGTCGTCTCCGCCGGGGGACGGCTGCGGCTGCGCCACCCCGAGGCGGGCGAGCCGTTCCTGCGCCCCCGCGACCCGAGGGCCGCGTCGAGCTGGCTGTTCGGCCCGCCGCCCGTCGTGCTGCCGCCGCTGCGCCTGCCCGGCGGCGCCCCGCGCGTGCGGCTCGGCGGCGCGGTGGTCTGGCGCCGCGGCTGGGAGCTGCCCCGCGAGGCCCTGACGCCCCTGCTCGACGCCCGCGGGCCGTCCGAGGCGCTGCTCGCCGCCGACCGGCTGCGCGCGGCGCACGGGCTGCCGTCCCGCGTCTTCGCGCGCGTGCCCGGCGAGCGCAAGCCCTTCTACGCCGACCTGGCCGAGCCGCTGAGCCTCGAACACCTCGCGCACATGGTGCGCCCGGCCGGCGGGCCGCTGCGGCTGAGCGAGCTGCTGCCGGGCCCGTCCGGCTGGTGGCTGGCCGACGACCGGGGCTCCTACAGCACCGAGCTACGGATGACCTACATCACCCGCCTCTGAGGCGCAGGACCGGAAGGAACACCAATGGCACAGACCCGATACGACGTCGCCGTCATCGGCGCGGGAGTCGTCGGCGCGTCCGCCGCCCGCCGCCTGGCCGCGCAGGGCGCCTCCGTCATCGCGCTCGACGCCCACGGGCTCGGCGGGCGCGGGTCCCGCGCGGCGGCCGGCGTGGGGGTGCCGTCCGTGCGGCTGCTCGCCGACCCGCTGATGCTGTCCTTCGCCGAGGCGGGCCGCAAGCAGCTCTTCACCGACCTGGACGAGATCACCGGCGGCGACCCGGGGCGGCTGCGCACCGAGGCGGGCGTCATCCGGCTCGTCCGCACGCCGCAGCAGCGCGAGGAGCTGGAGGGCGCCGCCACCGCGCACCCCGGCTACCTCGGCACCTGGTACGACGCCGCCGGACTCCCCGAGCTCGAGCCGCTGCTGTCCCCCGACAAGCTGCACGGCGCCTACTTCGACCCGTCCGGCCTCGTCATGGACGCCGACGGGTACGTCAGCCTCCTGCAGCAGGCCGCGACCGCCGCGGGGGCCAGGATCCGGCTCGCCTCCCCCGTCCTCGGCGTGGAGCGCACCGCCGACGGGGTCGAGCTGACCACCCACGACGGGACCGTCCAGGCCGACCGGGTCGTCCTCGCGGCGGGCGCCTGGTCCGGGGCCATCCCCGGACTGCCCACGTTGCCGATCCGCCCGCTGCGCGGCCAGATGCTGCGCGTGGACGCGCCCGTCACCCTGCGGCACGTCGTCTCCGGGTCGCTGTACGCGGCGCCCAGCCGGTCCGGCACCGTGGTCGTCGGCGCCACCGAGGAGAAGACCGGCTTCACCGAGACCGTCACCCCCGAAGGGCTCATGGTGCTGACCGCGTTCCTCAGCAGGACGCTGCCCCGCCTCGGCGGCGGCACGCTGCGGGACGTGTGGAGCGGCCTGCGCGCCGCCGCCCCCGGAGGCCGTCCGCTGCTCGGCTTCCTGCCCGGCGACGACCGCGTGATCGCCGCCACGGGCCACGGCGGCCAGGGCATCCTCACCGGCGCGCTCACCGGCCTCGCCGTCGCCGCCCTCATCGCCGGCGACCAGAACGAATGGTCCACCGCCTTCACCCCCGGCGCAGAGCCCACCCGATGACCCCCACCCACCCCGCCCCTCCCGACACTCGCCCCATCGCCACCACGCCGAGCCCCGTCCGGCCGGGCCCGCGCGAGTCGGCCGGGGCGGGGTGGGAGCTGCATCCCGAGTTCATCCTGCGCAGCACCGGGTTCCCGTTCGCGCTGCTGGAGCGGATCTCCTTCCCGCTGACGTCCGCCGGGATCGACGCGCTGCTCGACGCCCGCGAGGCGCTCGCCACGGCCGCCGACGCCGCCGTGGCCCACCTGCGCGACTCCGAGGACGTCACCGACGGAAAGCTGCGCCGCAAGCTCTGGAAGACCCTGTCGCGCCACCGTCCCCTCCCCGACCCCGCGGAGACGGCCGGGCTGCCGTCCACGACCAGGACCCTGCTGGACGACTACGCCCGCGCGCTCGACCGGCTCGCCGAGGCGGAACGCGAGGCCCGCGCCACGTTCGACGCCGAACTGCCGGCCCGCCGCGCCGCCCTGCGCGACCTCGTCTCCGACGAGCGCTTCCAGGAGGCCGTCTGGCTGTCCAGCCCCCAGATGTACGACCGCGGCCTCCGCGGCTACGTGACCTCGGACACCACCACACCACGCACCAGCCGCACCCGCTCCCTGGAACGCCAGCTCGCCGGCTACCTCCAACGCGTCGCCGCCAAGAACGAGACCACCAGCTTCTTCGGCCCCATCAACTACGGCACCTTCACCACAGAACCCGGCGCGCGCGCCTCTGAGGGTGAGGAAGGCCGAGGTGGCGGGGCCGGGATGGTGGTGCGGCGGCATGCGTACGTCGCGTACTGGGTTGTGCGGGGGCTGGCCGACAAGGTCGCGGAGGACCCGGAGGTACGGCCGCACCTGCGGCCGCGCCTGTCCACGCTGGCCCGGCTCGCCCCGGACGGCACGTCGGTGACGCTCGTCCGCACCCGCACGATCGCCCTGAAGGGCCGAGCCGCCGCGCTGGCGCCGCTCGTGGACGGCAAGCGCAGCGCGACCGACCTGGCGCGCGAGACCGGGATCCCGGTCGCCGAGGTGGTCACGGAACTGGACCGGCTCGCCAGGGGACGCGTCGTCGCCTTCGGCGTGGACCTGCCGGTGACCGAGCCGCGCGCCCTGGAGGCGCTGCGCGACCGCGTCGCCGAGCTCCCCGACGACTGCCCCGCCCGCAGGGTGTGGCTGTCCCGTCTCGACCGGCTGCGCGAGCTCCAGGAGGAGTTCGCGGCCTCCGGCTTCGACCGGCGCCGTGAGCTGCTGCAGGTCCTGGAGCAGGAGATCGGCGAGCTGACCGGCCAGGACACGCGCCGCGCGGGCGGACAGCTGTACGCCGACCGGCTGGTGATCACCGAGGAGTGCCTGGGCGCGGTGACGCCGCTGCACCTCGGCGAGGACGTGCTGCGCCTGCTGACCGACGAGCTGGCCCCCGTCCTGGACGTCCTGGCCGCCGAGGCCGTGCGCGTGCACGCCCGCCTCACCGCGACCGCGCTGACCGGCCTGAACCTCGCGGAGGGCGACCGGCTCCCCCTCCCCGCCTACCTGGCCCACTCCTGGCCCACGGCGCTGACCCCTCCGAGCCCCGCCGACGGGGCGCCGGAATCAGAGGACCCGGACCTTCGTTCCGCGCGCGCGCCGGGAGGCCGGCGCGCGGTCATCGACGAGCGCGTGGACACGGGGGAACGCGTCGAGCTGGACGCGCGGGACGTCGTCGTCGATCCGGAGGCGCTGGCCGGACGGGCCCTGATCTGCTCGCCTGACATCATGATCGTGGCCAGGGACCTGGACGCCGTGCGGGCCGGGGACTTCACGCTCGTGCTGGCCGAGTCGCACGACACGGTGCTGCTGTGGGGCTGGGCCCTGCAGTTCATGGACGACCCCGGCGCGACCCAGGACGCGATCGGCGGCCTGCTGTCCCGGCTCGACACCGGCCGTCCCCTCGCCAACATGCTGACCTCGAAGCGCGCGAAGATCGTCCCGTTCGAGTTCCCGGGCGCGACCGTGGAGGCGTCCCAGCCGAGCAGCCGCGCCGACGGGCGGACCATCCCGGTCGGCGAGGTGGACGTGGTGGTGCGGGACGGGCGGCTGACGCTGTCGGCCCCGGGACAGGACGGGTTCCTGCTCTACAACGGCGAGTTGGACTCGCCCGCGCACAACGCGCTGGCCCCACCCCGGGTGCGCCCGGTGACGTTCGGGCGCGCCGGGCTCCGGCACACTCCGCGCGTCACCGTCGGCCGTACGGTGCTCCAGCGGGAGCGGTGGCTGATCGCCCGCGAAGAACTGGTCCCCGAGCCGGCGCGCGGCGGCGACGACGCCTCGTTCGCGCTGCTGGTCGCGCTGCGCCAGGTCGTCCGCCGTCACGGCCTGCCCCGCTGGGCCTTCGTCAAGATCCCCGGCGAGCGCAAGCCCGTCCTCCTCGACACCGAAGGTCTCTTCCTCACCGAACTGGTCGCCCACCTCAGCGAGCAGGGCGCCGACCTCGGCGTGTCGGAGATGCTGCCCGGCCCCGGCGACCTGTGGCTCCACGGCTCCGGCGGGGCGCACTGCTCCGAACTCCGCCTCACCGCCGTCCGCACGGCCCCCGCCTCACCAGGAGACGCACACCCGTGAGCACGCCCCTGACCCACCCCGGGTCCGGCCGCCACCCCAACCACGGCACCGACCCCACCCCCCAACACACCCCACAACCCGGCCCCAGCCCAGAAGCCGGACCTCACCCCGGAGCCGAACCCACTACCGAACCGAAACCCGGCACCGGAGCCGGACCCGCTACCGAACCCGGCCCCCGACACGGCACAGAACCCGGCCCCGGCACCGGAGTGGGACCTTATATCGGAGTCGGACCCGCTACCGAACCCGGCACCTGTACCGATATCGAACCCAGACCCGGCGCCCGGCCGCGGCACGCGGCCCGCCCCGCCCTCGAGGAGACCTCCTCGCCGGCCACCCCCGTGATCGACCCGGAGGCCGCGCTGCGCACCGCTGCTGCGGCGGCGGGACCGGGGCGGCGGGCCGAGGTGTTCGCCGAGTCGTGGGTGCTGTCCCGCGCAGTCGCCGACCGGTTCGGGCTGCGGCTGGCGCAGCGCCGCCGCGAGGGTACCGGGCTGTCGCTGACCACGGCGGACGGCGTCCACCACCGCCACCTGCCCTACCTCGACCCGTCCCGCCTCCCCGCCCTCCTCGCCGACGACCCCACGTCCGCCCGCCCCACCGGCCGGCACGGCGGCCCAGCCGCAACCGCCCCCTACGACCTGCGTCCCTGCGACCCGGGCGGAACACCCCCGTACAACCTGCGTCCCGGCGACCCGGGCAGAACTCCCCCCTACGACCTGCGTCCCGGCGACCCGGCGGACGATCGCTCCTCCACCACTCCCCTCGGCGGTTCCCCTGCCGTACCGGCTTCCCACGGCTTCGCCGCCGTCGCGGAGGCCGGCCTGGCCACGGCGGAGGAGCTGTCCCGGATGGTGGCCCTCGCCGCCGACGAGGTCGAGGCGGCCTTCCCCGGTGTCGTGACCGCCCGGGTGACCGGCGAGTTCGTCGAGCGGGCCACGCTGGTCGCCCGCGAGGACGGACTGCTGCGCCACGGCACGCACCGCCACCTGGAGCTGCGAATCCACGCGACCGCGCGCCGCGACGGCGTCATCGCCCGCACCCTCCGCGTCGCCGGGGCCGAGATCCGTCCTGCGCCTCCCATCGCGGAGGGCCACCGGGGGCAACCGGTCGGCGGGCCACTGGGAGGCGCACCGGGTGACGACGTCGTCCGAGCGCTGGCGCGGGCCGCGGCGGAGGCATCCGTCCGCGACCTGGACGCCGTGGAGCCGCCTCTGGGCGAGATGCCCGTGGTGCTCGCCCCGGGCGGCCCGGGCGCGCTGCTGCACGAGGTGTGCGGCCACGGACTGGAGGCGGACGTCGCGCTGCTGCCCGGCGCCGCGTACGGCGGCCTGCTGGGCGACCTGCTGTCCCCGGCGGGCCTGACCCTGATCGACGCGCCGCGGGCCCCGCTCGGCGCGGGCCTGTACGACTTCGACGACGAAGGAGAGCCCGCCGAGGAGGTCGCGCTGCTGGAGGACGGCGTGCTGCGCTCCTATCTGCGTGACCGGCGCGCCTCCGCGGCGGCCGGGCTGCGTCCGCACGGCCACGGACGGCGGCTGAGCTACGCCTACCCCGCGCTGCCCCGCATGAGCTGCACCTACGTCGCCCCCGGCCGATCGTCCCCCGAGGAGATCATCGCCGCGACGCCGTACGGCCTGTACGTGGAGTCCATCGTGTCCGGCGAGACGGACATGAGCTCGGGACGTTTCAGCGTGCGCGTGACGGCCGGACGGCTGATCGAGAACGGCAAGCTGACCGCCCCGATCCGGGAGGCGACCCTGTCAGGCACGGGCCCCGGCGTCCTCCGCGACATCGACATGATCGGCGACGACCTGCGCTTCATGCCATACGGCTACCAGTGCAACAAGCTGGGCCAGTTCCCGGTAACAGTCTCAGTAGGCCAGCCCACCCTGCGGGTGGCCCGCATGACAGTGAGCGGCCCATGACCACGATCAACCCAGGCACCACCCCGGACACCGACCGAGGCGCGCTCCCGGACGCGGCCCCAGGCATTGACCCAGGCCCGGTCTCGGGCGCGGCCCCAGGCATTGACCCAGGCCCGGTCTCGGGCGCGGCCCCAGGCATTGACCCAGGCCCGGTCTCGGGCGCGGCCCCAGGCATTGACCCAGCCCCGGTCTCGGGCGCGGCCCCAGGCATTGACCCAGCCCCGGTCTCGGGCGCGGCCCCAGGCATTGACCCAGCCCCGGTCTCGAGCACTGTCCCGGACGTGGTCTTAGGTATTGGCTCGGGCGCAGTCTCGGGCACGGTCTCGGGCACAGTCTCAGGGGCTGTCTCGGGCACTGTCCCCGGCGCGGTTTCAGGCGCTGTGCGAGGCGCCGCCCCGGCCGAGGTGTCCGTGCTGCTGGACCGATGCCGCGCGCTGCTGCATGCCGTCGCGGCGGCCGGTGGGGACGCGGCCGACGTCGAGTGCGTGTCCACCTCGGTCCGCGCCGTACAGGTCTTCGCCGACGGCACCCACGCGGCCCGCCAGGGCGTGACCACCACCACGGGCCTGCGGGTCCGCGCCGGAGACGGCGCCGCCGCCCTGCTGCTGGGCGCGCCACCGGAGTTCCCCGATGACGTGGCCCGCCTGGCGGTCGCCCTGGCCCGCCGCTCCCGCGCCGACAGCGGCCTCCCACTGATCTCCCTGACCCCAGCCACAAACACCCCCCCGAACCCGGACAGGGACAGCTCCCCACGCCCGACCCCCAACACAGACGGCGCCCCGCGTCCGACCCCGGACGCGAACAACTCCCCGCACGCGACCTCGGACACCGACGGCACCACGCAGGCGACTTCGAACACGGATGGTGCCCCACTCCTGTCCGTGACTGGCGCTGACGGCCGCTCTGCAATGTCGCGGGGCACGGACGTGCATCCGGCACCTGCAGAGCCGGAGGCTCCGTTCGAGATGTCGCGGGGCCTGCTGGCTGAGCTGCTGGCGACGTCGGATGGTCCTGCGGGCCTCGGCGCCGAGTACGTGCACAGCCGTAGTTGGACGATCGCCGCCGACTGGACGGGCGCGGCGGTGGCGTACGAGCAGAGCGCGCACCACGCCTGGCACTGGCTGGAGGGCCTCGGCGGGCACATGGTGGACGGGCTGACCGCCTCGCGGTTCGACGAGCTGCGGTGGGACGCCCTCGCCGCACGCGCCCGCGAGTTCCGCGCCGTCCACCTCGCGGGGCCCCGGCCGCTCGGCGACGAGGGGCCGCTCCCGGTGCTGCTCCATCCCGGGGTGGCGGCCCACCTCGTCCGCAGCCTGGGCTTCCTGTTCAGCGCGGGCAACGTCCTCGCGGGGATGCGCCCGCTGCTGGAGCGGGTCGGCCGGCGGATCGCCTCCCCCGCCGTCACCCTCGTGGACGACCCCTCTGGCCCCGTGGACGCCGAGGGCACGCCGACCCGCCGTCAGACGCTGCTGGACGGCGGGGTGCTGCGCGGCTTCCTCACCGGCCGCACCAGCGCCGCGGAGCTCGGCGTGGCCCCCTCGGGCGCCGCGCGGCGCGCCGCCCCTGACCAGCCCGCCGTCGAGAGCCCGTCCCGCATCTCGCTCGCCGCCGGCGAACGGTCGCTCGACGCGCTGCGCGCCGAGATGGGCGACGGCGTCGAGGCGGTCGGAGTCGTCCAGCCGGGCGCGATCCGGGGACGGCGCGGCACGTTCACGACCGTGGTGCTCGGCTGGCGGGTCCGCGACGGACGGCGCGCCGAGGCGCTCGGCCCCGTACGCCTGTCCTCCGGCATATTCGAACTCCTCCGCTCCATCACGGCAACCGGCAACGACCCGGCCCGTTCCCACCTCGCCCCCGGCGCCGAGAGCCCAAGCGTCCTGATAAGCCGCATGGACACCGGCTGACATCGACCGACCGGGGAGGCGCGTTCCGCCAGAGGCCTTACCCCTCCCCGGGACGGAAAGCGCGAGTGCGCTGGTAAGCCACATGAACGTCAACTGACGACCGGCCGATCCGGCGGAATTCGCAGGCGCCCTCCTCCCTGACCTTCCGGGGAGGAAACTCAAGTGTCCCAGTAAGCCGTATGAACGTTCGCTGACCTCGAACGGTCGGGAAGGTGGAATTCGCCGGGTGTTCCTTGTGTTCCGGCGGTTCGTTGCCTTCGTGCCGGTCGTCGGCGTGTCCGGGGTTCTCTCGCCGTATCTTCGCAGGTGGGCCTGGTGGTTCACGCATTCCGTCCGCTGGTTGGCAGGAAGCGGATATCGTCCGGCAACTTGCTGACCCGTCTTCGCCTGGTTCGCGATGGGTGGGTCGCACAGAGTTTTCAGTGCGACCCGGTACCGCAGGATGAAAAGGCGGAGAAATGGCGATTCCCACCACGTCGGGCACCCCACACGTCCGGGGAGCGGCACGATGAGCTGGCTTCTCCACGACCACCTCGTGGTGCGCACGACGGGATTTCCGTACGAGGCGCTGGAGGAGGTGCGGCTGCCGGACACCGCCGCCGGCGTGGACGCCGTGCTGGCCGCCGAGCATGCTGCGGAGAAGCACCGCGAGCATCTGCTGCGTGAGGCGTTCCCCGAGGCCGTGCGCGCGGCCCGCGAGGGGGACCCGGCGGCCGGGCGGCTGCTCAGCAAGCAGCGCGCGGCGGTGGGCCGGCGCGTCCCCGCACCCCGGCCCGAGTCCGCCCCCGGCGCGGAGCTGGCGGCCGCGCTGCTGGAGTGGAACCGCCTGCTCGCGGAGGCCGCCGAGCTGGCCGCGCGCGCGTCGGCCGCCCACGAGGGCGAGCTGGAGCGGTGTTCCGCGCGCCTGAAGGCCCGAGCGGCTGACCCTCTGCTGCGGGACGCCGTGCTTCTGCTCAGCCCGGCCTTCCACGAGGGCCTGCGCAAGTACGCCGTGTCGCCGTCCGGCCCGAACCGGGAGAACCGCCAGATCGAGCGCAGGCTGGTCACCTATTTGCAGCGGCTGGCCGCCAAGAACGAGACCAACAGCCATTTCGGCCCCGTCAACTACGGCACGCTCAACCCGGACCTGCCGGCGGCGGCCCGCGTCGAGCGCGACCCGTCGGCCGTGACCCGCACCGTCTTCGCCTCCGCCCGCCTGGCGGAGGCCATCTCCGACGGCGTGCGCGCCGACCCGCGGATGCGCGGCCACCTGCGTCCCCGCCCCTCCCTCGCGCACCGGTTCACCGGCGACGGCGCCGTCAACGAGATCACCGGCGCCTCGACCGCCCTGGACCCGCTGGACGCCCGCCTGATCGCCCTGTCCGAGACGGGCCTGACGGTACGCGAACTCGCCCGCGAACTGTCCCGCGAAACCACCGAGACGCGGCCCCCGGCCCCGGAAGCCCAGGACACACAGCTAGCGGAGCCGGAAACCGAGCGCACGCGGGTCCCGCAGGCGGAGTCCGAGCCGACACGGGGCCCGCAAGGGGACGCCGAGCGGACGCGGGCCACGGAGCCGGAGGGTGGGCGGACGCCGGGCGGGTGGGCGCGTGGTGTCGTGGAGGATGTCGTGGGGCGGGTGGAGGGGCTGGTGCGGCGGCGGCTGCTGACGTATGCGCCGCTCGTGGCACCGGATACGGCTCGTCCGCTCGACGCGGTGATCGCGTGGCTGGACGCCCTTCCGGCTCAGGATCCCGGCCGGGGCGGGGACGAGGCGGTGCGCGAGTGGCAGGCGACCGCTGCCGAGCTGGCGTCCCTGGTCGAGGCGTGTGGCGCGGATTCGCGTGCCGATGGGGTGGCCGCCGCGCGCAAGCTGGAGGAGCGCTACGAGGCGCTCACCGGTGAGGCCGCGCGGCGCGGCGCGGGGCGCATGTACGTGGACAGGACGCTGGTCTTCGAGGAGTGCCGGGGCGACCTGAACCGCTTCGAGCTGGGCGAGCCGGTGACCCGGCGGGTGGGGGACGGGCTCGTCCCGGTGCTGGAGCTGTGGAGGACGGCCGCGCTGCTGCGCCGCCACGACCAGCAGGCCCGCGCCCGCCGCGTCCTCGACGCCGTGGCCCCGGAGGGTGAGGTCTCGCTGCTGGCGTACCTGCGCGCGGCGACCACCGGGCACGGCGCCGACCGGCACGACGGCGCCCCCGGCGCGGACCGGCGCAACAGTGCCCCCGGCGCGGACCGGAACGGTGCCCCCGGTGCTGACCGGCACGGCGCTCCCGGCGCAGATCCGCACGGCGCTCCCGGCGCAGATCCGCACGGCGCTCCCGGCGCAGATCCGCACGGCGCTCCCGGCGCAGATCCGCACGGCGCTCCCGGCGCGGACCCGCACGGCCCTCCCGGCGCGGGCGGCGATGCCTCCGTGGGTGGTGCCGGCGGTGCGGGTACGGTGCTCGCGCGGTTCGAGGGGCTGGTGCGGGGGCTGTTGGAGGGACGCGAGGGCGAGTCGCATGTGGAGCTGCGGGCGGAGGAGGTCATGGCCCTGGCGGCGCGGGCGCGGGAGATGCTCGCGGACGTGCCGGTGCCGGGCGCGGACCATCCCGCGTTCACCTCGGTGGACCTGCTCATCGCGGCGCGCGACGAGCGGGCGCTGGCCGAGGGGGACTTCCAGATCGTGGTGGGCGAGGGTCACGCGCCCGCGCTGCTGTCGGTGTTCCCGACCGATCACTTCCGCCGCGAGGAGGGCGGGCCGGACCGTATCGCCGCGCTGATGGAGAAGGTGTTCGCCGACGCGGGCGTGCGGGTGGCCCAGGTGCTGATCGGGCGCGGCACGAAGATCTTCCCGTACCGGGTGGCCGACACGCTGGTCGAGCTGCGCCCGCACCTGCCCGCGGCGGGTGGCGCGGTGCCGGCGTCCGCCCTGCGGGTGCGCCGCGACGGCGCGGGCGTGGCCCTGTGGGACGAGGACGGCCCCCTGCTGCTGCATCCCCAGCTCAAGCGCGCCCCCGGGTTCGACCCGCTGGCGGCGTTCACGTTGCCCGCGGTCGAGGACCACCCGTTCACGCTGCCGGGGCACACGCCTCGACTGACCGTGGGGGGCGTCGTCTACCAGCGGGAGCGGTGGCAGGAGCCGGGCCTGCCGTGGGAGGCGGATCTCTCGGGGTGGTCGCTGGTCAGGGCGGCGCGCGCGTGGCGTGCCCGCGCGGGGATGCCGGAGCAGGTGTACTACCGCACTCCCGAGGAGCCGAAGCCGCTGCTGCTGGACTTCGCGAGCCGTCACCTGATCGAGGTGTTCCACCGGCACGTGGCCCGCACCGCCGGTCCTGTGACCATCACCGAGATGCTGCCCTCCCCCGAGGGCGTCTGGCTCCCGGCCCCGGACGGCCGCCACACCTTCGAGCTGCGCGCCTTCGCCATCCACCCCGGCGGCGCGACCGCCCCCGGCTGGCGCCTCCACCGAGGCTCTCCCTCCTGATCCAGGCCCTCCAGACGACCTCGCCCGCCCCGTACCGGCCCGCTCTCCCGAACCCGGGGGCCCGCTCCCGTCCGCTCGCCCTCCCGAATCCGGGCGCCTGCCCCCGTCCGCTCGCCCTCCGGGGCGACACGGCGGTGTCGTCAAGCCGTCTTGACGTCAGGATGGCTTGACGCGCATACTCGGGCCATGGTCACTCCCGAAGATCTCGAGAAGCGGTTCACGCTCGTCACCGCCACCGCCCGCTACGACCACCTGCGCGCCCGCGAGGCGCTCTCCACCCCCGCCGGAGAGGACGACCTCCCGGTCCCCGACGCCCCTCCGCCCCTCACCCGCGGGGAGGCCCTGGAGGTGCTCGCCCTCGGCGAGGTGATCGCCAGGAAGGCCGGGTACGGCCGCCAGCTCGCCGTCCGGGCCGCCCGGGCGGCGGGCGCCTCCTGGTCGCAGATCGGCGCCGCCCTCGGCACCAGCAAGCAGGCCGCCTGGGAGGCGCACACCCGGTGGATCGACGACCAGGCCGAGCGCCACCGGCGCGACGGCTACTCGGGCATGGGCGACGACGACACGGCCGCCGCCCGCGTCCTGGCCGGCGGCCTCGACGAGGAACCGGCTTGAGCGGCCCGGCTTCCGGCACGGCGATCACCAGCGCAGGACCAGATCGCCGCCCTCCGTCTCGATCCGCGGCGCCGCCGACCCGGTCTCCTCGCCGAGCTCGCGGCTGATCTCTTCCAGGACCTGGCGCAGCCACGCGCGGTCCTGCTCCCCGGCCCGTTCCAGGCGCATCCGGCGGGCGGCGAGGGGGACGAGGCGCAGTCCGGTCAGCCGGCCGGACGCCGGGTCGACCGAGGCCAGGTACACGAGGCGCAGGTCGTCGCGGAACCGCTCGTACCCGGGGATGCCCTCGTAGTCGTCGATGAGGTCGCCGCAGCCGTACAGCACGAGCTTGCCCTGGTACACCTCCAACGGCCGGGGGTGGTGGGAGGAGTGGCCGTGCACGATGTCGGCCCCGCCGTCGATCAGCATGTGCGCGAAGCGGATCCGGCACGCCGGGACGTGGTACCCCCAGTTCGACCCCCAGTGCAGGGAGACCACCGCGATGTCGCCGGGCCGCTTGGCCCGCCGCACGCGGGCGGTGATCTCGGCCGCGGTGGCCTCCGACAGGTCGGGGAGCAGGTTGACGCCGGAGCGCTCGGAGGTGGCCGCCCAGTCCGCGGGGACGCCGCTGGACTCGGTGCCGGCGGCGTACACGAGCACCCTGCCCCCGCCCGCGGGGACGATCGCGGGCCGCCGCGCCGCCCGTTCGTCGCGCCCGGCGCCCGCCACGGACAGGCCCGCGCCGGCGAGGGCGCCGAGCGTCTCCTCGAGGCCGTGGCGGCCGAAGTCGAGCACGTGGTTGTTGGCGAGCACGCAGACGTCCGGCCAGGCCGCCGCCAGGCAGGGCAGGTTGGCGGGGTGCATCCGATAGTGGATGACCTTGCCGGGCGAGTACTCGCCGCCGCTCGTCACGCTGGTCTCCAGGTTGACCACCCGCACGGCGGCCTCGCGCAGCACCCGCAGGGCGTCGCCCCACGGCCAGGTGAACGGCACGGGACGGGAGATCTCGCCGTTCACGGCCTCGGCGAGGCCGACGTAGTCGCGGGCGTCGCGGACGGACGGCTCGCGGAGGGCGGGATCGCCGGGGTGCGGCAGGATCTGGTCGACGCCCCTGCCGAGCATGACGTCACCGCAGAGGGCCACGGTCACGGCATCGGCGTCACACCTTCCCATGCTAGAACCGCGGGAGGGAGGGCGGCTCAGCCGGGGAAGCGGATGAAGCCGGGCGGCACGTGGGCGACCAGCCACACGCCGTTGGCGCTGACCCGGAACTCGTGCCCCGCCGCGCGCATCGCCCCGGCGTCGACGCTGAGGATCACCGGCGTGCCCCGCCTGGCCCCGACGCGGGCGGCGGTCTCGCGGTCGGGCGACAGGTGGACGTCGTGGCGGCTCATCGCCCGGAGTCCTTCAGCGCGGATGGCCGCGACGTTGCGGGCGACGGTGCCGTGGTAGAGGTACGGGGGCGGGGCGGCGGGCGGGAGGGCGAGGTCCACGGGCACCGAGTGGCCCTGGCTCGCGCGGATGCGCTCCCCCGCGATCTCGTACCGCCGCTTGTCGTTCTCGGCGACCACCCGCTCCAGCTCGTCCCGCGTGATCGGGAAGCCGTGGGCGGCGGCGGCCTCCAGCAGCGTGCCGACGGGCACCCAGCCCTGGGCGTCCAGCTCGACGCCGATGCGGCCGGGCGAGTGCCGCAGGTGTCTGGACAGGTATTTGGAAACCTTCACCAAACGCCGCTCGTCCATGCCCGTCTCCCTTGACAAGAGGCCCAAGCGGCTATTCACAGCCCATTGTCCGGCACCGTGAAATTCACGATTCACCAGGGGCTCGGCCCCTCAGGCTAAGATCATCCACCTCCATCATAACCGCTCGGATTCACCGGCGCATTCCATTTTCCGGCCGTACGGCGCCGCCCCGGAACATGACGAGGCCGCGCCGGGCCGTGCCGTTCCCCGCCACGATGGGGACGGCACGACCGGCGCGGCCGGTCTCGCCACGCGGGCTCACCCGCGAATCGGGTTACCTTGCCCGCACGCGGGTCAGTTGAAGGAGAGCGACACCTCGCCGAGAACGAGGTTGTTGTTGCCGGCGCCCAGGTAGCAGGCGTCGACCGCACAGTCGGCGGTGCCGACGGTGGTGCCCTCGTAGGTCTTGCCCTCGAAGGTCTTGCGCACCGTCACCGGGAAGGTCGCGGCACCGCTCGCGTCCGTGGTGAACGAAGCACCGCTGCTCTCGTCACAGGCCAGGACGCCGGCCGCCAGGTGCGCGCACTCGGCGATGCTGTAGGTCTCGTTCGCCGCGGCGCCGGAGACCGACACCGTGACGACGGAACCGTCGCTCAGCCCCGTGTTCGGCGTCGCGGAGAAGGACGGCGCCGCGGCCTGGGCCCCGGGCGCCATCGCGGCGGCCACACCGAACGCCAGGGCGGCGCCGACACCGAGCTTCGCGAGGATTCCAGCCTTCTTCATTTCCGTCTCCCTTATTCGGCGGGGTTGGTCAATGACTTGCAATACAAACTATGAGTCATCGCGAGAGTCCGGCCTAGTGGGTTCGGATTCATCATGTTGTCAGGCGAACGGCAACTAATTGTCAACCACAGGGTGGCGAGACCGATACGAATGGTGTATGTGCTACTCGGGGTACCGGCACGGTCACGGAATGGGGAACCGGCGGCGGCTCGTATTGGGCCGGGGCCCAAAAGAGGCACGGCCCACGCGTTCGGCGTGGGCCGTGCCGTATTCGAGGGTGCGCGGGGCGCGGTCAGACCCGCGAGATCCGCACCGCGTCGGCGATGAGCAGGCCGGTGCCCGCGGTCCACCGGCTCACGGCGACCACGTCACGGTCGCCGGCGGCGAGGGCGAAGGTGCCGAGGGTCCGCCATGTCCCGCCTCCGGTCCGCTGGTCGACGTAGACGGTCTGGTTGCCGCCCGAGGCCGCGACGATGTACGGCGCGGAGCTGTTGTAGCCGGGGTCTGCGGGGTACCAGACCTCGACGCGGTAGTCGCCCGCGCTGGGGATGGCGGCCTTGTACCAGGCGGGGTCGCTGGCCGCGACGGGGCCGGCGAAGCGGTAGTCGGCGCCCTGGCGCTGGGGCGAGTAGCTGGAGGTGCCCCAGTTCGCACTGGCGGTGAACCGCCCCGCGGTGGTGTTGTCGACGGTCGTCGACCAGGAGGGGGTGCCGCCGCCGGTCACGTACCGCATGTACGTGGTCCAGTTCCAGTACGTGCCGGGGTCGGTGTGGGTGGCGCCGGGGACCTCGGAGTGCCCGATGATGTGGGCGCGGTCCTTGGGGATCCCGTACTTGTCGCAGATGTAGCGGGTCAGCGCCGCCGAGCCCCGGTACATCGCGTCGGTGTACCAGGAGGCGTCGGTGACGTAGCCCTCGTGCTCGATGCCGATGGACCGGGTGTTGTAGCCCCAGTTCCCGGCGTGCCAGGCGACGTCCTTGTCGCGCACCATCTGGGTGACGGCGCCGTCGGAGGAGCGGACCACGTAGTGCGCCGAGACCTGCGCGCTCGGGTTCTGGAACCACGAGATCGTGCCCGCGTACGAGCCCTGGGTGATGTGGATGACGACCCGGTCGATCGCGTAGCTCGACGGACGGCTGGACGCGGTGTAGTTGCCGGAACTGGCCGCGACCCAGCTCCCGTTGGGGTAGTCGGGGGCGGCGGCCGCCGCGTTGAGGTCGAGCGCGCGGGCGTGGTCGCCGCGGTCGGCGGTGACCTCCCGCGGGGCCACGGTCACGCCGGCGGCCTTGATCCCGCGGCCGAGGAACTCGTAGACGGTGTCGGCGTACAGCCGGGCGACCGCGGGGGTCGAGGCGCCGGAGTACGCGGCCACGGCCGGGTACCAGCGCCCGAGGTCCTGGCGCGCCGCGGCGTCGAGGCCGGCCTGGTCGGCGTGGGCGCGCAGGACGGCGGCGCCGCCGAGGACGTTGGCCGCGGTGTCGGCGCGCAGGGTGGCGGCGGGCAGGCCGGTGAGCTCCGCCGCGCGTTCGAGGGTGTGGGTGGTGGGGTTGCTGACGAGGTGCATGACGCCGTATCCGCCGTCGGCGCTCGGCTCGCCGCCGTGGCCGTCGAGGTGGGTCTCGGAGTAGGCGAGGGCGACGAGCAGGTCGCGGGGCACCTCGTGGGCGGCGGCGGCGCGCGCGAACGCGTCCGCCAGGGGAACGGGGGCGGCGGCGTGCGCCGGGCTGACGGCGAGGACGAGGAGGGAGCAGGCGAGGAGGGCGGTGAGCAGGCGGCCGGCCGCCGTGATCGCCCGGGGGTGGGGGGATGTCATGAGAACTCCTCAGTGGAGGGGCCGACGGCTGCACAGTAGAAAATCTTCGGGGCAATGTCGATGATTGACATTACTTTTCACCTGCACGAAGATTTCCGGCCACCCGACCGTCGGTCAAGATCAACCTGACCGACACACTGAAGACTATTGCGCCCTCCGCGATAGGCGCTGAAGATAATCTCCGTGACCCCCCACCCAGCGAGCCGCCCCCGGCGGCCCGCCGCAGCCCCCGCCCACCGGCGCCTCGCCCGCGCCGCCGCGACGGCGCTCACCCTGGTGCTCATCAGCGCCCTCACCCCGGCCGCCGCGAACGCCGCCCCCGTCCCCCCGGCCGCCGCCACGACGTCCGCCTGCGCCACCGACCCCGCGACGCCCAAGCGCGGGCTACGGGCGATGTGGGTGGCGAGCGTCGCCAACATCGACTGGCCGAGCCGCCCCGGGCTCGGCGTGGCGGCCCAGCAGGCCGAGTTCCGCGCCGTGCTCGACCTCGCCGTCCGCGACCGCATGAACGCCGTCGTCGTGCAGGTCAGGCCGACCGCCGACGCGTTCTGGCCCTCCCGCTACGAGCCGTGGTCGGAGTGGCTGACCGGCACCCAGGGCGCCGACCCCGGCTACGACCCGCTGGCCTTCATGGTCGCCGAGGCCCACGCCCGCGACCTGGAGTTCCACGCCTGGTTCAACCCGTACCGCATCGCCAATCACACCGACCCGGCCCGCCTGGCGGCCGACCACCCCGCACGGCGCAATCCCGGCTGGCGCTTCGCCTACGGCGGCAAGATGTACTACAACCCCGGCATCCCCGCCGTGCGGAGCTTCATCGAGAACGCCGTCATGGACGCCGTGACCCGCTACGACATCGACGCCGTCCACCTCGACGACTACTTCTACCCGTATCCGGTCAGCGGCGAGACCATCCCCGACCAGGCCACCTTCGAGCAGTACGGCGGCGGCCACGCCGACATCGGCGACTGGCGGCGCGACAACGTCGACCTGCTGGTCCGCGAGCTGGGCGGCCGCGTCCACCAGGCCAAGCCGTGGGTGCGGTTCGGCGTGAGCCCGTTCGGCATCTGGCGCAACTCCGCCACCGACCCGCTCGGCTCGCGCACCTCCGGCCTGCAGTCCTACGACGCCATCTACGCCGACACCCGGCTGTGGGTACGGCAGGGCTGGATCGACTACATCGCGCCGCAGATCTACTGGCACATCGGCTTCCCCGCCGCGGACTACGCCGTCCTCGCCGCCTGGTGGTCGGAGACCGTGCGCGGCACCGCGGTCCAGCTCTACGCCGGCCAGGCCGCCTACCGCGCCGGCGCCTCCGGGCAGGACCCGGCCTGGCAGCAGCCGGCCGAGCTCACGAACCACCTGCTGGAGAACCGCAAGCACCCGGAGATCCTCGGCGACGTGTACTTCAGCGCCAAGGACGTCCGCGCCGACCGCATCGGCGCGATGAGCCGCGTCGTGACCGACCACTACTCCAAGCCCGCGCTGGCGCCCGCGTACGGCACGGCGTCCGCGCCCCCGGCGCCGACGGTCACCTCGGCGTCGCGCGTCTCGGGCGGCGTCGCGCTGGCGTGGCGTCCCGGCTCCACGGCCACGGCCTCCTACGCCGTCTACCGGGTGGACGGCTCCCCCGGCGCGGACCCGTGCCGGTTCGCCGACGCCCGGCACCTGCTCGCCACCACCCGCGCGGCCTCGTTCACCGACACCACCGCCTCGGCCGCCGGGACCTACACCTACTACGTCTCGGCCCTGGACCGCACCCACCACGAGAGCGCGCCCAGCCCCGGCCGTACGGTGAGCGGGACCGGCGCCCCGTTCAGCGTGGTCGTGGACAACGCCGACCCGGGCTTCACCGCGAGCGCCGCCTGGGGCACCTCGGCGTACTCCTCCCAGCGGTACGGCGCGGACTACCGGTTCGCGAGCCCGGTCGCGGCGAGCGACCCGGCGTGGTTCCGCGTGACGGTGCCGGAGGCGGGCTCCTACCGGGTCGAGGCGCGGTACCCGGCCGACCCCGGCTACAACTCCGCCACGCCGTACGTCGTGGCCACGGCCTCGGGCAACCAGGTCGTCGCCGTCGACCAGCGCTCCGGCGGCGGCCAGTGGCGCGACCTCGGCGTCTTCCCGCTCGCGGCGGGCGCGCGGGACGTGGTCGGCGTCAGCCGCTGGACGTCCACGACCGGCTACGTCGTCGCGGACGCGGTGCGCGTCACCAAGGTGTGACGCGCACCGCGGCTCCGGTCAGGGCTTCGGCGGCGTGCGGGGGACCGTCTCGGTCATCTGCCCTCCCCGATCGCCGCCCGGGCCCCCAGCCCTATATGGGCGTAGACGTCCGGCCTTCTGGCGCGCAGGGCCAGCCCCCACAGGACGCCGAGCGCGATGGCGACCACGTAGGCGCCGGGCAGGATCCAGCGCAGCGGCGAGGACGGCTCGACGCCGAGCACGACGTCGAAGTTGGTCAGCGCGAGTCCGAGCACGACGAACAGCAGCACCGCGGCGGCCGCGGGCGCGACCTTGGTGCGCCAGGCGTTCTCCGTGCCCGGCGTCCTGGCGAAGAACAGCAGCACCGCCACCGACGTGCCCGCGAGCAGCAGCAGCACCCCGAAACCGCCGAACGCGCCGCTGGTGAACAGCAGGTCGACCAGCGGGTCCAGCCCCGCGAACGCGTAGACGGCGATCACGGCCAGCCCGACGACGCTCTGCGTCACCGAGCCGATCAACGGCGCCCCGGTGCGCACGGAGGTGCGCCCGAACACGGCGGGCAGCACCCTCTCCCTGCCGAGGGCGAAGACGTACCGGGCGATCGTGTTGTGGAAGGCGATGAGCGCCGCCACGATGCTCGTCACGAACAGCGCCGACCCGGCGGTGGCCACGGCCGGCCCCAGGTGCCGCCCGGCCAGGTCGAAGAGCAGGGCGGTGCCCTGGCTCTTGGACGCCTCGACCACCTGGTCCGGCCCCACCGACACGCTCACCGCCCAGGACGAGACCGCGTAGAGCCCCGCGATGACGGCGAGCGCGACGTAGGTGGCGACCGGCACCGTACGCCGCGCGTCCTTGCTCTCCTCTGAGAACACCACCGAGGACTCGAAGCCGGAGAAGGCCGCGACGCAGACCGCGATCAGCGCGCCGAGGCCCGGCATGAACAGGCTGGAGGGGGTGAGGCCCTCGGCGGAGTAGCCGGACGCGGCGGGGTGGGTCAGGTTGGCGATGTCGAACACGACGACGATGGCGATCTCCGCGATCAGCAGCACCGCCAGCACCCTGCCGTTCAGGTCCACCCGCGTCAGCCCGAGCGCGCCGGTCAGCGCCCAGGCGACCAGTGCCACGACCCACCAGTCGAGGCTGACGCCGAACCAGTCGACGAGCAGCGGGTCGGCCGCCGAGGCGATCAGGCCGTAGAGGCCGACCTGCAACGCGTTGTAGGCCAGCAGCGCGACCCACGCGGTGGCCACGCCGAGCGGGCGGCCGAGCCCCTGGGCGGTGTAGGCGTAGAACGCGCCCGCGTTGACGACGTGGCGGGCCATGGTCACGTAGCCGACGGCGAACACGGCGAGGATCGCGCCGAGCACGAGGAACGCCAGCGGCACCCCGGTCACGCCGGTCACCGCGTAGGCGGTGCCGACCACTCCCGCGACGACGGTCAGCGGCGCCGCCGCCGAGATGACGAAGAAGACCACCGACGGCACGCCGAGGCGATCTTTGGCCAGCGCCGCCGCGACGGCGCCGGTTCTCTGCTCTGTCAGGGACAACCGGGGCTCCTTCTGGCAAGGGGGAAGGGAGGAGGCCGGAAGGCAGGTCACCGGCGGCTGATGACGGCGTCTCCGACGGCGGCCTCCGTCTGCGCGAGCAGTTCCTGGAGCGGGGCCGCTAGCCCGGCCGCGGACTGCGCCAGGTACGCCGCGTTGTGCTCCCACAGCACATGCCTGCCGACGCCCGTCGCGACCAGCAGGCCGAGCAGGACACGGTCCTGGGTGTTCAGGGATTCCCGGCGCCGCACCGCCAGGTTGAGCCGTCCGACCGGCCACGCCGCCTGGTTGGCGTCGACCGGCAGGTACCGGGAGGACAGCCGCATCCGCTGCGGGCGCAGCAGGGCGGCGGCGGTCATCCGGGTCGCGACGTCGGCGTGGGCCGTCCGGGCGATGAACTGCAGCCAGGTGCGGAAGCGGTGGGACGGCTCGGCCACGATGTGGTCGAGGACGGCGCGGGTGACCATGTCCTGCCCGTGCTCGGGGTGCCCCGCGCCGGCGCCCGCACCCGGATGGGGCGGGCCGGCCGGGAGGAGCCGGGTCTCGCCCTCGACCTTGTGCACGGCGATCCGTCCGGCGAGCATCAGCTCGCCCAGCAGCGCCGCGGCGAGACCGAGGCCGGTCAACCGGGCGTGCAGTCGCATTCGACCGGTTATGTCGTAATGCATCCCAAAGAACAGATCATCGGCCAACCGGAGACCGGGAAGAGCGACTTCAGCCACGATGGGGGATCTTATAGGTGTTTTGTCAAGGCTGTCATTACACGAATCATATTCGTGGTTCAACCGGGACCCTACGCCGCCGCGGACTTCTGAATAGGGACACGCCTCGCGGGGCGGTCGGTGCGGCCCGGATTTCCCAGCTCAGACCCGGGCCGCCGCACCGCGCCGCCGGGCCGTGGGAGCGCGCCCAGGCCAGAGCCGGGAGCCCGCCCACCCGGGCAGTACCGCCATTTCGGATGTCACATCCAAAGAAAGTGGGCCGACCATTTCACCGCCGCCATGGGAATCCCTGACTCCCTGCAATAACGTCCCCGTATTCGGTTCCCGTTCCGAACGACATTCTCTTCCCGTCCACGCCTCCTCAATAGCCGTTTCCGGACCCGCCCGAGAACCCCGCACAATCCCCTGCGGCAGGCAGCCAATAAGCGATGGTGTCCCCCATCCGGACATGTCACCCTGGGACGGTGCCCACGATCCATGATCACCCGTACTCGGTCGCCGAGGCCGTCACCGCCGAGCGTTCCGGCAGGCGCCCGCGCTACCTGTACTTCTGGGGACACCGCCCACGGCGCGACGGCCGGATCGGCCCCGGCGTCCTGAGCCAGTGGTGGCCGGTCGACTTCACCGAGGACGGGCGCCTGTACCGGTCCGCGGAGCACTACATGATGGCCCACAAGGCGTGGCTGTCCGGTGACGACGAGACCGCGTCCGCGATCCTCGCCGCCGGGCACCCCGGCGAGGCCAAGGCCCTCGGCCGCGCCGTCCGCGGCTTCTCCGAGGAGACGTGGGCGGCGCACCGGTTCGCCATCGTGGTCCGGGGCAACGTCGCCAAGTTCGGCGCGCGCCCCGAGCTCAGGGAGTTCCTGCTCGGCACGCGCGACCACGTCCTCGTCGAGGCCAGCCCCCACGACCGCGTCTGGGGCATCGGCCTGACGGCCTCCGACGAACGCGCCGCCTCGGCCGCGGACTGGCAGGGCCTGAACCTGCTCGGCTTCGCCCTGATGAAGGCCAGGGACGTCCTCGCGGACGCCTAGCCGGAGGCGACGGCGCGTCCGGGGGCCCCGTCGTCAGCGCAGCAGGCCCGCGTGGCGGGCCTCGTGGCGCAGGCGGTCCCGGTGGCCGGGGTGGGCGATCCCGATGAGCGCGGCCGCCCGCTCGGCCATCGTCCGGCCGCGCAGCTCGGCGACGCCGTACTCGGTGACGACGTTGTCCACCGTGTTCTTCAGCGTGGTGACGACGCTGCCCGGGGTGAGCCGGAGGTTGATGCGGCTCCTCCCGTCGCCGGTCGTCGCGTGCAGGACCAGGAAACCCTGGCCGCCCTCGGAGTACATGGCGCCGCGCGCGAAGTCGCTCTGCCCGCCGGACCCCGACCAGTAGCGTCCCGCGATCGTCTCGCTGGCGGCCTGTCCCAGCAGGTCGACCTCGCTGGTGGCGTTGACCGACACCGTGCCGGGCTCGCGCGCGACCGTCCTCGGGCTGTTCACCCAGGCCGCCGGCATCATCGCGACGGCGCCGTTGTGGTCCAGCCAGTCGTACAGGCGGCGGGTGCCGATCGCGAACGTCGCGACGTGCTTGTTGCGGAAGTGGCGCTTGCGCGCCCCGGTGACCACGCCCTTCTCGACCAGCTCCATGATGCCGTCGGACAGCACCTCGGTGTGCACGCCGAGGTCGCGGTGGCCCGACAGGGCGGCGGGCAGCGCGCTCGGCACGCGGCCGACGCCGATCTGCAGGCACGCGCCGTCCGGGACGCGCCCGGCGATGTGGGCGGCGATCGCCGTGTCCCGCTCGTCCGGCCGCGTGCGCTCCAGCTCGGGCAGCGGCGCCTCCGAGTGGCACCAGCCGGCGACGTCGGCGAGCTTGATCTGGTTCTCTCCGGAGGTGTACGGCATGTTGGGGTTCACCTCGACGAAGAACGGGATGTCGCCGATGAACGAGGCGGTGTAGTCGGCGTTGGTGCCCATGCTCACGTACCCGTGCCGGTCGGGAGGGCTGACGGACGCGAGCGCCAGCGTGCACTTCGTCGTGGCGCGCATGAGCATCGCCGCCTCGCTGAAGTGCGCCGGCACCAGGTCGCAGCCACCGTCCCAGTACGCCCGCCGGGAGCCTGGCCCGAGGAAGTAGTCCACGTGCCGCAGCCGGTCCCCGAACTCGCCGCGGATGTAGGCGCGCTCGCGGCGGGGGTCCATCCGGTGGATCCGCACCCCGTCCAGGCGGCCGGCGTGCGCCTCCAGCGTGTCGAGCAGCGTGACCGGCTCGCCCGCGGCGTTCGGGACGATCAGGTCGGCGCCCGGGGGGATGTGGGCGAGCACGTCCTCAGGAGCGCCCATCGTGATCCTTTCGACGTCGTGGAGCCCGTCACGCGAGTCCTACCCCGACCCGGCGTATCCGGACATCCGTTCCGGGGAGGGCCGCCGGGATCAGCCGTCGTCGCCCCGGGTCCAGGTCTTCCAGCCCGCGGACGGGTCGGCCGCCCGTTCCGAGGCCTCCTTGAACTGTTCGGCCTTGCGGACGCAGTCCGGGCACACGGGCTTGCGCACGGCCCTGGCCAGGGCCTCGGGGGACGGCTCGCGCATCGAGCCGAGCACCGTCATCCCCGGGGGCAGCCCGGTCTCGGGATCGACGGGGAACAGGGTGACCGTCTCCGGGTCGTAGGCGAACCCGCGCTTGCACGCGTAGCACGCGCCGATCGTGGTGGGCGGCTTGTCCGTCATGAGTCGTCTGACCTCCCTCACCCGGCACGCTACTCCCGGAACGACACCCACGCCGCCGTCGCGTCATCGTGAGGCTTCCCCGGGCGCGGGACGGCGGTCTTCCGTTCCTCCTCCCGCACCAGGGATATCAGCCGGGCGGGGCCCTGCTCCTCGGCGACGCGGCGCAGCGTCTCCCAGGAATGCCCGAACCATTCCACAAGGCGCGTCACGCCATCGGTGAGCAGCAGCGCCCCGTCGAGGTCCGACGCCGCGACCGACCCGGACAGCGCCTCACGCGCGGCGCCCGGATCGGTGGAGGCGACCCAGAACCCGCCCGGCCGGTTGCGCATCGACCGGACCAGTTCGAAGCTGTACGGACGGCCGCCGGGCAGGTGTTCCGTCCTGTCGTCGTGGACCACCTCGACGCCGCCGTCCGCGCGCGCCAGCACCACCGGCGAATCGCAGAGCACCAGATAGTCGGCGCTCTCCCCATGCCGGCGGAGCATCACGACGGTGGACGACGGCGAATCGGGATTCGCCAGGTCGCACGTGTCGACGTGCGCCTTCATCGTCGCGCCGATCGCCTCCCCGAGGATGTCCGGCAGGCTCGCGCCGCGGTCGAGCACGAGGCCGCGGGCCAGGGCGGCGGCCAGCCGCGCCACGAGCCACGGCACGTCGTGGACGCAGCCGGATTCCACGCCCGCGGGCGCGGTCGCGCCGTCGAGGACCACGACCCAGTCGGGACCCGCCATGACGAAATCCTCATTACGGCGCCCGGGAGTTCCCGGCGCCGTGGCGTACGCGACCCTCATCAAGTCCCCCGTCACAATTGGAAAGCATCCGCGACCGCGGCCTTCGCGCGAGCACCGCCCATTCTCCCCGTGACCGGCCGCGACGGATCAATCCAATTCCTCGGGGTAATCGGATTGTCGCCGATCGTGATGTCACTGAGCACGCCCGCGCGTCGTGCCGGTCGGCACGCCGGAACCGGCCCGCGCGGGCCCGGTCCCGGCCTCGCGGGCGGCCTCGCGCCCTATGAAGCGCAGGTAACCGCCAAGATATCGTCCCGTGACCGATTAACGACCCGATCGCGTCCTGCGCGAGGAGGATCCGGGCTAAGGTGTGCTGCTTGTCTTTACGGCACCAAACCCGGCCACCACGGAGACCAACGATGGCGTACCAGAACGGCCCCCGCCAATCCCCCTACGACGTTTCCCAGCAAAACCAGTCCCCGTACGGTGAGCCATCCCAGAGTGAGTCCCCGTACACCCGGCCCTCCCCCGGCCAATCCCCATACGGCCAGTCCGCGGACAACCAGTCCCCCTACGGCCAGCCGTCCGAGAACCCTTACGGTCAGCCGTCCGAGAGCCCTTATGGGCAGCCGTCCGCCGCGCAATCCCCTTATGGGATGCCGCCCGACAACCGATCGGCCTACGGCCGCTCGTCCCAGGAGCAGCCCCCCTACGGCCAGCCGTCCCAGGGCCAGTCCCCTTACGGCCGGCCCGCCGAGAGCTACGGCCAGCCCTCCTACGGCCCCGACAGCCAGTCTCCCTACGGCCGGTCGGCGGACGGCTTCGGCGGACCGGAGACCCAGTCCCCGTTCGGCACGCCGGCCGAGACCCAGTCCCCCTTCGGCACGCCGGCCGAGAGCCCGTCCGCCTTCGGCTGGCCCGCCCAGGACCCGCCGTCCCAGGACCAGTCCGGGCAAGGCCCCGCCCTCTACGGCCCGGCGTCCCACTACGGCCAATCGCTCTACAGCTCGTCCCTGTACGACGATCGAGGGCAGGACGACACCGCCACGGACGTCGGCGCGAAGCGCAAGCGCGGCCCGATGTTCTGGCTCCTCGCGATCGGCCTCCCCGTGGTGCTGCTGGGCGCGGGCGGCTACGTCGTCGCCTCCATGAACGGCGTCGGCGACACCGGCGCGTCCGCGTCGCCGTCCCCGACGGTCTCGACGCTCAACGTGGGCGGCGAGATCACCGTCAAGGGCGACCCGAACGTGATCAACATCAGCAACGGGCAGAACTGCAGCGTCAAGAGCGGTCCCAACGCCGACATCAAGGAGGGCACACCGGTCGTCGTGACCAACTCCTACGGCAAGACCATCGCCCGCAGCGCCCTCACGATCGGCACCGTGCAGGGCCAGATGGACTGCGTCTTCATCTTCCAGGTACCCGGCGTCTCCGCCGAGGAGAAGTCCTACGGCGTCCAGATAGGCCGCCGCCAGCGCATGGACTTGAGCGCCAACCAGATCAGCGCCCCCATCATGCTGGTCCTCGGCAACTGACCGCCCCTCCGGGCATCCCACGAGAACGCCCCGAAGCCGGATCACCGGCACGGGGCGTTCTCGTGTGAGCAAGCCCCTGAACCGGGCGTGACGAAGACGGGCGGCCCCGCGGTGGGACGATGGCGCCATGGACCGGTACGCTCTCGCGGAACTTCTGGTGTACCCGGGCGAAGCGGACGCGGCATGCCGTGCCGCCCTCCTCGCGGGCGGCGACTTCGACTCACCAGCGTTATGGCCGGAGAAATGGCGACCGGTACCGTGATCTTTCTCGTGGACGCATAGGAACCTCGGCGTCAGACGCTCGATCAATCGGACATTTCTGCACCCTCTTCCCCAAGACAGATGCTCTGCTCATCACGCTCGGCAAATGCCGGATTCGGCAGGCATCAGCGGGGCTGTTCGACAGGTGGGGCGGAATGGACGTCCATCGCCATTCCTCTTCGGTTTCGCAGCGATGGTGATTCCAGCGGGCTATCCGTTTATATGGGCGCTCCTGCCATACTCGGGCTGTGCCGAGCCGGAGACGTTGGCGGGTTTGGCCGCTTGCCGGGCTGGCGGCGGTGGTCGGGGTGACCACGTCGGTGGTCGCGGTGGTCACGGTATCCCCCGGCGGGCCGCTCGGCGACGTCGTGCAGAGCGTCACGGCCGTCCTCACGCTGACCGGCGGCGTGGTGCTGTGGCTGTGGAGCCGCAGCCGCCAGGAGGATCCGGCGCCGGTCGACGGCCTGGCGTCCGCGAGCGACGCGCTCACGGCGGCGGTGCTGGCGCAATGGGAGCAGGCGGCGGCCGAGCGGCGGCTGCGCTACCCCACGCCGATCCCCGTCCGGTGGCGCTGGTCGAGCCGGGCGGTGACCGGGCCGGTCGAAGAGGCGCTCGGCGCGGCGGGACACGCCCGGTTCGCGCCGCTGCCCGGGATCGCCGCGGCGACCACGGCCACGCTGGCCGAGGGCGGCATCGCCGACCTCTTCGGCGTCTACGCCGGCCTGGAGTCGGGCCGGCTGATCGTCCTGGGCGGCGCGGGTCGCGGCAAGTCCGCGGTCGCGATCCTGACCGTGCTGGACGCGCTGAAGCATCGGCAGGCCCTGGACGTGACGCGGCGGGCACGGGTGCCGGTGCCGGTGCTGCTGACCGCGCACGACTGGAATCCCCGCCAGCAGCGCCTGGACGAGTGGCTGATCGCCCGGCTCACCACCGAATATCCCTTCCTCCGCTCCGCCGCCTACGGCAGGCACGCCGCCGCGCGCATGGTGCAGGGCGGGCAGGTGGCCCTGGTACTCGACGGCTTCGACGAGATCGCCGACGACCTGCGACCGGTCGCGATCCGCGCACTGGACCAGCACATCACGCTTCGCCTGATGCTGCTCACCCGTACCGGTGAGCTCGTGGACGCGGTGGCGGGCGGTCACCTGCAGGGGGCCGCCGCGCTGGAGCTGCTGCCGGTGCCATCGACCGAGGCGGCCGACTATCTGATCCGCTGCCAGGTCCACCCGCCCCCACCCGGCTGGCAGCGCCTGGCCGGCCACCTGCGCGCGGCGCCCGGCAGCGCGCTCAGCTCCGCCTTGGACAACCCGCTCATGCTGACCCTGGTCAGGGACACCTTCCCCGCCGCGGCCGAGCTCGACGCGCTCACCACCCGCGAGTTCACCGAGCGGGCCGAGGTGGAGGCGTTCCTGCTCGGGCGGGTCGTGCCCACCGCCTACCAGCCGCGCCCCGGCGGCGAGCCCGTGCCGTACAGCGCCGCGCAGGCCCGTCGCTGGCTCGGTTTCCTGGCCGCCGAGATGAACCGCCGCGGCACCCGGGACCTGGCGTGGTGGCACATCCGCCAATGGGCGCCCGCGCCCGTCCGCGCCTTCATCGCGGGGCTGCCCGCCGCGCCCGGGGCCGGGCTTCCGCTGGGCGTCGCGTACGGCATGATGTTCGGGCCGAAGAGCGGCCTGGTGGCCGGGACGGTGTGCGGGGTGGCCAACGCCGTGGGGGTCGGCCTGGCGATGGGCCGCGGGGTGAGGCCGCGGCCCGCGCTCGCGGGCGGACTGGCCGGAGCGCTCGCGTCGGCCCTGACCGCCGGGATCGCCTTCGCCCTCGCCGTAGGGACGACCAGCGGGATCGCGGACGGCATCGGGATCGGCCTCGTCGCCGCACTCGGCCTCGGCCTGCCGTCCGGGATCGCGGCGACGCTGACCGAGGCGCGCAGGAGGACCGGCCCGCGCCGGCTGCGGCCCTTGCGCTGGAAGGCCATCGCGACCAGGGGAAGCATGACCGTCGGCCTCGCGTTCGGCGTCGTGCTCGGCCTGGCGGACGGGCTCGCGTTCGGCCTCACCGCGGGTCTGCCGACGGGCCTGCTGGCCGGCGCGGTGATCGGCTTGGCGGCCATGTTGCTCTTCGGCGTCTTCAACAGCCTGGTCCAGGGCTTCGCCGACGCCGCCGGCCCGATGGACCCGGTCACCTGCTGGCGTCGCGACCGCCGGTCCGGCCTCGTGGAAGGGCTCGCCTACGGCCTGATCGCCGGGGTCGGCTTCGGTCTGCCCAGCGGGATCGTTGGAGGCGCCCAGGCCGGATGGCTCCTCGGCATCGGCACCGGGCTGGGGGAAGCTCTGGCGGTCACCATCGCCGTCTCCCAGTCATGGTCGGCGACCGTGGCGTTCGTCCTGCTGGGCCGCACCGGCGTCTTCCCCCACCAGGGCATCCGCTTTCTCGACGACGCCCACCGCCGCGGGGTGTTACGCACGGTCGGCTCCGTCTACCAGTTCCGCCACGCCCGCCTCCAGGACCAACTCGCCAGAGACAGCACCCGACCGGCCGAGTGACATCGACCCGGGACGCCGGCACCTGACGTGGAACGGCGCGGAACGGGCCGTCAACCGGCGTGCCGCACCGGGCGCGGCAGGAGCACGATGAGCAGGGTCGCGACTCGGGTCCGACCCGCCCGGGCGTGCGGCTCAGATCTCGCCGATCGCGGCCAGTTCTTCCGCGGTGGCAGGACGGAACGTCGGGAGGACGGCGAGCAGGTCGGCTTCGGGGGTGTTGTCACTCGCGATCTGCACCAGGGCGTCGCCGTACCTGGCGAAGACCCTGATGTAGTAGGGCTCCCGGCGCACCCAGACATCCGGTGACACCTGCCGGCAGGTCCCGGTCACGCCGAGTCGGTTGGTCACATCCGGAACAGGTTCGGCACAAGAGGCCTGCGGCGACGTCGCCCTCGTCGACATGACGAAGACCTCGAACGCAGAACGGTCGCGTACGTGCTCGTACTCGAGCTCGAACGACGGTGGCCCCAGCAGAAATTCGTCGAACCACTCATTAAGATGCGTGGGCCGATAATCCGGCATGGCAGGCGCGATGAGCGGCAGTCCGGCATAGGTCAGCCTTCGCACGCGCGCCGCCTCGGCTATCGCGTCCTGGCTCCACGAGGTGGCGACGCATCCGGCGAAGACCGCACCGACCGCGAGCGCGCGGAGTGTCCGATTACCCGCGACGACCACCGCCGCCGCCGTGACATGGCCGCCCACTCCAATGCCCACGAAGGCGAAGCTCATCGCCCTCATGCCAAGGTCCTCGACATAGAAAAGCGTCTGACCGGCGAACGCGACGACGAGGATCGCGGTGTTGACGAACGGCGCCAGAATCCCCACCACCCACCAGCGCGGCAGCCTGACCAGCCACCCCAGCGCCAACCCCACCGGGAAGGCGGCGAAGAACAGCGTGACCGTCGCCGTCCAGTCGTCTTCTGGACCATTGAGGCGGATGAAAAGTTGCACCACTCCGATCGCGGCCCCCACGAGCACGGCCCGCCATAAGACACCCATGGCCAGATCCTCTCAGTCCTCACGCTCGCAAGCCCCGCTGACGGCCGACCCGATCGCCGGTGCCGTATGAGCGAATCCCACGGCTGAGGCCCCAGCGGGCCGTACCGACCGGGCGCTGGAAACCGTCCGGCTGTACAAAGTAAGTGGTGATGAGAATTCGAAATCGCCCACACCGCTCAGCCGCTCTGGAGACCGCCTCGTATCTTCCAGAGGCGGGGCGTTGACGGGAACGGCAAGGCCAGGCATTTACCCGCGTGTCGGCGTGGGGACCGGCGAGACGGGGGACTCTCCCGTGCACACGCGGGTGCGTGCGGTGCGGTTGAACCGGAGAACCGGGCAAAACGGAGTTATTGTGGAAGATCATCACTCGTCGGCCGTGCGCCGCCGTGACCTGCTCAGCCTGTCCACCATCGCCTTGGCCGGCGCGACGCCCCTCGCCGTCCATCCCGGATCCGACACCCCGGCTCTCGCGGCGGCGTCCCCTTCGCAGGTCCACGGGCATGGGCACAAGCCGGGGGTGACCCCTCCGGAGGACCTCATGCGCGAGCACGGGGTGCTGAAGAGGGTCCTGCTGGTGTACCGGGAGGGGATCCGGCGGATCCAGCGCGGCGAGCAGGTGCCCCACCAGCAGTTGCACGCCGGGGCGCGCGTCATCCGCGACTTCATCGAGCGCTACCACGAGTACCTGGAAGAGAAGTACGTCTTCCCGCGCCTGCGCGAGGCCGGAAGACTCCGTCACACGGTCTCGGTCCTGGAACTGCAACACAAACGGGGACGCGAAGTGACCGCCCGCATTCTCGCCGCCACCGACCATTCCAGAAGCTCGGCCCACCAGCGGCAGGCATTGGTCTCCGACATGGCCGCCTTCATCCGCATGTACGAGCCCCACGAGTCCCGGGAGGACACCGTGGTGTTCCCCGTCTTCCGCAAGGTGACGCCCGCCGGGGAGTTCGCCCGCCTGGGCGAGGTCTTCGAGGCCGCGGAGCACCGCCGTTTCGGCCAACGCGGCTTCACCGCCGTGGTCCACCGAGTCGCCGACATAGAAAAAGCCCTGCACATCCACGACCTGTCCCAGTTCACCCCCCAGAAGTCCTCCCCCAACCGCCGACACGGCCGGACCTCGGCCCGCTGACTTCGTTCGGACTCAGCCGCGCGTGTCGGCAGTGGTATGTGAGAAAGGAACCTCTCCACGGTCAGGTACCTGCTGGGCGGCCGTGTAGATCGGTCCACGCAGCCGCTGGAACACGCCGGCCGGTTCGAGCCCGGGAATCGGATGCCGGACCGGGTCGAACCGCACCGGCTCGGCGGAGTCCGGCAGCGCCGGCCCCGTCAACTCCAGCAGGCCGAAACGCCGCCACGGCCCCCGCGGGGACGCCACGGCCAAGTCGAACAGCAGCGGCCCGCCTTTCACCGTCCGGGCGAGCGCGCCGAGGTTCGCGGGCACTGACCACGAGGATCGTGCGACGGCGCCGAGCAGCACCCTTCGTGAACCGGCCGCGTACGGCAACAGCGAACCGTACAGGCCGGGCGCCCACCGCCTCGCCGGGCGCAGCAGACGCCGCCCGAGGACCGTGTGTCCCGTGGTGGCCAGGAGCAGGTCGCACACGTCGTCATCGCCAGGACCGGGCGATCCGTGAGCAGGCACGGGCCAGCGCACGGCGAGACCAAGAATGTCCGGCAACGGACGCGGGAACCCGGCCGCGCGAGACAGCCGGGCCAGGCCCGTCAGCGTCGCCGGCTCATCCAGGAAAGCGACGCCCATCGGCTTGGAGCACCCTTGCAGTCGCAGCGTGGCGCGAAGAACGAGACCATCAGGATGCAACGGCCGCCCGCGCCTCAGCCGCGCCGCCGCCTTGGCAACGGCGGCCGGCCCGGCTCCGGCAGCGGAAACGGCCTGTCCCTCACGCATCCCGCTCCCCCTTCACCTGGGCGACCCGCGCGCCGCTCATACGGCCTACCCGGCAAGGCGACCCTGACCCCGTCGAACACGCCCTCATCGCGGCCCGGGCGCCGTGCAGCCGCTCCTGTGCTCCCCCTGTCACCAAGATGAAAGACAGGTCGATGCGGATTCCCCACCAACGTGAAGGCGGCCTCACTCTCAGCCGGTGAGGCCGCCTTCACGTCGCGGCGGAATGCCGCGATCACCAATTGCACTCGGAGTCGCTCACCTGCGTGACGTACTGGCTGTCAGCGGTCACCCAGCCCGCGGCCGCGTAAGGCGAGATGATCTGTGCGCTGTAGCGGCCATTGGCCACGCCGAAGCTCTTGAACCGGTGGCCGTTGTACAGGACGTGCGGAGGGTTGGTCGTAGTCCCGGTGGAAGACGCGAACCACCGCACATCCTGCGCTATGACCTTCCGGCAGTTCCAGGCGAAGGCGCTGGCCGACGGCGCCGTGGATAACAGCCCGCCCACCAGCGTCGTTCCCATCAACAACAGCGTGGCCTTGCGGCGGATGGAGGGGGACGCCCGCATGCTCAGTCCTCTCGTCTCGTTTCCGTTGCTCCGCCTCTGCGCAGCCATGAGCAGGCCTGCCGTTTCGGGGCAAGGCTTCTCCTGCGCAGCGGTCCGTGAGGGCTTGCCCAGCAAAGTCCGGATATCACCGCCGTGACCGGATGCGGTCACCCCGCCGATACGCCACGGGCGCGGGAAGAACGCGAAGGTCTGCGTCTACGACTGAGCCGCACACCACGGCGCCCCCGTCTCCGTACCGGAGGCGAGGGCGCGGTCATGCCGTTCGGCGTCTCGTCAGTCGTACAAGGTGGTGCCTCGGTACCACACGGTGCCCCGGAAGTTGACCGATGAGATCTCGCCTACCCCCACCCGGGGTCCGCTCATCTCGATCCATCCCACCATGGGGTTCACGTGCACGCCGCTGGCCCAGGCCGCTTGCGTGCCTGTGCCGCCCGTGCACTGGCTGTAGACGACGTACCCCTCCTGCCAGGTGGTGCAGCCCGTCGGTACGGCGTGGGCGGGAGACGCGGAGCCCAGCACCAGCGACGCGGTGAGCAGGGCGGTGGCGGACACGGCCGCGGCCCGGTTTCTTCTCATGTGCGCTTCCTCCGACTCCGAAGGTAAATGGCGCTTCCATTAAGAAACTTTCCTAACCGGAAGATACTCCTCGGACAACGCGAGTCAAGGAGGCCCCGCGCCGAGGGGTTCCATCTCCATGCATCGCCGCAGTGCGCTTCTGACGCCGCGGACCGCCGCCGCCCCGGGCAGTGAACGGTGTCAGTCCTTCGGGTCAGTGAAGTTGTCCGGTCTGGTGTAGGTGATCGAAGATGATCTGGTCGACGGGCGACACGCGGTCGCGATCGGCATAGGTCAGCCAAGCGACTTCTTCGATCTCGCCGCTGGGTGCGGGCACACCGTGATGGCCGGCGCTGTAGCAGGTCATCCGCACCGTGACGCCTTCGGCATGCCCATGTGCCTGGGCCTGGTAGGTGCCCACGTGGGTAGCGGTCGTGGGGACGATGACAATGGACAATTCCTCACCGATCTCACGGACGAGCGTCTCGAGGTCGGTTTCCCCGGGTTCACGTTTGCCACCGGGAATGTAGTAGACGTTCTTGCCTCGCGACCGGGTGCTGAGGATCCTGCCGTTGTCCAGACGGATCCAGGCGATCTTGTCGATAGCACTGTTCAACCGCGTGCTCCTGTCTGCGGGGGGATAGGCCAGGCTGCCAGGTCGTCGGGGCATTCAAGAAATTGGCCTTCGTGAAGACGGCTCCGCGCGCACCAGGGTGACCACGGCCCCCACGCCGACCCCTGCATCAACGCAACTCAAAGCTATATGTGTTAGATCTTTCGACAGGACTACCGGGTCCCCTCCGCCCAGTCCTATGTGCTGCACCACCACCCCGTCCCCGGACACCGCTGGGCGCCCCACCCGCGACGACGTGGTCCTGCGTTCTGAACGCGGCCTGCGGAGGCCGTAGCGGGTCATACGCGGACCTTGCCGCGGAGGGCGGCGAACTCGCGGGCGCCCGCAGTGTTCGACTGACCCACAGCGTCATCGCAGGTCGACGCAACATGGTGTCCCGCAGGCTCACCCACTCGCAGCGAGTTAACAATCCGATCACCAGGCGCGCCTCGCGGTAACCCCGCCGCGCCCGCCGACCGTCCAGGAGAAGTCCACCAGGCGTTCCCCAGGAGTCCGCGATGGCATACCAGAATGGCCCCCAGCAGCCCCCGTACGGCCCGCCGCCCGGTTACGGATACGGCTACCCGCCCCCGCCGCCGAAGAGATCCAACACACCGATCATTCTCATGGTCGCCGGCGTGGCCGCGGTTCTGCTGTTCGGTGGCTGCGCCGCACTCGTCGTCCTAGCGGGAAGCAGCACACCCCAGGTCGTGGTGGCCACGGCCCCGAAGGCGTCACAGCCCGCCCGCAGTGATGACACCCCCGCGCAGCCGTCGACCAACACTCAGCCGCCTGCCGCCACGCCTGCCTCCGCAGCGGCGGTCGGAGCCACACTCCTCCTGGAGGGCATGGACGCGGGATTGAAGATCGATGTGACCGTGACCAAGGTCGTGGAGAAAGCGACACCAGCCAACGACTACAGCAGGCCGAAAACCGGCAACCGGTACGTCGCCATCGAGCTGCAGCTGACCAACAAGGGGCAGGCCGTGTACGACGACAGCCCATCGAACGGGGCCAAGCTCATCGACGACCAGGGCCAGCAGTACAACTCGACTTTCGGCGACGTCCGCGAAGGCGTGCTGTTATCTTCGGTGACCATCACACCGGGCGACAGCCGAAAGGGCGTCATCCTCTACGAGATCCCGGAGGCCGTGAAGCTCGCTAAGTTCCAGTTCGGCCTGAACTCCGGATTCGCCTCCCAGAAAGGCGAGTGGAACCTGCGGTAGCCGACCCATGCAGAGGGCCCTGGCGCTTCCCCACGCAAGGGCTCTCGACCGTCAGGGTGTGCGGATCGGCGCGGCGCGATGCGAGGCACCTCATCACTGAGTGCTTTTGACCTCGCGAGGAGGGCGGCAATCAAAGTCGGGTAGGCCAGATCCTCTAACAGATCCACACATACAGGCCATGCGTCAACGCGTAATCCCCCTATGATCGCCGCGAACTTCCGTTCCCGGCCTCACAGGACCGGGCCACGGTGCCAGGCATCCCCTATCGCAGTGCGTACGGGACTTTTACGTTGCCCGGATACAACGCCTCCAGAGGAAAGATGCCTGGTACATGCCGTTGCGAGGTCTGCAAGGAGAACTGGATGACCTACCCATCGCTGATCATTCGTTCGCGGTGTAGTAGCGAATGGCCGGGCTCTGGAGCACGCTCCAGTCGGCTGGTCCTTGAGAACCACTGAGTCTTGTTCTCTCTCTTCGCCGTCCTCTTCGGAGCTGGGCGCGAGGCCCGCGCGCTCTCGCTGGAGAGGGAGCTGAAAGACTCCGAGATCACGCTTCGTCCGCTCGGCTTCTCCACCCACTGGAGCAGAAGTATGCAGGTTGAGGCGGACGAGCAGTCATCCGGCCAAGGGCGAGGGCCCTACCACGGACGCGGGAGAACTCCCATCGCCTGACGTCCGCCGCTAGCTCCGGGGGGGTGATGGCAAGAAGACGTAGCGGCGTCAGTCGTCGCGCGTCGCACCGCGACCTCCCCGCCGGGTGGCAACGAGGAGCGCGATGGCGCTGACCGCGTAGGCGACGGGCGCCAGCGCCCAGTATCCGCCCTCGGGGCGCGTACCGAAGTGGAAGTCCGGCTGACTACCGGCGAACGTGTCCGCGAGCACGTCGGCGGGGATGCCCTCCGGCGGGAGGGTGAGCGGGAGCTCTCTCAGTACAAGCGGTAGATGGAGCAGGGCCAGGACACCGCAGATTCCGCTGATGACCCCGACCAGCGTGCGATTCCATGCCATGGCGCCAACGCCCACGAGAAATGGCAGGACGCCGATGACGAAGAGGTCGAGGACTAGAGGATCTCGCTTCGACGCCCCGGCGATATCGCTGGCGATCATCGCCAACGGCAAGGGAGGGGAAGACCATTCGCCCTCTGTCGTCGTAGCCAGCAACGCCCACGGCACCAGCGAAGCGCTCACCGCCACCCCGAACCACGCCCATGAACGCCAGCCGGTCCGCACGTTTCTCCACGTCGGCACCGGAAGAGCGTATAGGACATGGTCCCCAGCTGCCCCGGTACAGGTAGACGCCCAGGGCGAGGGCCCACAGGCCATAGCTTTGGTGCACCGCCCGCATGGACGCACAGGCTGTCGAGGACATTCGCCTGCCGTGGGAGCTCTTCCCTGCGAACTGCACCATGGGTTCCGCGTGCGGTGATCAACCATGTTTCCCAGTGAGCCAAGGTGAGGAACGAACCCTGACTTCCGATCACCCCCGACTGCATTAGCAGTCCGGATCTTGGCCGTTCATAGCAGTTCGACCTGACCAATGGGCGCGGGCGGTCTATCCGGAACGGCATGGGGCGGTGCTGGATCGTAAAAAGAACCGGGACTAGGGAGCAGAGAGAAAAGGTGGCGTGATCTCGACGATCCGTGCGGTTCCGGCGTGCGTCGTATCTCGTGCATGGTGATCACATCGCCCGATTCAAGTTGGTTCCAGTGATCAGGAGTCAGCGGAAGCAGTCTCACCGCCTTACATCCACCCGGCTTCAGAGGGGTGCGGTCTTCGATCCAAAGGGCGGCGATGCTGAACAGAGGTTCACCCTCGGGCGTCCTGCGGCCGATGTCCCACATGGGCCGGAGCAATCCACCGGGAGGTACCGGCGTTCTCCGGCCCCCGTCCTCGGTGCGGGTGAGACACAGCTCAGCTCGGAGCGCACCGGTACGGGCCTCTCTGCACCGCCACCGGTACCAGGTGGCATGCGACTCAAGCCACATCAGTCGGGCCGCATCAGCCGGCAGATCCCAGAACTCGGGCGGCTGGGGGTGCGCGTCGCCGAGTTCCTCAAGCAGGAGAGCGACCATCTCCCATTCGTCGTGTTCCAGGTACTCCAGCACACCGGCCACGCCGACGCCGGCCTCGGTTCGGATGTGGCTGGAGCAAAACCGAGCGGCCTTCAACAGCAAGGAGTCCAGGCCCACACCCCGATTGTGACGGGGTGTCGAACCCTGAACCTACGGATTGAAGAAGCTCGATTCGATGAAGGTCAGAGGCCCTGACCTCCGAGACAGCGCCCGTGGACGTCCGCCGAGCTCCGCCGTCGTCCGCCCCCCCTTGGCTGTACTCATGGTGGTACAGCCGGGCGGGAGCCAAGATCGCGAGGAACGGCTCTCGACCTGCTACGCGCCGGACTCAGTCAACTGAGTCGACCACCACGACTCCGAGCTAATGGCCCGGTGATCACGGTGCTGACCTGTCTCCCATCATCTCCGGCTGGCACGCAATGGCACGAGCTCCGGCCCGGCGATGGCACGTAGACCACCCTGGCGTCGGCGCACGCCCCAAACCGCATTAGCAGCTCGGGGCATCAGTGTTCAGAACAGTCCCACCTGGACCAACGCCCCTCGACGGTCTTCCTGGAACGGATTGGAACGGCGGTGAACTGCAACCCAAACTGCAACCCGGTGCGTCACGGCCACCGGTTATGGACTGAGGGGGATGGCTTGGTCAGTACAGATGATCGATTGAACCGACGATGGTGGGCATGGCGTAGCAGGCAGGTGACAGGTGCACACCGGTGGCTCGTTCCGCGAGAGCGAGGACTCCCATGATCCGGGTCGGGAAGTAATCGGGCGCCTCCTCGTCAACGGGCATGCCCAGTTCCCGCATATGAGCCAGAAGGCGGTCAGGATCGCTGCCCCGTCGCGAATCAGGGAAGCATGGTTCAAACTTCGTGACCACCACCCCGTCGACCGAGTAGACGAAGTCCTCGTCGAGACTGCCATTGGTGAACACCCTCGCTGTCGCCGTCCCGCGGGAGAGCAAGTTCGGCAGCTCGGCGTAGCCGTAATCGATCAGGACCGTGCCTCCAGAGGTCGCGCAGGCTTCGATGCCCCATTCACCGGAGATGTCACCAAGGGTGGCGCCGATCCGGTGCAGACTCTCCTCAGGAGACAGGTCTCGCACGAAAGTGACGCAGAAGCCGTCGCTGCGCTCCTCGCACTCTTTGACGAACCAGGCATAGTCCGCCGCCGTTGCACCGCTCATCGACGATCCCTCCCCATATGCGATCAAACTGGGGTGATCATTGCAGATAGGGCAGACATGTTTGGCGGTCGTGAGGTGATCTCGGTTCCAGTAGCACATCACCAGGTTGGAAGATTTCGGTCCATGCCACGGAACACTTGTGAAGAGCAAGAAACTCACGGCCTCATTCGACCTGATCGATTGAGCCCGAAGGCGCAAAGCCCGGACAACGTGAGATGAGGGCAGGCAGTCTGCCCAGGTCGCTGTACAAGTGGGCCGGAGCGCGGCTTGACTTGTAGCACCTCCCGGATGAGGTGTCGCGAGGCGAGAGCTGCGCGCGAGGTGCGCCCTTGAGGCCATGCCCGCTGGTCACTCGTAGCACTGGCGACGGCGCGCCCTGGTGCGGCGGGTCGCGTGGGTACGGCGGGTGCTCCGGTCGGTGGGCGGCCCGCGTTCCCGCCGCCGGCCGGGACCGGCGCCCACGCCGCACGCCCGGCCGGGCGGAGCCGGCGGCGGCCCGTGCGGCGGCGGAAACGCCGTCGCCTTGATAGTTGATCGTCGGTCCGCCCAAGTCACGGGCGGGAGTGCGCACCATCGCGATCCCCTCGGCGATCACCCCGGCGCTGGAACTTCACCTCGCGCAGTACACCGGTCCGGGAGACGACGCGCTCATCTTCACGGGATCCCGGGGCGGCACCTTCCGGTGGAGCAACTTCCGTAGGGCGACCAACTGGGCGGACGCCACGCGCAAGATCGGTCTACCCGGGCTGCACTTCCATGATCTGCGGCATACGGGGAACACGCTCGCGGCAGGGTCCGGGGTCAGCCTTCGCGATCTCATGGAGCGCATGGGCAACGACAGCGTGCGGGCCGCGATGATCTACCAGCACAGTACCGCGCAAGCCGATCGGAAGATCGCCGACGCGATGAACGGCATGATCGGAGAGGCGACGGTACCGGCGGTTGAGTACACCAAACGAACATCGCGCAGGCGCCCAAGATCGCGGGCCTAATGGCACGCTGATGACACGGAGCCCCCGTCAGATGGTCACTAGCGGGGGTGTTATGGCTGGTGGGCGCTACTGGGTTCGAACCAGTGACCCCTCGCTTGTAAGGCGAGTGCTCTACCGCTGAGCTAAGCGCCCCCGTGGCCCCTCGTGGGGGCGGTCGGGCTACACCTTACGGTACTGAAGGGGACCTGAGCACATCGAGTGGCCAAGTGGTGCCGGGGGTGGGGACGCCGGCGGCTTGCCAGCCGAGGAGGGCTGCTCCGAGCATGCTGGCGTTCATCCCAAGGGCGGCGGGGCGCAGGGGTGGGGCGGCGCGGAAGGTCAGGCGGGACTGGAGGCGTTCGGCGAGGGGGTCGAGGAGGGCCTGCCCGGCCTCGGCGAGGCCTCCTCCGAGGACGATGGTGGAGGGGTCCAGGAGGAGGGTGTAGGTGGCGAGGGCGTAGGAGAGGGCCTCGAGGGCGTCGTCCCAGACGGCCGCGGCGTCCGGGTCGCCGCGCATGGCCAGGTGGACGACGTCCTCGGCGGTGGCGGGGCCGCGGGCGGCGGTGAGGTCGTCGACGTAGGGGGATGTGCCCAGGGAGGTGATGTTCTCGCCGGACAGTGCCGGAGTGGTGTTCTGGCCGGACCGTGCCGGGGTGATGTTCTGGCCGGACCGTGCCGGGCTGATGTTCTGGCCGGACCGTGCCGGGGTGATGTTCTGGCCGGACGGTGCCGGGGTGGTGTGGCCCTCCTGCCGGTCGGGGGGCGGCTGGAGGCCGGGGGTGGTGGGGAGACCGGCGGAGTGGTGGAGACGGAGGGGGTTCGGGGGGCGGAGGGAGGCGGTGCGGCTGAGGCGTTCGGCGTAGCGGCGGGCGACCGAGGCGGCGGAGGCGTAGGTCTCCAGGCAGCCGATCTGGCCGCAGGCGCAGCGTTCGCCGCCCGGGAAGACCGGGATGTGGCCGATCTCGCCGCCCCAGCCGGACGAGCCGCCGTACGGAGCGCCACCGACGACCACGGCGCCGGCGATTCCCGTGCCGATGGGGAGGAAGAGGAAGTCCCGGACGGAGCGTCCGGCGCCGAGGACGCTCTCGGCCAGTCCTCCGGTGCGGACGTCGTGGCCGAGGCGGACCGGGACGTTGAGGGGCGTGAAGTCGGTGGCGGGGACGTCCTTCCAGCCGATGTTGGCGGAGTAGACGGCCCGGTCCTCGGCGACGAGGCCGGGGACGGCGAGGCCGACGCCTGAGGGCGCGCCGGGGCCCGCGGCGGCCAGGTCACCGACGAAGGAGCGGATCGCTTCGACGACGCGCAGCGGCCCGTCGGCGCGAGGCGTGACGCGCCGCTCGGTCATCAGCACCTCGCCCGAGGCGTTGACGAGGCCGCCCTTCATGGAGGTGCCGCCGACGTCGAGAGCCACGACATAGCTGTTCATGCGCCTGCCCTCGTTCCCATGGTGGTCGTGGACGAAACCGCGGCGGTGACGGCGCGAGGCGTGACCGCCGCGGACGGGGGGTGGTAGGTGACTGGATCGGCGTACGTACGGGCCTTGGCCGGGGTGTCGGGATCCGCGGAGGAGGACGGGGCCGCGCCGGGCCTGACCGGAACGGCCTTCTGGGCTTCTGTGACCGGGTGCGACAAGCCTGGGCGCGCCGTGACCAGGGTGACCGGACCGGCGGGCCGGGCTCGTGTGAGCGAGTGGAGCGTGCCTGCCGTCGCCGGGGTGGCCGGGGCGGTGGGCTGGGCTTCCGGGAGGGCGGGTCGGTGGGAGAGGGCCGGTGTGGGCCCGCACGTGCGGGTGGAGGGGTGGCGAGGGGTGGGGGTGCTCCTTTGGGTGGCGGTTTGCACGGAGTCGTTCCCCTCTTTCGCGATCTTCATACCGCGGCGCGGCACGTTCGCCCTCGATCGCGCGCGGGCCACGGCCCGGCGGCGCGGAGTGGTGGCACATATCCCCGCGCGCTGCAGGACCAGAAGACTGCTGCGCATTCCCGCGCAGTTTTGCTCAAATAAGTGCATGAGTCAAAACCGGAGGAACCCGATATTTCGGACAGCCGTCCGGCGAGAGGGTCAGCCGCCGGGTCGTCGTCCGAGGACGCGGCTCAGCGCGGCCTCGACCTCCTCCGACAGGCCGGGCGCACCGGCCGTGACCAGAGGGGCCTCCGGCTCCCCGGAGCGCGCGGGGCGCACCCACCCGCAGGCGCGGCATTCGACCTCGCCCAGCCTGCAGATCAGTCGCGTCGAACCACACGACCCGCAGTGCTCCAGTTCGAGGTCATGTTCGCGCTGGCAGGACGGGCAGATCAGCACCTGGGCCTCACGGTGCACCCCACGCCGCCAGGGGCTCGCGCCGCGCTCCGGGTCCGTCTGCCGGATCCCGCATCGATAGCAGGGCATCGTCGCCACCGCCTTCGTCTTCGCCAGGTCGTGGCCCGGCGCACACCTCTAGGGGATTGTCGCGAGCACTCGGTGGTACTCGGAGATGTCGCGCGCCAAGGGGATCGGGTTCACGGCCTTCCACCGGACCACGCCCTCGGCGTCGATGATGAAGGTGCCGCGCAGCGCGACGCCCCTCTCCTCATCGAGGACACCGTACGCCCTGGCCACCTCGCCATGCGGCCAGAAGTCGGAGAGCAGCGGGAACGCGTAGCGCTCTTGCTCGGCCCACGCCCGGTGGACGAAGATCGAGTCGACGGACACGGTGAGCACCTGGACGTCGTCGGGCAGCGACGCGACGAACTCGTCGCGCAGAACGCCGAGCTCGCCGTGGCAGACGCCGGTGAAGGCGAGCGGGTAGAACATGAGCACGACTCGACGGCCCCGCAGGCCGGACAGGCGCACGGGGGCGCCGTGCTGGTCCTGGAGCTCGAACTCGGGAGCCTTCTCGCCCACCTCGACAGCCATGCCGCTCCTTTCCCCGTCAGCCCGCGGGCCCGAGCCCGCGCGTGAGCCCCGAAGCCCCGGCGATCCCGGTGGGCCGCAGGCCGGAAAGGTTCCGAGGTCTCCGGTGAGCCCGCGGCGGACCGACGACCGCGAAGCACACCCATCCTGCCGTACGGCCGGTGTGAGCCGTACGGCAGGGGAAGCGAAGAGCTCTAGCGACGTCCCTTCGGAGCGACGAGGCGCGTGCCCGACCAGTCGCGGGCCGCGCTGACGCTGCTGGTCTGGGCGAGGCCCGCAGTCGTGGCGTCCTCCCCGATGTCGCTCGGCTCGACGTGACCTTCCCGGCCCACCTTGGGAGTCAGCACCCAGATCTGGCCGGCGTCGGCCAGACCGGTCATGGCGTCGCTCAAGGCGTCGAACAGGTCACCATCTCCATCGCGCCACCACAGCAGCACGACGTCGACGACGTCCTCGGAATCCTCATCGACCAGTTCGTTGCCGGTCAGCTCTTCGATCGACTGGCGGAGCTCCTCGTCGGAGTCCTCGTCCCAGCCGATCTCCTGCACCACCTGACCCGGCTTCAGACCGAGTCGCTCGGCCAGGCCGCGCTCGCCCTGCGCCTGACCCGCGGTCGCGCTCACGTGTATCCCTCCTGCTTGGGTGGCCCCGCCTCCGGCGGGCTCATTCGGCCCCTGTGAGGCCGCTTCGGCACAGTCCACACGCTGTGACCCATCGTCGTCAACGGTCGCCACGACCGGTGACCCGCACCGTTATCTGTTAGTCCGACAAAAACGACAAACGGACACGTCGTTCCGGGTTGTCGACGTTCAGGTCCACGATGGCGACGGACTGCCACGTCCCCAACGCCAACCTGCCGTCCAGTACCGGAATCGTCGCGTACGGCGGAATGAGCGCCGGCATCACGTGTGACCTGCCATGACCGCGCGTACCGTGGGCGTGTCGCCAGCGGTCGTCGGCCGGGAGCAGATCGTCCAGCAGGCCGAGAAGGTCGTCGTCGCTGCCCGAGCCGAGCTCCAGCAACGCCACCCCGGCGGTCGCGTGGGGGACGAACACGTGGAGTAACCCGTCTCCCCCGCACGACCGCGCGAACTCCTCACACCGCCGGGTGATGTCGTACACCCGTTCCTTGGTCCCCGTGCTCACCTCGAACGTCTGAGATCTCACCTGACGGATCTTATGATCCCCGCTGAACTGGGACGACAATCGCATCCGGCCCGGGAAACACCAATCCGGTGTGCCCGTCGTCGAAGCGAACGACGTAGGGCGGGGAGCCTTCGGTACCGCGTACCTCGATGATCAGTCCCGGCCGGTCCCTGTCACCCACGGTGGTCCCGTGGACGAGGAGCCGGTCGCCTACGGTCGCGTACACGTCGATCCTCCTTCTTCAGGGTCACTTCCCAGCGTGGTACGGCGGGCGTCCGGCGAAAAGAGGGAGAGGCCCTCCCCCGACGGAGGGAGGGGAAATAAACACCGAAACGTTACTCTGCGGGGATGTGGCGCTTCGGGCTGCGGACGCGGACGGCGGCGTCCTATGTGCTGGTCACCGCGGCGGCCGTGCTGATCGTGGAGGCGGTCCTGGTCGGCTTCGTGATCTCGTCCGCCGGTGACTCCACCCTGCTGGCCAAGCTGCAACAGCTGGCCGGCGAGGATGCGAAGATCATGAGCGCGAGCGCGACCAAGATCGTGACGTCCGGCGCGGGGTTCACCGCGCCGGGCCTGCTGAAGAAGGCGATGACGGCGTCCTTCGGGCCGGCCGGGCCGGACCGGCACGGGAAAGAGGTCCCGGGTCTTCCGAAGACCACGGCCGCGACGGGGAAGGTCGCCGTCGAGGCGCGGCGGAAGGCCGATCACGATCTCGTGGAGGCGCTGCTGGACCCGGCGGGCCGGGTGATCGACAGCACCGCGCCGAAGTCCTTCCCTCCCGGCCTGCTCCTGCTGGCCGACCCTTCCCCGCGGGCCGAGGGACAGGGAGGGTCGGGGAAGACCCCCGCGGGCACGGCCGCGTGGTGGACCAGCCCCATCCTCGCCCCGCAGACCGCGGGGACCACGCTCGCCGGTGATCCTCGCGCCCCGGCGACGCGCTCGCCCGCGGGGCCGTCGAAGGGGGAAGGGTTCCAGATCATCGGCTACATGTACGTGCAGGCGCCGGGCGACGGGCACGCGCGGGTCCCGTTCATGGACGCCGCGGCGCCGCTGCTGGCCCCCGGCGCGCTCGTCCTGGCGCTGGTGGTGCCGGTCGGCGTCGTGTTCGGCATGCTCACCACGCGCCCGATGATCCGCCGCATCACCCGGCTGGCCGAGGCGACCACGGCCGTGGCGGGCGGCGACTTCGCCCCGCGGGTCGCGGTCACCGGACAGGACGAGGTCAGCCGCCTGGAGGACGGCTTCAACCGCATGAGCGAGCAGCTCGGCGCCGCCGTGGAGGCCGAACGGCTGTCGGCGCGGGCCGAAGCGCGCCAGGCCGAGCGTTCCCGCATCGCCCGCGAGCTGCACGACTCGATCAGCCAGGACCTGTTCTCGCTGAGCCTGCTCGCCGCGGGCATGCGCAGGGCAGCGCCCGAGACGCTGCGCGGCCAGGCCGAGGCCATGGAGCGGACGGCCGCGCGCACGATGCGCGAGATGCGAGCCCTGCTGCTGGAGCTGCGCCCGGTGGCGCTGGAGGACGCCGGGCTCGCGCCCGCCCTCGAGGAGCTGTGCCGCGCGTACGAGACGCGGCTCGGGATCCGGGTGCGCACGTCGCTGGCCGACGTCTCGCTGCCGGCCCCCGCCGAGCACGTGGTGCTGCGCGTGACGCAGGAGGCGCTCGGCAACGCCGTCAAGCACGCCTCCCCGCGTGAGGTGGAGGTGGAGCTGTGGCGGCAGGGGGACGAGGTGCGCGTCCGGGTGGCCGACGACGGGCAGGGGTTCGATCCGTCGCACCCGCCGCCGAGCCACGGGATGGGCCTGCGGCTCATGCGTGAGCGCGTGGAGGAGCTGGGCGGCCGTTTCTCCCTGTCCAGCGGGCGGGGGAAGGGCACGGTCGTGACGGCCGCGCTGCCGGCCGGTGCCGAGGTTCCCGCCGCGGAGCCGCGCCCGGCCCGGTTCGCCGATCCGGTGGAGGCGTCGTGATCCGGGTGCTCATCGTGGACGACCACGAGGTCGTGCGGCAGGGGCTGCGGTTCGTGCTGGAGCAAGAAGAGGGCATCGAGGTCGTCGGCGAGTCCAAGGACGGCGCCCACGCGCTCGCGGCCGTGCGGGCGCTCGAGCCCTCGGTCATGCTGCTGGACATGGTCATGCCGGGCATGGACGGCCTGGAGGTGCTGCGGCGGCTCGGACCCGACCGTCCCGCGGTCATCGTGCTCACCTCTTTCCAGGAGGACGAGCGGGTGGTGGCCGCCGTCCGGCTGGGCGCGCTGTCCTATCTGCCGAAGACCACGGCGGTGGACCGGGTGGTGGAGGCGGTGCGCGCCGCGGCGCGGGGCGGCAGCGTCCTGGAGCCGGGCATCGCCGCGCTGCTCGTCCGGCAGGTGCGGCGCGGCGATCCCCGCGGCCGGCTCGACGCGCTCACCCCGCGCGAGCGCGAGGTGCTCACCGAGCTGGCGCGGGGCCGCTCCAACGGGGAGATCGCCCGCTCGCTGTCCCTGGGCAAGGAGACGGTGAAGACCCACGTGTCGAGCGTCCTGGCGAAGCTGGGCGTCGCCGACCGCACCCAGGCCGCGATCGTGGGGTTGCAGCACGGCCTGGTCCCGCTGGAGGAGGCGCTGGACGGCGACGCGGCGGAGTGACCGGGCGGCGGGTCAGGCCGTGCGCAGGGCGTCGGTCGGGGACAGGCGGGCCGCGCGCAGGGCGGGGTAGAGGCCGGCCAGCGCGCCCACGACGATCGCGACCGCCACTCCGCCCCACAGCGCCTCCACGGGGATCAGCACCGTCCACCCCCGGGCCCGCGCGAGGGCGAGGGTGACCGCGCAGCCGAGGGCCACTCCCCCGGCGCCGCCGAACGCGGCGAGCGTGAGCGACTCGGTGAGGAACTGCCCGGCGACGTGCCTGGGGGCCGCTCCGAGGGCGCGGCGCAGGCCGATCTCACCGCGGCGTTCCAGCACCGAGATGACCATGATGTTGCCGATGCCGATCCCCCCGACCAGCAGCGCGATCGCGCCGAGACCGAGGAACAGCACGGCAGAGGACTCGGCGACGGCGACCCGCGCGGTGAGCGCGTCGGAGGGCCGGGTCACGGCCACGGTCTCCGGGCCGGCGGGGTTGGCCGTCGCGCCGAGGAGCCCGGCCACGGCGTCCACCTGGTCCTGCGCGGCCCGGACGTACAGGCGGGTGGGCTGTCCTTCGTAGCCGAGCAGACGCGCGGCGACCGGGAAGCCGATCAGGGCCGAGCGGTCGATCTCGGGCGCGAGGGTGAGGGGGTCCAGGATCCCGGCCACGGTGAACCAGTGCCCACCGGCCCAGATCCGTGTCTGGGCGTCCACCCGGGTGATGCCGAGCGTGCGCGCCGCCTCGTAGCCGAGCACGGCGACCGGATAGGCGCCGGTGGCGGCGTCCAGGAACCGTCCCTGGCGGATGTGGCCGTCGAGGGTGGCCGGCAGCGCGGCGTCGCAGGCGCGCAGGGCCAGGCCGCCGGTCTGACCGCTCGGCACGCGGTCGGTGCGGTAGACGTTGCGGCCGAGCAGCTGCGCGGTGGGGGCCACGCCGGTCACCCCCTCCACACGGCGGATCATGCGGGTGGCGTCGGCGGGGAGCATGGTCTCGGCGCCGCCGAGATCCTTGCCGTTGGCGACGGTGAGCAGGTTGGTGCCCAGGCGGTCGATCTGCTCCAGCAGGGCCGCCTGGCTGGAGCGGGTGACGCCGAGCACGGCGACGATGGCGGCGATGCCGATCGCGATGCCGAGGGCCGACAGCAGTGCGCGGGGCCGCCGGGCGCGCAGGCCGAGCGTGCCGGTGGGCAGCAGGTCGGCCGCCCGCATCCGGCTGGAGGGCACGCGAGGGCCGTCCACTCCGGCGCGTCCCGCGATCATCGGCGGCCTCCCTCACGGGCGCCGGTGTCCACGACGACGCGGCCGTCGCGGATCTCCACCCTGCGCGGGCAGGCGGCGGCGACCCCGGCGTCGTGGGTGACGATCATCAAGGTGGTCCCCTCGTCGTTCAGTTCGCGCAGCAGCGCGACGATCTCGGCTCCGTTGGCGGAGTCCAGGTTGCCGGTGGGCTCGTCGGCGAAGAGGATGGCGGGCCGTCCGACCAGCGCGCGGGCGATGGCGACCCGCTGGCGTTCCCCGCCGGACATCTTGGCCGAGCGGTGCGCGGCCCGGTGCGCCAGGCCCACGCGGTCCAGCGCGGCGGCGGCCAGGCGACGGCGCTCACCGGCGGGCACGCCCCGGTAGAGCAGCCCCGTGGCGACGTTCTCCAGGGCGGTGAGGCTGTCGAGCAGGAAGAACCGCTGGAAGACCACGCCGACGTGGTGGGCGCGCAGCCCCGACAGCCGCCGGTCACCGTACCGCTCCACGGGGTGGCCCGCCAGGCGCACCGAGCCGGAGGTCGGGCGGTCGAGCGCGGCCATGATGTGCAGGAGCGTCGACTTGCCCGAGCCCGAGGGGCCGAGCAGGGCGACCATCTCCCCCGCCCGGACGGTCAGCGAGACGCCGCGGACCGACTCGACCGGGGGTTCGCCGGGGTAGACCTTGCGGACGTCGCCGAGCTCCAGCACCGGCGGGCCGGACGGCGGCGAGGGGGCCAGGAGTGAGGAGGCGGGCGCGGTCATTCCACCGGCACCTCGACCTGGACGCCCTCGTCCACCCCGGTCACCTCGACGACCCCTTGGGCCTCGTCGAACAGCCCCGTCCGGACCGGGACCTTCCTGCGCTGGTTCCCGGCGGCCGTCACGACGGCGAACCTGCCGCCCGGCTGGGCGAGCAGTGCCACGATCGGCACGGTGAGGACGTCTCTGCGCCGCTCGACGGTGATGTCCACCTGCACGAGCGCCTGGTCGAGGGCCTTGACGGGCTTTCCCTTCAGCGTGATCGTGACCGGGACCGCCGACTGGGACTGCCCGTCCCCCTGCGACTCCGGGACCGTCTGGGCGACCGTGCTCACCCGGGCCACCGTGCCCGGGCGCGTGCCGCCGTCGGGCAGGGTGACGATCACCTCGTCGCCGCGGCGCACGGTCGGCGCCATGGTGGGGTCGAGCGACACCGACACGACGGGGACGGCGCTGCTGCCGTGCAGGATCGGCCCGGCCGCCGTGTCGCCGATCCGCGCGTCATGGCCGGTGACGCGCAGCGCCCGGGGCAGGAAGATCACCTGGCCGAGCGGGACGGTCCCGGTGACCGGGAGTCTCGCGTCGTGCTGCCAGCGCCGCACCGCGTAGTAGGTGCCGAGGTCGTAGCGGCGGTCGACGGTGAAGCCGGTGTAGCCGAGCGCGCGCAGGTTGCGTTCGAGTTGCAGGACGTCGGCGCCGGTGGTCATGCCGAGGGCGAACGGCCGCCAGGCGGGCCGGGCGCCGTAGAGCAGAGGGACGCGCCTGCCGTCCGCCTCGTAGACCGCGCGGCCCCGGGTGACCCTCTCGCCGATGGCGGGCAGCCTGGTGAGGACGCCCCCTCTGCCGGTGACGGTGTAGGCGCCGTCATAGGAGACGGTCCCGTTGACCTGCCGGCGCTGGGCGACGTCGGCGCGGGCGACCGGCGCGGTGCCGGTGGGCACGGGGGGTGTCGCGGCGGCCCGCGGCTCGGCGGTGAGCAGGACGCGCCCGGCCCCCGCGGCGGCGAGCACGGCGACCCCGGCCACGATGATCGTCACCGTCCTAGCCATGGGATTCCTGCGGGTTCCTCACGGTGAAGCCCCGCTGGGGGAGGTACTGCCGGCATGCCTCGAACTGGCGCCGGAAGCCGGCCTTGCCGTGGGCGGTCAGCCGCGCGGGCAACGGGAAGGCGCCGTCGGGGTCGGGGTCCGGCCACTCGCGCAGGCCGTTGTCGCGTATGCAGCGCGCGAGCTTCTTGAGCTGGTCCATCTCGGCGGCGCTGACGGAGCGGCCGCCGCCCTTGGCGGGCAGGCGGTCGGCGATGGATCTGCAGGCGTTCATCGCGGCCTCGGTGGGCTTGCGGGTGCCCGGCGGCAACGTGACCTCGCCCGTGCGGGGGTCGACGACGGGGTCGGGAAAGTCCGGCATCCCGTGGCCGCGCAGGCACCGGGCCAGTTCCCGGTAGCCGGAGAGGAACTGCCCGGTCCCCGTGGGGGACGGCGTGCTCGGGGTGCTCTGGGCGTTCTGGGGGGAGGACGCGCATCCCGCCAGGAGGACGGCGAGCAGCGGCAGCGCCGTGAGTTCGCGCATCATGATTCTTCCTAGCCTCGTAGGTGGACGGCCCGGGGCCGTGCCGTCAAGGCTTCCCTGCGGTGGCGCGTGGCACATCGCGCGCGTGCGGGGTTGAATGTCCCCCTTGAGGGGGAGGCAGAGGGGTGCGGGCACCCTGAGGGCCCCCCTGCCGGGAACAGGATCATGTCTCCGGTTTTGTATAGTTTGCGGCCAGTGACGAAAATCGTCCTACCATCGGTGGTCTAGGCCATGGCTGCCTGCCTGCCAGCAGGGACACCTTGTTACCGGACGGTAGAGATGCACTTTCCGGTGCAAGCGGCCAGGATGGAAGACGACCTAGACACCGTAGAAGAGGCTTACCAGTCCATAATCGGAAGGCGAGACCCAGTGGCTTCCGGACGCCAGCGTTTCTCGATCATCAGCGACGGCCTACCCAGCCAGCTGCCTGATGTCGATCCCAGCGAGACTCAGGAGTGGCTCGAGTCGCTTGACACCGTCGTGAAGACGGAGGGTCGTAGCCGAGCCCGCTATCTGATGCTGCGCCTGCTCGAACGCGCGCGCGAGCATCAGGTGGGGGTGCCCGGACTGCGAAGCACCGACTACATCAACACCATCCCGCCGGAGCGCGAGCCGTGGTTCCCGGGCGACGAGTACGTGGAGCGGCGCATCCGCGCCTATATCCGGTGGAACGCGGCCGTCATGGTGACCCGGGCCAACGCCCGCACCAACGTCGGCGGCCACATCGCCACCTACGCCTCGGCGGCGTCGCTGTACGAAGTGGGCTTCAACCACTTCTTCCGCGGCAAGGACCACGGTGAGTCCGGCGACCAGGTCTTCATCCAGGGGCACGCGGCCCCGGGCATCTACGCCCGGGCGTTCCTGGAGGGCCGCCTGAACGAGTCGCAGCTCGACGCCTTCCGTCAGGAGCTGTCGCACGGCTCCAAGGGCCTGCCGTCCTACCCGCACCCCCGCCTCATGCCGGACTTCTGGGAGTTCCCCACGGTCTCCATGGGCCTCGGCGCGATCGGCGCGATCTACCAGGCGCGGTTCAACCGCTACCTGCTCAACCGCAAGATCAAGGACACCAGCCGCAGCCAGGTCTGGTGCTTCCTCGGCGACGGCGAGATGGACGAGCCCGAGTCGCTCGGCGCCATCGGCGTGGCCGCGCGTGAGGAGCTCGACAACCTGACCTTCGTGATCAACTGCAACCTGCAGCGTCTCGACGGCCCGGTACGCGGCAACGGCAAGATCATCCAGGAGCTCGAGTCGTTCTTCCGGGGGGCCGGCTGGAACGTCATCAAGGTCGTCTGGGGCCGCGACTGGGATCCGCTGCTCGCCGCCGACGTCGACGGCGTGCTCGTGAACAAGATGAACACCACCCCCGACGGCCAGTTCCAGACGTACTCCGTCGAGTCGGGCGAGTACATCCGCGAGCACTTCTTCGGCGACGACCCGCGCCTGCGCAAGATGGTCGAGCACCTGTCCGACGACGACATCCGCAAGCTGTCGCGGGGCGGCCACGACTACCGCAAGGTGTACGCGGCGTTCAAGGCGGCCCGTGAGCACGTCGGCCAGCCCACGGTCATCCTCGCCCAGACCATCAAGGGATGGACGCTGGGCAAGGACTTCGAGGCGCGTAACGCCACGCACCAGATGAAGAAGATGACCAAGGCCGAGCTCAAGGAGTTCCGCGACCGGCTCTACCTGCCGATCCCCGACAAGGACCTCGAAGGCGAGCTGCCTCCGTACTTCCACCCGGGCGAGAACGACGAAGAGATCGCCTACATGCGCGAGCGGCGCGCCGCGCTCGGCGGCTACCTGCCGAAGCGCCTCACCCGCGCCAAGCCGCTCAAGCTCCCCGGCGACGCGGTCTACGCCGACCTGAAGAAGGGGTCCGGCAAGCAGAACGTCGCCACCACCATGGCGTTCGTCCGCCTGCTGAAGGACCTGATGCGGGACAAGGAGATCGGCTCCAGGTTCGTCCCGATCATCCCGGACGAGGCCCGCACGTTCGGCCTCGACGCGATGTTCCCGACCGCGAAGATCTACTCCCCGCACGGCCAGACCTACGACGCGGTGGACCGCAATCTGCTGCTGTCGTACAAGGAGTCGACCGAGGGCCAGATCCTGCACGAGGGCATCAGCGAGTCCGGCTCCATGGGCTCGGCCATCGCCGTCGGCAGCTCGTACGCCACCCACGGCGAGCACATGATCCCGATCTACATCTTCTACTCGATGTTCGGGTTCCAGCGCACCGCCGACCAGATGTGGGCGATGGGCGACCAGATGGGGCGCGGCTTCCTGCTCGGCGCCACCGCCGGGCGCACCACGCTCAACGGCGAGGGCCTGCAGCACGAGGACGGCCACACGCCGCTGATCGCCTCGACCAACCCCGCCACGGTCGTCTACGACCCGGCGTGGGCGTTCGAGATCGCGCACATCGTCAAGGACGGCCTGCGCCGCATGTACGGCGAGAACCCCGAGGACGTCTTCTACTACCTCACCGTCTACAACGAGCCCTACCCGCAGCCGGCCGAGCCCGAGGGCCTGGACGTGGAGGGGGTTTTGAAGGGGCTCTACCGGTTCGCCGAGGCCCCGGACGTCGAGGGTCCCCGGGCGAACATCCTCGCCTCCGGCGTGGCCGGCCGCTGGGCCCTGGAAGCCCAGCGCCTGCTCGCCGAGGAGTGGGGCGTGGCCGCCGCGGTGTGGTCGGCGCCGTCGTGGTCGGAGCTGCGCCGCGACGCGCTGGACTGCGAGGAGCACAACCTGCTCAACCCCGAGGCCGAGCAGCGCGTGCCGTACGTCACCCGCGTGCTGACCGACGTGCCCGGCCCGTTCGTGGGCGTCAGCGACTACATGCGGGCCGTGCCGGACCAGATCGCCCGGTGGGTGCCGGGCGACTGGGCGTCGCTGGGCACCGACGGCTTCGGCCTGTCGGACACCCGCTCGGCGCTGCGCCGCCACTTCCACGTGGACGCCGCGTCGATCACGCTGGCCGTGCTCACCGAGCTGGCCAAGCGGGGCGAGGTCAAGCCCGAGGTGCTGCGCGAGGCCATCGCGCGCTACCACCTCAAGAACGGCGTCACCGAGGTCGTCGCCCAGCCGACCCCGGAGAGCAACGAGACGCAGTCCATGGGGGTCTGACCCCCACCGGCGTCACGGGCCCCGCGCGACCGGCGCGGGGCCCGTCGTCGTCTCAGGGCGGGTTTCAAAGTCAGTCACAAGCCATGAACAAGCGGGTTGTCTCACGATGGCCCACGTGAACGGATACATCACTCGAAAGCTCTCGCTGGTCGCCGCGGCGGCCGCGATCGCCCTGGGCGTGACGGCGGGCGCGGCGACGGCGGCGAACGCCGACGGCGAGCCCGACGTGCCGGTGGGCACCCGCCTGGCGGCCAAGGCGCACCCGGCCGTCCAGCTGACCAGCCTCACCTACAGCGGCCAGGTCGTCGTCCCCACGCCCGAGATCAAGCAGTCGGCGCTGCAGGCGCTCGCCCGGCAGGCCGCGACCGCCGCGATCACCGGGAAGATCGCCCAGGACGAGCGCAACATCGCCAAGTACATCTTCCAGAAGATGGCCGCCAACCCCAACGCCTACCTGCGCGCCGTCGGCCCCAACCGGTCGGTCGACGCCGAGGTCGGCGGGCTGTGCACCGGCTGGTGGGTCACCCCCGACGGCTACATGGTCACCGGGGCGCACTGCGTCGAGACCGGCGAGGAGCAGCTCGGGCAGATGTTCGCCCAGCAGGCGCTCGCCAAGTTCAACAAGGAGGACGCCGCCGCCGTCCTCCAGGAGCTGGGCGACTACCAGACCGACGAGGAGATCGTGAAGCTGGCGACGCAGATCTTCGTCACCTTCAACAACACGCACCTGAAGATCCAGGGCCTGCAGAAGCAGCTGTCGGTGCTGCAGAGCCTGCCCGGCGGCGGCGTCGACAAGACCGCCAAGCCCGTCCCCGCCGAGCTGGTGTCGGTCGGCGAGAGCTACCCGGGCAAGGACTTCGCCCTGCTCAAGGTCAACAACCAGCAGAACCTGCCGACCGTGCCGCTCGGCGACGACGGCGACGTGCAGACCGGCGACACGCTTTACATCAGCGGCTTCCCCGGCCTGGTGACCAACACCCCGTTCTTCAGCCTGGAGTCCAAGCTCGACCCCGCGCTGACCGAGGGCCCGTACAACGCCAAGCGCACCACCCAGACCGGCGTGCCGTACATCCAGACGCAGGCCCCGGCCTACCACGGCAACTCCGGCGGTCCGGTCTTCAGCCGCCAGGGCAAGGTCATCGGCATGCTGATCGCCGGCTCGGTCACCGACGGCGGCGAGAACACCGAGAGCCAGACGTTCGTCCTGCCCGTCAGCGTGATCAAGGAGAAGCTGAACGAGAAGAACGTCAAGCCCTCCCAGGCGCTCACCTCCACCCGCTACTCCGAGGCGCTGGACGACTTCTTCCGCCACCACTACTCGCTCGCGCTGCCGAAGTTCCGCGAGGTGCAGGCGCTGTTCCCGAACCACCCCTACGTCGCCAAGTACATCAGCGACAGCCAGCAGGCGATCTCGTCGGGCAAGGACGAGACGCCGTCCTCGACGCTGCCCTGGATCCTCGTCGGAGGCGGCGCCGTCGTCGTGGTCGTCCTGGCCGCCGTCGTGATCCTTTCGCTCGGCCGCAAGCGTCGCAGGGCCGCCGCGCCGCCCGTCCCCGCCGGGTTCGCCGCGGCGCCGCCCTGGCAGCCCGTGCCCGGACCGTACGGCCCGGCCGGGCCGCAGCACGAGCTCGCCGGCCCCCCCTACCACGCCCCGCAGGGCTACCCGGCCCAGCACGGCGCGCCTCCCCGTCCCCCGTACGGCGGACAGCAGCAGAATGCCGGGGACGAGCGGCAGCTCGCCGACCTGGAGCGCGAGCTGGCCGAGCTGCGCCGCCGGCTCCAGGACCGCCCCTCGGAGCATTGACCGGCCGCACGAGGCCCGTCGCGTGACGCACGCGGCGGGCCTCGTCCCGGTCGGGCGCGCCCCGCGGCGCCCGGCTCAGGGGCGCGGCGTGAACAGGCCGAACAGGTTGCCCGCCGGGTCGGTGACGTAGGCGAAGTCGGGCCCGTTGGCGTTGCCGACCGCCTTCGTCACGGTCTTGCCGCCGAGCCCCTCGATCCGGTCGCACGTGGCGGCGACGTCGGCGACCGCGACGGTGAACACGGCGTGCCCGGGCGAGGCGCCCTTGGTGCCGTAGACGCCCCCCTTGGGGGCCTCCCCGCCCTGGTAGCGGATCAGCCGGTAGTCCAGGCCGTCCTCGGCCGAGCCCCCGTCTGTCTCGAACGACCAGCCGAACAGCTCGCCGTAGAAGCGCTGGGCGCCTTCGGGGTCGTCGGTGGCGACCTCGAACCAGGCGACGGTGTCGAACGGTGGCGTGCTCATGACGCTGTGTCTCCTCTGATCAGGACGGTCGTGGCGACGGGCCGCGCGTGCGGCCCCGCCTTTCGAACACCTCCACGATCCCGGAGGAAGGCGACAGCACTATGTCGGTGTTTTCGAGCCGATTTCAGAACATCAGTCCAGTGCGGGGTTGCGCGCGATGACGTTGGGGATGTCGGGGGCGAAGTCGTCGAACTGACGGCGGGCGGAGGCCGTCTCGCCGGTGAGCTCGGCGTCGTGGATGCGGTCCAGCCGGAACACCCGCACATCCTGCCGCAGCCGGCAGTACCCGACCAGGTACCAGAAGCCGCCGCGCCCGCCGACGAAGACGCCCGGCTCGACCTCGCGCCGGGTGAGCGCGCCGGAACGATCCTCGTAGGAGATGAGCAGCACGCGGCGATGGTGCAGCGCCTGGTCGATGACCCGCGCCGCCGCGGCGCGCTCCCGCGAGGCGTCCGGCCGGGTGTCCTGGCCCGCGTCGCTGATCAGGTGGACGCGGGAGGCGAGCTCGCGGGCGCGGTCGCCGTCGGGGCCCGGCATGGCGGCGACCAGCTTGCGCAGCGCGCTGCGGGCGTCGGCGGCGAACGGGCGGTCGCGGGCCTGGCTGAGGGCGACCGCGATGGCCACGGCCTCGGCGGGCGTGAAGTTGAGCGGGGGAAGCGACATGGCCTTGTCGAGGACGTAGCCGCCACGCCGTCCCGGCTCGGCGTAGATGGGCACCCCTGCCTGCTGGAGGGCGGCGATGTCGCGCTCGATGGTGCGCACGCTCACATGGAGGCGCTCGCTCAGCTCTCGTGCGGACCGGCACCGGGGGGAGATCGCGCGCAGCTCCTCGACGAGCGCGTACAGCCGATCGGTACGGTTCACACCCGCAAGTTACGCCCGGGCACCGACATTCGGGGGGCCCGCGAACGGCGCGCGTCCGGATCCGGACTAGCCGGAGGTCCAGGCGAGCAGATCGGCGAGCGGCCAGGTGTCCACGACGCGGGCGGCCTCGACGCCGCACCGGACCGCGCGCTCGCAGCCGTGGTGCTGCCATTCGAGCTGGCCGGGGGCGTGGGCGTCGGAGTCGATCGAGAACAGGCAGCCCATCTCGTACGCCTGCCGCAGCAGCCGCTTGGGCGGGTCGAGCCGGTCCGGGCGGGAGTTGATCTCGACGGCCACGCCGAAGCGGCGGCACGCCTCGAAGACCACCTCGGCGTCGAAGGCGGACTCGGGCCGCAGGCCGCCCCGCCTGCCGCCGGCGCGCACCACGCGGCCGGTGCAGTGGCCGAGCACGTCCACGCGGGGGTCGGCGACGGCGGTGACCATCCTGCGGGTCATGTCGGCGGCGTCCATGCGGAGCTGGGAGTGGACGCTGGCGACGACCACGTCCAGGCGGTCCAGCAGCTCGGGCTCCTGGTCGAGCGAGCCGTCGGGCAGGATGTCCACCTCGATGCCGGTGAGGACGCGGAACGGCGCCAGCTCGTCGTTCAGCGCGGCGATGACGTCGAGTTGCTCGCGCAGCCGCTCGGCGGACAGGCCGCGGGCCACGGTGAGCCGCGGCGAGTGGTCGGTCAGGGCCAGGTACTCGTGACCGAGGCCGCGGGCGGCCAGCGCCATCTCCTCGATCGGCGACCCGCCGTCGGACCAGTCGGAGTGGCTGTGCAGGTCGCCCTTGAGCGCGGCGCGCAGGGCGGCCGTCGCCTCGTCCAGATCGAGGCCCGCGGTGTCCTCCAGGCGGCGCAGGTAGGTGGGCGTCCCGCCCTCCAGGGCCTCGGTGATGGCCAGGGAGGTGACCTTGCCGATGCCCTTCAGCTCCGGCAGCCCTCCGGAGCGGGCGAGGCGCAGGAGCTCCTCGCGGGGCAGCGCCTCGACGGTGGCGGCGGCGCCGCGGAAGGCCCGCACGCGGTAGGTGGGCTCGCCGGCGCGCTCCAGCAGGAAGGCGATGCGCTTGAGGGCTTCGACCGGGTCCACATCCGCGAATCTACCGGGCGGACGGCCCCGCCGGCCCCACGTGTCCCCCCGGGCCGACGTTGACACAAATTATGCCTGCTTTATCGGGATCTTTCATGCGAAGAAACTATGTTTGGGACAGCCACGTTGAACGGTCCAACGGTACGCTGTTCTCACTTTTTCGAGAGATGGACATCAATGGCGAACCCTGGGCAAAAGCCCGTGCGCTCCCCTCACCCCCTGGCACGGAAGGCCGCCCCCTCCGCGACGGTCCCGGGCGCCGCCAGGAAGAAGAAACTGGCGTCCAGCGCGATCACGCTCGGCGCGATGGGCGTGCTGTCGACCCTGCTCGTGGGCTTCTGCGCCGCCCAGGACACCTTCGCCCAGCGCACCACCGCCGACTGCGTCGACCTCACCGACCGGCAGCCCGACGGCACCTACCGCACGGTCGACGACGACCTCTGCGACGACGATGACGGGCACTCCGGCGGCTACCACGGATCGCACGGCGCCTACGGCTGGTACTACGGCGGCACGCCGCGGGCGGGACGGGTCGGCGGCGGCACGACCGTGCGCCCGGCGAACGCGCGCGTCGACACCCGCTCGGGCACGGTGCTCCAGCGCGGCGGCTTCGGCGGCCGCACCTCCGGGGGGAGCTGAGGTGCGGCGCGAGACCTCCGTGCCGCGCGACGGCTGGCAGGAGATCATCGAGTCGCAGGGCCTGGCCTACCACCGGACCGCGCACCCCGGGCACCTCACCCGGCCGTACTGGGACGAGAGCGTCCACTACAGCTTCACCATGGACGAGGTGCTCGCCCTGGAGAGCCAGACCGAGGAACTGCACGGCATGTGCCTGGAGGCGGCCGGGCACGTCATCGCCACCGGCCGCTACCGCGACTTCGCGATACCCGACTGGGTGGCGCCCGAGATCGAGGCGTCCTGGCGGCGCGGCGACCCGCACGTGTACGGCCGCTTCGACCTGCGCTACGACGGCGCGGGCCCGGCCAAGCTGCTGGAGTACAACGCCGACACCCCGACCAGCCTCGTCGAGACCTCCCTGATCCAGTGGTTCTGGCTCAAGGACGTCCACCCCGGCGACGACCAGTGGAACTCCGTCCACGAACGCCTCATCGCCCGGTGGAAGGAGCTGCCGCTGCAGAGCGGCCCCGCGCACTTCGCCTGGACGAACATGGACGAGACCGGCGAGGAGGCGATGACGCTCGGCTACCTGCAGGAGACCGCCGAGCAGGCCGGCCGCACCACGGTGGCCATCGCCATGGAGGACATCGGCTGGGACCCGGCGAGCGGGCGCTTCCTCGACATGGAGCGCCGGGTGATCCGCACGCTGTGCAAGCTGTACCCCTGGGAGTGGGCGGTCGCCGACCCGTTCGGGCCGCAGGCCGTCCGGCAGCAGGTCTCGATGACGTGGATCGAGCCGCTGTGGAAGATGCTGCTGTCCAACAAGGCGCTGCTCGCCGTCCTGTGGGAGATGTACCCCGGCCACCCCAACCTGCTGCCCGCCTACCTGGACGGCCCGCGCGACCTTCCCGCGCACATCCGCAAGCCGCTGCTCGGCAGGGAGGGCGCGGGCATGCGCGTCGTCACGCCCGGCGGCGTGGAGGAGACCGGCGGTGAGTACGGCGCGGAAGGGCACGTCTACCAGGAGTTCCAGGCCCTGCCCGGCTTCGACGGCTGGCGGCCGGTGCTCGGGGCGTGGATCGTCGGGGACGAGGCGGCCGGGCTCGGCATCCGGGAGACCTCCGGCCTGATCACCGATGACTCCTCCTCGTTCGTCCCCCACCGCATCGTCCTTTGACGCTTCCCCACCTGGACGGCCTCCCGCGGCCGGAACCCCCCACCTCGCAGAGGAGAGACATATGACCATCGCGCTCGCCGTGCCGCTCGCGGAGGCGCTCGGACGAGGGGCCCTGGCCATCCTCGCCTACGCCGTCCTCGGCGTCCTGCTGCTGATCGCCGGCTTCTACGTGATCGACATGGCGACGCCCGGCAAGCTGGGCAAGCTGATCCAGCAGGACCGCAACCCGAACGCCGCGCTGCTCGCCGCCTCCGGGCTGGCCGCCGTGGGGCTCATCGTGGCCGCCTCCATCTGGTCCTCGGGCGGCGCGCTGCAGGAGGGGCTGCTCGCCACGCTGGTGTTCGGCCTGGTCGGCATCGTCGCCCAGGCCCTCGGCATGGTGGTGTTCGACCGGGTCGTGGGCATCTCGGTGCGCGAGCTGACCCGCCGGCCCGAGCTGCAGCCCGGCGCCGTCCTGCTGGCCGTCACCCACCTCGCGATCGGGCTGATCACGGCGGTCGCGGTGATCTAGGCGGCGGTGATATATCGCACACACGTCGCCCCATGAGACGTCCGCACTCCGTCCCACCTGGCACCCTAGGGGTGTGAACGACCGGGTACGCGAGGACACCGCACGACGGCTCGAACGCGCGATGGGCAGTCTCGGCACCGCGGCGATGGCCCGGATGGACGACCGTCTGCCCTGGTACCGCGCCCTGTCGGCGGAGGACCGCTCCTGGGTGGGCCTCGTGGCCCAGGCCGGCATCGCCGCCTTCGTCGAGTGGTTCCAGAACGCGGGCGGGGGCAGGCCCGCCCCCAGCATCGAGATCTTCGGCACCGCGCCGCGCGAGCTGAAACGCTCGGTCTCTCTGCAGCAGACCGTCGACCTGGTGCGCGTCGTCGTGGAGGTCGTGGAGGCCGAGGTCGCCGACCTGGCCGCGCCCGGCGGCGAGGAGCAGCTGCGCAACGCGATGCTGCGCTACACCCGCGACGTGGCGTTCGCCGCCGCGCAGGTGTACGCCCGCGAGGCCGAGGTGCGCGGCGCGTGGGACGCCCGCCTGGAGGCGCTGATCGTGGACGCGCTCGTGCGCGGCGAGGTGGACGACGGGCTGCACTCCTGGGCCGCCGCCCTCGGCTGGACGTCCTCCCCCGTCGTCGTGCTCGCCGGGTACGCCCCCGACGCCGACCCGCAGACCGTCATCGACGGCATGCGCGACAAGGGGCGGCGCCTCGGGCAGGACCTGCTGGCCGGCGTGCAGGGCGACCGGCTGATCGTCATCGTCGGCGGCGCGGACAGCATCAAGGACGCCGCCCGGCACGTCGTGCCCCGCTTCGGCGCGGGCCCCGTGGTCATCGGCCCCGAGGTCCCCGACCTGCACGCCGCCGCGCGCTCCGCCCGCGCGGCCACCGCGGGCCTGCGGGCCGCCGCCGGCTGGCCGGACGCGCCCCGCCCCGTCCTGGCCGAGGACCTGCTGGCCGAACGGGCCATCGACGGCGACGACGACGCCAGGGCCCAGCTCATCGAGAACGTCTACAAGCCCCTGGAGGGCACCCCCCTGCTCGACACCCTGGCGACCTACCTGGAGCAGGGGACATCTTTGGAAGCCACGGCCCGTCTGTTGTTCGTCCACCCGAACACCGTGCGTTACCGTTTGAAAAAGATCACAGAACTGACGGGCTACCAGCCGACCGAGGGGCGGTCCGCCTTCACCCTGCAGGTCGGGCTGATCCTCGGCCGGTTGTCGCGTACCGCTGTGACGTGACCAGGTTCTGTAACCGGCCGGAAACCGTGCCTGGAGGTTTCCTACAAAGACCCCCCGACAAAGTTCGTACGGATCATTAGCAGTGTGGTGAACTCCTACAGGGCATGGTGGATTTTGTGCTCGTCATCGTCGCTCCCGGCCAAGGTGCCCAATCGCCCGGATTCCTTTCCTCGTGGCTGGAGATCCCCGGCCTGAGAGATCGTCTGGCCGCGTGGTCCGAGATCGCCGGGCTCGATCTGATCTCCTACGGGACCACCGCGGACGCCGACGAGATCCGCGACACCGCGATCGCCCAGCCACTCTTGGTAGCCGCCGGGCTCGCCGCGGCCGAGGCCCTGCTGGACGGCTCGCCGCTTCCCCCGGTGGTCGTCGCCGGGCACAGCGTCGGCGAGTTCACCGCCGCGGCCCTCGCGGGCGTGCTGACCCCTGAGCAGGCCATCGCGCTGGTCCGCGAGCGCGGCAGGGCCATGGCCAAGGCCGCCTCGGTCACCGAGACCGGCATGACGGCCCTGCTGGGCGGGGACGAGCAGGAGGTCCTCGCCGCCATCGAGCGCCACGGTCTCACCCCCGCCAACATCAACGGCGCGGGCCAGATCGTCGCGGCGGGCACGCTGGAGCAGCTCGCCGCGCTGGCCGCCGACCCTCCGGCCCGGGCGAGGCCGCTGTCGGTGGCGGGCGCCTTCCACACCCACCACATGGCCCCGGCCGTCGAGCACCTCCGCGCCGAGGCCGCCGCGATCACCCCGGCGGACCCCCGCGTCACCCTGCTGTCCAACGCCGACGGCGCGGCCGTGGCGACCGGCGCCGACTTCGTCGCCCGGCTCGTCGACCAGGTCGGCCGCCCGGTCCGCTGGGACCGCTGCATGGCCACCATGGAGGGCCTCGGCGTCACGGGCATGATCGAGCTGCTCCCGGGCGGCACCCTGACCGGCCTCGCCAAGCGGGCGCTGCGCGGCATCGCGACCGTCCCTTTGAAGACCCCGGACGACCTCGCGGCCGCCCGCGCGCTGATCAGCAAGGAGACCGCTCAGTGAGGATCATGCGGGGCGCCCCCGGCGCCAAGGTGCTCGCGTTCGGCGGCTACCAGCCGTCCGGGGTCGTCACCAACGACGACCTCGCCAAGACGATCGACACCAACGACGCCTGGATCCAGAGCCGCGTGGGCATCAAGGAGCGCCGCATCGCCGGGCCCGAGGAGTCCGAGATCGACATCGCCGTCCAGGCGGGCGGCAAGGCCCTGGCGGGCAGCGGGCTGTCCGCCGGCGACATCGACCTGGTCATCGTCGCCACCTGCACGCTGGAGGCCCAGATCCCGAACGCCGCCGCGCGGGTGGCGCACCGGCTCGGCATCCACGCCCCCGGCGCCTTCGACGTCAACGCCGCCTGCGCGGGCTTCTGCTACGCGCTGTCGGCCGCCGCGGACGCCGTGCGCGCGGGCTCGGCGACGCACGTCCTGGTCATCGGCACCGAGAAGCTCTCCCAGTGGGTCGACTGGACCGACAGGGCGACGTGTGTGATCTTCGCGGACGGCGCGGGCGCGGCCGTGGTCGGGCCGTCCGAGACGCCGGGCATCGGCCCGGTGGCCTGGGGCAGCGCGGGCGACAAGGCCGAGGCGATCGCCGTCAAGGCCCGCGATTCCTACCTCTACCAGGAGGGCCAGACGGTCTTCCGCTGGGCCACCACCGCGCTGGCCCCGGTCGCCAAGGAGGCCTGCGACCGCGCGGGCGTCGCCCCCTCGGAGCTGGCCGCGTTCGTCCCCCACCAGGCCAACCTGCGCATCATCGAGGCCATCGCCCGCAAGCTGGGCGCCGACAACGCCGTGGTCGCCAAGGACATCGTCCTCGCGGGCAACACCTCGGCGGCCTCCATCCCGCTCGCCCTGAGCCGCATGACCGAGCGCGGTGAGCTGCGCTCCGGCGACCTCGCCCTGCTGCTCGGCTTCGGCGCCGGCCTGACCTACGCCGGCCAAGTGGTCGAGATCCCCTGAACCCGTACGGGGCCCGCACGGCTCACCGTACGTAGCTGGAAAACCCACGATTCAAGGAGAAATCGCGACATGGCAGCCACCGAGCAGGAGATCCTCGCGGGCCTCGGCAAGATCATCAACGAGATCACCGGCATCCCGGAGTCGGAGGTCACCCTGGAGAAGAGCTTCGTCGACGACCTCGACATCGACTCCCTCTCCATGGTCGAGATCGCCGTCGCCGCGCAGGACGAGTTCGGCGTCGAGATCCCCGACGACCAGCTCAAGCACCTCAAGAACGTCAAGGACGTCGTCAACTTCATCCAGAACTGACCCGGACGGGCGCCCGGCGACCCCGGGGCCCCCGACCGGCCACGCCGCCGCGTGGACCATGCTTCGCGTCTAACACAGGGAGCGCATCGTGAGCACAGACCGGGTACGCGTCGTTGTCACCGGGCTCGGCGTGACAACGCCCCTCGGCGGAGACGTCGACTCGACCTGGTCGGCGCTCCTCGCCGGGAAGTCGGGCGTCGTCCCCCTCACCGAGGACTGGGTGGACTCCGTACCGGTGAAGTTCGCCGCCAAGGTCGCCGTCGAACCCACCGAGGTCCTGGCGAGGCCCGAGTCCCGGCGACTCGACCGCGCCGAGCAGTTCGCCCTGATCGCCGCGCGTCAGGCATGGAAGGACGCGGGCACCCCCAAGGTCGCGCCCGACCGCCTCGGCGTGGTCGTCGGCAGCGGCATCGGCGGCATCACGACCATCCTCGACGCCTACGACCTGTTCAAGGAGAAGGGCTGGCAGCGTCTGTCGCCCTTCACCGTCCCCATGCTGATGCCCAACGGCTCGGCCGGGTGGATCGGCATCGACATCGGCGCGACGGCGGGCGTCCACGCCACCGTCAGCGCCTGCGCCACCGGCGCCGAGTCCATCGGCTACGCCATGGAGATGATCAGGTCGGGGCGCGCGGACGTCGTGGTGGCGGGCGGCACGGAGGCCGCCATCCACCCGCTCAACATCGCCTCCTTCGCCGCCATGCGGGCGATGTCCACCCGCAACGACGAGCCCGGGCGCGCCTCCCGTCCCTGGGACAAGGACCGCGACGGGTTCGTCCTCGGCGAGGGCGCCGGCATCATCGTGCTGGAGTCCGAGGAGCACGCCCTCGCGCGCGGCGCCCGCGTCTACGCCGTGGCGGCCGGCGTCGGCTACTCCGCCGACGCCCACCACATCGCCCAGCCCGAGCCCACCGGCGCGGGCATCAGAAGCGCCGCACGGCGCGTGCTGGAGGACTCCGGCCTGACCGGCAGGGACATCGTGCACGTCAACGCGCACGCCACCTCCACCCCCGCCGGGGACGTCGTCGAGACCACGGCGATCCAGGAGATCATCGGCGACCACCCGCTCGTGACGGCCACCAAGTCGATGACCGGCCACCTCCTCGGCGGCGCCGGCGGCATCGAGTCGGTCTTCACGATCAAGGCCCTGTACGACCGCGTGGTGCCTCCCACGGTCAACCTGGACCACCCCGACGACGGCGTCGAGGTGGACATCGTCCGCGGCGAGCCGCGCGAGCTCCCCCAGGGCCAGATCGCGGCGATCAACAACTCTTTCGGGTTCGGCGGCCACAACGTCGCCGTCGCCTTCACCAGCATCTGATTTGGAGCGACTGTGACCGTACTCGACAACGGTGTGGTGACCGGTACCTCCGAACAGGAGCCACCCGATCCCAGGGATCCGGTCATACGCCTCTCGGCCCTGTTCGACGAGGGGTCCCTCCACCTGATCACCCCCGAGGACCGCAGCGGCATGCTCGCCGCCATGGGCCGCGTCGAGGGCGTGCCGGTGGTGGCCTTCGCCAGCGACGCCCGCTTCCAGGGCGGCGCCATGGGCGGCGAGGGCTGCGAGCACATCGTCCACGCCTACGACGTCGCGGTGCGCGAGCGCGTGCCGATCATCGGGCTGTGGCACTCCGGGGGCGCCCGCCTCGCCGAGGGCGCCGAGTCCCTGCACGCCGTCGGTCGCGTCTTCGCGGCGATGACCCGCGCCTCCGGCGTGGTCCCCCAGATCTCGGTGGTGCTCGGCCCCGCGGCCGGCGGCGCGGCGTACGGCCCCGCGCTCACCGACCTGGTGATCCTCTCCAACGAGGGCCGCATCTTCGTCACCGGCCCCGACGTCGTCCGCAGCGTCACCGGCGAGCAGATCGACATGGCCGGGCTCGGCGGCCCCGAGCCGCACAGCAGGCGCAGCGGCGTCGTCCACGTCGTCACCAAGACCGACACCGAGGCCCTGCTGCAGGCCCGCCGCCTCGCCGTCCTGCTCGGCCACCAGGGGCGCATGCGCCTCGACGCGGTGGAGGACGTCGACTTCTCCGGCCTGCTGCCCGAGGAGGCCCGCCGGGCGTACTCGGTGCACCCGCTGGTCAACGGCATGCTGGACGAGCCCGGGGTCGAACTGCACCCCAAGTGGGCGCCCAACATCGTCACCACGCTGGGCCGCCTCGGCGGCCGCACGGTCGGCGTCATCGCCAACAACCCGATGCGGCTGGCCGGCTGCCTGGACTCGGCGTCCGCCGAGAAGGCCGCGCGCTTCGTCCGCATGTGCGATGCCTTCGGCGTGCCGCTGGTCGTCCTCGTGGACGTCCCCGGCTACCTGCCCGGCGTCGGCCAGGAGCACGACGGCGTGGTGCGCCGCGGCGCCAAGCTGCTGCACGCCTTCGCCGAGGCGTCGGTGCCGCGCGTCACCCTGATCACCCGCAAGTCCTACGGCGGCGCGTACATCGCGATGAACTCCCGCGCGCTCGGCGCCACCAGGGTCTTCGCCTGGCCGACCGCCGAGATCTCCGTCATGGGCTCGCTGGCCGCCGTCCGGGTGCTCAAGCGCCGCGAGATCGCCGCCGCGCCGGAGGAGGAGCGCTCGGCGCTCGAAACCCGCCTGGCCGAGGAGCACGAGAAGCTCTCCGGCGGCCTGGAGCGCGCGATCCAGATCGGCGTGGTCGACGAGGTCATCAAGCCGGAGGAGACCCGCACCGCCATCGCCAAGACCCTGGCCCAGGCCACCCCCGCCCGCGGCGCCCACGGCAACATCCCCCTCTGACCAGCCCACCCCCAACGCCCCGCGCCGACTCCCGGCGGCGGGGCGTTCGGCTATGAACCGATGTCAACAGCGCGCTGCCGAACATCGTCGTATCCGTCTGGTGCTGTCGAAGCGTGAATGTCGTTCAGCGGGTGGGCCGGTCGGCGACTTCGGCTATCAGTGCCACCACGTCGTCGAGGTGGGCCGGAGTGGTCAGATGGCCCATGCCGGGGAGGATTCGCAGGTCGAGATTCATGGTGCTGCGCACGGCCGGGGCGAGGCGGCGAGGTGGGAGGAAACGGTCGTGCTCTCCCACGCCGACCACGCAAGGCCGGTCGGCTCGGCGGGTCTGCAACGCGGCCGGCAGCGGCGGCGGGGCCAGGGTGGTGCGGCAGCTCGCCGCCATGAGGGTCATCCATTCCACCTCGGTCTCGGGCGGGTCCTCACCGGGAGCGACGAACATCCGGAGCATGCCGCGGGTGTGTTCGGCCGTGGGACGCAGCAGCCACCGGGTCGAGGCCAGCGCCATGACCGGATCCACCGTGAGGCGGATGAACCCGGCGGGAGAGACGAGCGCCCGCGCCGCGATCCGGGGAGAGGCGGCGGCCAGGGCCACCGCCGCGCCCAGCGAATTGCCCACCAGCACGACGTCGTCCAGGTCCGCGGCCGTCAGAACCTCGTCCAGCACCTGGCCGTACCAGGCCAGTCGTCCCCGGCGAGGCCGGTAGGGGTCGCTGAGTCCGGGCTGACCGGGAAGATCCACCACCGTGGTCGCCCAGCGCGCCGACAGCGCCCGCAGCCACGGCAGCCCCACCGCGCCGTTGAACCCGGTGCCCGGCACCACGACGACCCGCGGCTCCCCACTCCCAGCCGACACGAACGCCACCCGGCCCGCGCCGGTCTCCACCGTCGCGCTCGTCAGCGGGAAATCGGCCCGCGCCAGAGCGTCAGAACACCACCGCCGCACCGCGAGCCGACCCCGCGAACTCTTGTACACGCTGGGCACGGCGCCAGTGTCCTCCGCCACCCCGCGTCCGTCCACCCCTCCTGACCTACCGGCGACGCCACGACATTAGCCATCCGATCCCTTCCCCGACCAGGCGGATCCGCACACCGTCGGCCAGTGGGAAGGCGTCCGGGGTGCGGTGGACGGCGTTGCTGTTCCATCTGCGGAATCTCCGACCGCTGATGGTGTGCTGGCGGTGCTGGACGCCTCGATGCCGCTGTGGAAAGACGATAAGTACGCCGAGCTGGCCGCGATTCTTCCGAAGCTGCTGACCGACACCGACACACTGGTAGGTCTTGACCGGTCGCGGCGCGTCGTGCGATCTCGCCTGCTTCACCTCACGGGGTGGCTTCTCACGCAGACCCGGCAGTTCGAGGCCGCCGAGGTCGCCCTACGGCGCGGTCTCGACGACGCGGACGACAAGCTGGACGCGGCCGCCGTCATCAGCACGTGGTGCTGGCTACTGCTGCGCCAGGGGCGGCTCGAACAAGCCCGCCGGTTGGCGACCACCTGGGCGGACGACATCGAACCCCGCGTCTCGCGCGCGACGCCCCGGGAACTGTCGGCCTGGGGATGGTTGCTGCTGCGGTCATCGGCGGCGGCCGTGCGGGACAACCGTCCCGAGGAGGGGAAGACGCCATGCGCCTGGCGCGGACGGCGGCCATCGCCATGCGCCGTGACATCTCTCCCGCCGACGACTTCCTGCGGACCTTCGGCCCGCTCACCGTGGCGATGAAGCGCGCCGAGAACGCCATGGTGAACGACCACCCCGACCTGGTCCTGCGCATGTCCCAGACCATCCTGACCGGCGCTCTCGCCCCGACGTCCATCCTCTTCTGTCCTCGTCAGCGCCCCTGCCGACAGCGGTCCCGATCCCCGCGACCTGCGCTCTGAATGAACGCATCCCGTCTGTGCGAGGGGTGTGGGGATGGGGGAGTCCGAGGGGGTTCCCCCTCGGGGCCGGAGGCCCCTGGAAATACAGTCCGAGCCCTGGGCGAGGGCCATTTTCAAGGCACCGTCACCCTCATCCCGAGCATGCGGCGGGTGTGTCGGCCCGTGTGCTCCCCCGCCCCGCGCGCCCGTCCGCCTCTGCTGATCCGCCGGTGCCGCGGCGGCATCACCCTGAGCGCCTTGTCTTCACTATATCTTCCCTTCCAAGATATAGTGGGCTTCATGAGTACCCGAACGATGACGGAACCCGCGTTCCTCGTGCTCACCGCGTTGGTCGATGCTCCGCGGCATGGCTACGGGATCGTGCAGGAGGTGGAGAAGCTGTCGGACGGGCGGGTCGGGCTGAAGATCGGCACGTTGTACGGGGTGCTGGACCGGCTGGCCGCCGACGATCTGGTGGCGCTGGACCGCGAGGAGGTGGAGCAGGGGCGGCTGCGCCGCTACTACCGGCTCACCGAGAACGGGGCGCGCGCGCTGGAGGCGGAGGCCGCACGGCTGGCGGGGAACATCGAGAGCGCGCGCCGGCGGCTGCGCGCCCGGTACGCCGGAGGCGCGGCGTGAGCCTCCTCGAAGACCGCTACCGGCACATCCTCCGGCTGCTGCCCGCCTCCTACCGCGCCGAGCGCGAGGCGGAGATGGTCAGCGCGTTCCTGGAGGGAGCGGGCGACGCACGAGACGAGGACAACCCTCGCCCGCGCTGGTCGGAGGTCGCCAGCGTCCTCGCGCTGTCGGTGCGGGTGAGCCTGGGCGGCGTCGGAGCGGCCCCGAGGTTCCTCGCCTGGGGCGAGGCGGTGCGCCTCGTGGCCGTGCTGGGCCTGGCCTTCCCCGCGACGCTGAGCGCCACCTGGCTCACGGAGCTGCTACGGGGCGCCGTGATGTCCGGCGGTCACCAGGCCGTCCTCGAAGGCGCCGGATCCGCGCAGCGGTTGTGGGAGACGGCGCACGCGCTGACCTACCTCATGTGGGTCGCGGCCTTCGTCCTCCTCGTCCGCGATCGCCTGCGCGCCGCGAAGCTGTCGGCCCTGCTCGCGCTGATCCTGTCGTACGCTCCCCTGGTCGAGAGCGAGGCCGTGCTGTGGGGCGGCGACCGGTCGCTGGTGCCGCACACCGTCCTGGTGGCGGTTCCCGTGCTGGCGCTGCTGACGGGATTTCATCGTGACGCGCCACGGACCCGCCGCCCCTGGCGGACGGCCCTTCTGCCCGTCGCCGCCGGCGTGCTGCTCCACACGATCGTGTACGTGCCCACCTCGGCCCTGCGGGCGCCGGAGGCCATGTCGCCGGCGTGGACATGGACATGGCCGTGGCTGGGCGAGTCGGGACTGGCCTGCGCGGCGCTCCTGGCCGCGAGCATCGCCTGCGTCTGGAGACGTCTGCGGGGCCCCGCCGGACGAACTGCCTCCCTGCCACTGGCGCTGGCGATCCTGATCATCCCCGTGACGCTCTCCCGCGCCTCCTACCTGACCTCCGGCGCCATCGACCCGATCAGCCGGACCATGCTGGCCGTGACCGCCGGCCAGGTCGCCGCGCTCCTGTTCTGCGCCGTCACGCTCACCGTGCTGGCCGCCAGATCGATGCCCGCCCTGCCGCGCGCGACCCCGTCACCCTCGTGAAGCCATGGCCGCGCGGATCCGGCGCCGCGCCGTCTCCTGTGCCGCCCGGGCGGGAGTGACCCCGAGAGCCTCCGCGGCCTCCAGCAGATCGGCCACGGTGCGTTCGATGGCGTTGACCCGGGCGAGCGCCTGGCCGGCGTCGAAGTCGTACAGCTCGGTGGTGATCGCGTTGATGACGCCACCCGCGCTCACGACGTAGTCCGGGACCCAGATGACACCCCGCTCGCGCAACAGTTCGCCGGCCTCGTCGGTGTCGAGCTGGTTGTTCGCCGGTCCGACCACGGCACGGCAGCGCAGATCCCGCACGACCCCCGTGGTGAGCACGCCGCCGAGCGCGGCGGGGACCAGGACGTCCACCTCCGCCGAGATGATCTCTTCCGGGCTCCGCCAGGCGGCGCCGAGCTCCGCGGCGATCCTCGTCTTGGCGGGGTCGATGTCGGTGACGGTCAGGTCGGCTCCCTCGGCCGCCAGCAGGCGGCAAAGGTGTTCCCCCACGTGGCCGAGGCCGATCACGGCCATGCGGCGCCCCTTGAGGTCCCCGTCGCCGTACAGGCGGCGGGTGACCGCCCGCAGCGCGGCCACCGTCCCCCGCGCGGTGTGCGGGGAGGAGTCGCCGCTTCCGCCGAGACTCTCCGGCCGGCAGAACACGTGTGCGGTGACCTCCCCGATCACCGCCATGTCGGCCGGGCCCGTTCCCACGTCCGGACCGGCCGCGTAGACGCCGCCCAACGAGTCGATCATGTCGGCGACGTCGTACAGGAGGTCACGGCGCCGGGCCGGGTCCGGCCGCGCCCCCTGCGGCAGGGCCACGACGGTCTTCCCGCCGCCGCTGTCCAGCCCGGCCACCGCGAACTTGAGCGTCATCGCGGCCGACAGGCGGAGAGCGTCGGCGAGGCCGTCCCGCCAGTCGGGGTAGTTCCAGAGCCGCAGCCCGCCCGCGGCCGGCCCCAGTGCCGTGGAGTGAACGGCGAGGATCATCGGCAGCCCGGAGCGCGGACCTCGCCGGATGAGAACCTGTTCGTGGTCCAGCATGGACACGCCCCTCTCTCGTCCCGGCCGACGATAACCGGGCCCGCCCCGCATCCGCCGTGCGCTACGCGGCTCCGCCGAACGAGTGACCGAAAGAAGTGGCGATCTCCCCTGGCAGGGACGAACGTGGTTCGGAGATCGGGCGATTTCTCCGAACGAGTGCCCGGCGGCCTGGCGGCGCGGGTCTACGAGCGGGGCGATCGGCCGGTGATCAAGAGGGTGACGGCGGCGGGACGGAAGCCCAGGTGGGCGTAGAGGCGGGCGAGCGCGTCCTGCGCGTAGGAAACGGCCGGCCTCTTCGCGGTCAGGCACCCACGGTGCCGTCGATGGCCTCGCGGAGGAGGTCGGCGTGGCCGTTGTGGCGGGCGTACTCGTGGATCAGGTGGAGCATGACCATGCGGAGCGACACCTCCTCGTCCCACCGCGCGAAGTAGCCGGTCACGTCGAGGGACTCGGCGCTCTCCTCGATGCGGCGGGCGTGCCCGACCTCCGCCTGCCAGGCCGCGAACGCCTCGGCCCGCGTGGCGCCGGCCGCGTCGAAGGCCGCCTGGAAGTCGCCGTCGGCCGACCATACCCGCGGAACGTCCTCCGCGTTGATCACCCGGCGGAACCAGACGCGCTCGACCTCGGCCATGTGACGGACCAGGCCGAGCAGCGTCAGCGTCGAGGAAGGCACCGACCGGCGGCGCAGGTCCTCGTCGGACAGGCCATCGCACTTCATGGCGAGCGTCGCGCGGTGGAAGTCCAGGTACCCCCGGAGCATCTCGCGCTCGCCCGCGATCAGGGGCGGGGTGGGACGTTCGGTGGTCATGATCGTTTCCTTTCGCCGCCGACCACGCTACCGGTGCGCGGAGGCAGGGACGGCGAGACCCCCGGAGCCGGCCAGGGGAAGAGGACGCGCGCCGGTCGGGGGCGGAGGTCGGGCGTCCGTCGGGGCGGAAACTGGGAGGAGCGGGGGAAACCGTCAGACGGCGGCGTGGAGCCAGCGGACGGGGGCGCCGTCGCCGGCATAGCGGAACGGCTCCAGCTCCTCGTCCCACTGCTTGCCGAGCAGCTTGTCCAGCTCCTCCTCGAGCACGACACGGCCCTGCGCGGCCATGAGCATGACGTTGCGCAGCCGGTCCTCGGGGATCATGATGTCGCCGTTCACGCCGACCACCGCGGTGAAGGCGCCCAGCGTCGGCGTGTAGGCGTTCCGGGAGCCGTCCACGCCCGGAGAGGCGTCCTCGGTGATCTCGAAACGGATGCGCTGCCAGCCCATGAGCGACGAGGTGACGGCCGCGGCCGTGCCGGGGCGCGCCTCCCACTCGGCCTGGGTACGCACCGTGCCGGGTTGGGCCGGCTGGGGGGTCCAGGACAGGTCGACGGGTATGCCAAGGACACCCGCGACCGCCCATTCGATGTGCGGGCACAGCGCGGGCTGAGCCGAGTGGACGTACAGCACGCCACGAGCAGACACCGGACCTCCCGTTTCGTACGAGGTGCGCCTTCCCCAACGTCCTCGTACTGGGATGATCACAAGCGACTGAGGGAGAGACTACCGTCCGTCGTGGCGGGGCACCAGAGCCGGGTCATACCTAATCACGCCTGGTTACTCTACGCATTGGTAAAGGTACACTCCGTGGTTACCTTTGTGATGAGGAGTGGTCATGGATGTGCAGTCCGTAGAGCACACACCCGGGCGAAGCGCCCTGATCCGCCCCGGAGTCCTCCTGAGCCGCTCCCCCACGGCCGCGGCGCGCTGGACGCAAAGTGTCGAATATCACGACGGCGTCTTCGTGCTGCGCCTGGAGCCGGGCACGGACCCGTGCGAGCTCGCCGCCACGCTCACGCGGCGCGGCCACGAGGTCTCCCCCAACCACGTCGTGACCGGGCAGCCCCTGTTCTTCGGCGGGCCCACCGGCGCGCCCCGTCCCGCCCCGGCCCCCGCCCATGAGCCCGGGGAGCCGTCCCAGGTCACGGTCGGCCTGCTGGACACCGGCCTGGCCCCGCACCCGTGGTTCCAGGGGCACGACTGGTTCCCAGGCCAGCCCGCGGAGGTCCTGGACGCCGACGGCGACGGCCGCCTGGACCGCCAGGCCGGTCACGGCACGTTCGTCGCCGGGCTGCTGCTCGGGCGGGCTCCGGGCGTACGGCTGCGCGTGGCACGCGTGCTCGACAGCGACGGCGTCGGCGACGAGGCGGGGGTGCTGCGGGCGCTCGGACGGCTGCGCGGGACGCGCGTGGACGTCCTGCTGCTGTCCTTCGGCTGCTTCACCTACGACGACCGGCCCTCCCCGCTGCTGGAACGCGCGCTCGGCCGGTTCACCGGCACCGTGATCGTGGCCTGCGCGGGGAACACGGCGTCCTCCCGGCCGTTCTGGCCCGCCGCCCTGCGCCGGGTCATCGCCGTGGCCGCCCTCGACGCCGCCGAGGCCCGGCGGGCCCCCTTCTCCGCGCACGGCCCCTGGGTGGACGCCTGCGCGCGCGGCGAAGACCTGACCAGCAGCTTCGTCGACTTCGACCCGTTCAGCAGCTACGCGAGCTGGAGCGGCACGTCGTTCTCCGCCGCGCTCGTCGCCGGGGCCATCGCCGCCGCCGCGCGCCACATGCCGCCCGCCCAGGCCGCCGCGCACGTCCTCGACCCGCGGCGCGGCCGGCGATTCCCCGATCTCGGGGTGTTCGTCCCCACGGATCGCTAAGGTTGTCACCAAGAGTATCCATACGACTACACAAGGTCGTCACATGTCTCACGACCTCGATCTCCTCGACGAGACCGCCTGGCGCGGCCTCGTCGACCGCTTCGGGTTCCGCATGTGGGCCGTCGCCCGCGCCTGCGGCCTGGACACGACCGACGCCGCCGACGCCGTCCAGGCGGCCTGGCTGCGCCTGGTGGAGAAGCTGGACACGATCCGCGATCCCGAACGCATCGGCGCCTGGCTCGTCACCACCACCCGGCACGAGGCCGGGCGCATCCGCCGCAAACGGGCGGGGCACCAGCTCACCGGCCTGGTCCCCGACGTCCCCGCCACCGACGGCGACCCGGTGGCGCGCATGCTCAGCGACGACGACGGGCGCCGGCTCTGGGCCGCGATCGGCACGCTCGGCGAACCGTGCCGCACGTTGCTCCGCCTGATCGTCACCGTCCCCGAGGTCACCTACGCCCAGTTGGCGCGCCGCATGGAGATGCCCATCGGCAGCGTCGGCCCCACCCGCCTCCGCTGCCTGAGACGCGTCCGCGCCCTCCTGGGCGAGGACGGCCGCTGACGTGCGCGGCGGCGGCGATTTCCGTGCGGGCGGACGTGAGAGACACGACGGCGAACGGCGAGGAGTAACGGTGAGCGAATCCGACGAGTATCTTCTGGCGGCCCTCAGGATCGCGGCCGGGGTCGACCCGATCCCGGAACGGGTGCGCGCCGACGCCCGCGCGGCCTACGCCCTACGCCTGCCCGGAGCCATCCTGGCCGGTCCCATCGCCTTCTCCCGCGACACCGGCATCCCGGCAGGCACGCTCCATGCGGCGGACCTGCGACCCGGTGTACCGCTGGGGTCAGGCGCACGGTCCGGAGCGAACGTGCCGCCCGACCCGCCATCCGCGACGGCCCCGCCACCAGAGACGTGCACGCCGGCTGGAGCCGGCATGGCGGATCTGACCGGCATGCCCGGCGTGACAGGCCCATGGGCCGGAATGCACGAGGAGCCGAGGCTGCTGCGCTTCGGCGCGGACGGCCTGACCATCGACCTCGAGATCACGATCCGCGACTCGTACCTGGACCTGGCCGGACACCTGCACCCCACCCCCGCCAGAGGCACACGGGTCGAGATCCGCACCCCGCACATCAGCAAGATCCGTTTCCCCTCCGAGACCGGCCAGTTCGCCACCACCGGCCTCCCCCACGGCTGGCTGAGCCTGGTCTGCCACCGCCCCGGCGCCCGCCCCATCGCCACCAACTGGCAATGCATCCGCCACTGACCCACCCCATGCCCCCATCCACCTCCTCCCCGGACGACCCCACACCCCGCGATCAGCCGGACACTCGGGAGATGTTCGAGGAGGGCAAGCCACCCTCCCCGGACGACCCCACAGCTCGGCATCCACCGGACACCTGCTCGGACGCCGTGGAGGTCGTCCGGGACGGCGAGGGGGCGTCCACTGAGGATGTGGCAGGTGGCGCGAGGGCTCTCGTGGCGGCGGCCGAGCGGGCCGTGGTGTTGTCCGGGGTCGATCCACGGCGGGCCCGGGAGCGGGCGGAAGCCCTGCTGAGCGAGGTGCGGGCGCGCGGCGTCGCCGAGGCCGTGTCCGTCGCGCACCGGGCCCTGGCGCTGGCCGCCCGCGAGTTCGGCGAGCTGACCGTCGCGGCCGACCACCTCACGCGGGCCATCACGGCGGCCCGCGACCTGCCCGGGCGCGCGGCACAGGCCCGGCTGTCCCTGGTGACCATCCGGGCCGACCTGGGCGACCCCGAGGGCGCGCTGCGCGTCGCCGACCTCGCCGCGGGCGACCTGACCGGCCTGGACCGGCACCGGCTCGGCGTGCAGCGCGCGGTGGCGCTCGTCCGCCTGGGACGGTGCGCCGAGGCCGTGGCCCACTGCGACCTTGCCGTCGAGGGGCTGACCGGATCCGGGGACGCCCGCTTCCTCGCCGGCGCCCTGGTGAACCGCGGCATCGCCCACACCTACCTCGGACGGTACGACGAAGCGGCCCGGGACCTGTCGGCGTGCGCGGCTCTCGCCCGGCGGGCCGGGTTGGACCATCTGGCCACCCTCGCGCAGGCCAACCTGCCGTTCGCCGCCGCTCGGCGCGGGGACATCCCGGCCGCCTTCGCCGGGTACGAGGCCGCCGAACGGGCCCTGGCGGGCTATCCCGAGCGCCTGGCCGTGATGCGCGCCGACCTCGCCGAGGCGCTGCTGGCCGCGCACCTGCCCGGGGAGGCCCGTGCCCTGCTCGCCCTGGCCGTTCCGGAGCTCGCGGCGGCGGAGGCCAGGGGTTCGCTGGCCGAGTCCCGCCTTCTGCTCGCCGAGCTCGAGCTGCTCGTCGGCGACCCGCACCAGGCCAGGACCGGCGCGGAACTGGCCGCGCGGGAGCTCGCCGCGCAGGGTCGCCGCGCCTGGCTTCCGTTGGCGGGCGAGGTCGTCCTGCGCGCCCGGCTCGCCGTCGAGGCACCGGACGGCCGGCTGCTGGACGAGCTGCGGCGGCTCGCCGCCCGCTTGGCCGCCGAGGGCTGGCCGGGCCCGGCGGCGGGGCTGCGGCTCACCGCCGCCGAGCTCGCGCTGGAGCTGGGTGACACGGCCGCCGCCGAGGCCGAGCTGGGGTCGATCATCGCGGACGCGTCCGCCGGACGCGCGCACCGCCTCGTCCGGCAGCACGCCATCGCCCTGCGGCGCGCCCACCAGGGGGACCGCGCCGGGGCCGTGACCGCGCTGCGCGAGGGCCTGGCGGACGTCACCGCCGCCGGCGAACACCTCGCCGATCCTGGGGTACGCGCGCACGCCATGCGGGCGGGCGAGCGGCTCGCCGAGTTCGGCCTGTCACTGGCCTTCGCCGACGGCCGCCCGGAAACAGTCCTCGGCTGGGCCGAACACTGCCGCGCCCTGGCCCACCCCACCCCGTCCCCCCAGCCCACGAAAACAGACGAAACACCCTCAACCCCAACAGAAGCATCCGAGGGGGCGGCACCGCGCACGAACACGCCGCCCAAGCAGGCGGCAGCCGAGGAGACGGCGCGCAGGGACACAGCGGGCCGGGAATGGACTGTCGAAGAGTTGGGGGTGGTGTTGGGGAACGTGGCGTTGGTGGAGTTCGTGCGGCATGGGGATCGGCTCGCGGCGGTCGTGGTCACGGCGGGGCGGCGCGTGCTGCGGTCGCTGGGCTCGTACACGGCCGCGGCCGAGGCCACGATCCGGGTGCGGTACGGCCTGCGGCGCGCGGGGCTGCGGGATACGCGCGCCCATGACCCGGCGGGCGTGACGGCGGAGGCCGCGTCGCTGGCCGCCCGGCTCGTCGGGCCGCTGGCGGAGGACATCGGGGACCGTCCGGTGGTGATCGTGCCGACCGGAGCGCTGCACACGCTGCCGTGGCCGGTGCTGCCGCCGCTGCGGGGCCGCGCGCTGTGCGTGGCGTCGAGCGCGCGGGCCTGGCAGGCCGCGGACACCCGCCGACCGGGCCCGCACCGGCGCGTCGCCGGGGTGGCCGGTCCCGGCCTGCGGCACGCGGAAGCCGAGGCGGCGATGGTCGTGCGCGCTCACCAGCGAGCCGGGCACGAGGCCATGCGGGTCCCGGCCACCGCCGGGGCGGTGCTCGAGGCGCTAGAGCGGGCGGAGATCTTCCACGTGGCCGCGCACGGGACCTTCCGCGCCCGCGGCCCGCTGCTCTCGGACATCACGCTGGACGACGGCCCGTTGATGGCCTACGACCTGCTACGGCTGCCGCGCACGCCGTGGCTGGTCGTGCTGTCCGCCTGCGACGCCGGGATGGCCCACGCGCCCGTGGACGGCGCGCCGCTCGGCCTCGCCGGGGCGTTCCTCGACCGCGGAACGGCATGCGTGATCGCCGGTCTCGTGCCCGTCCGCGACGAGGACGCCCTGACGCTGATGACGGCCTTCCACGCCCTGCTGACCAGCGGCCACGCCCCCGCCGAGGCGCTGGCCACGGCGACGGAGAAGACCGGTGTCCACGGTTTCGCCTGCTTCGGCTCCCTCGGCCGCCCGCTCCCCTGACCCCGGCTCCGCCGTCCGGAGGCTCCTCACCGTCCTGGACAGGACCCCCGCCGCACTGCGGCGGCCGTGGCGGGTCAGCCGGTCGCCACCGGGCGGGTGGGGTCGGTGATCCAGTCGGACCATGAGCCGACGTAGAGGGCGGCGGGGACGCCGGCGACCGCCAGGGCCAGGACCTCGTGTGCGGCGGTGACGCCGGAGCCGCAGTAGGCGCCCACGGGGACCTCGGGCACGGCGCCGAGGGAGATGAAGCGCTCTCTGAGGAACTCGGGCGGGTGGAGGCGGCCGGTGGAGGGGTCGACGTTCTCGGAGGTGGGGGCGCTGATCGCGCCGGGGATGTGCCCGGCCACCGGGTCCACGGGCTCCACCTCGCCGCGGTAGCGCTCCGCGGCGCGGGCGTCGAGCAGCACGCCCTCCTTGGCGAGGGCGCCGGCCCGCGCGGCGTCCAGGACGGGCATGCCGCCGGGACGCGCGGTGAAGTCGCCGGGGGCGGGCGCGGGCTCCTCGGCGCTGATGGGGAAGCCTTCCGCGACCCACCGGCGGTAGCCGCCGTCGAGCACGCGGACGTCCGGGTGCCCGAAGTAGCGCAGCGTCCACCAGGCGCGCGCCGCGGCGGTGGCGTCGGCGTCGTCGTACACGACGACCGGCCGCGAGCCGGACACGCCGAGGCGGCGCATGGCGTCCTGGAAGGCGTCCGCCTCGGGCAGCGGGTGCCGGCCGCCGGCGCCGGGAGTGGCGGCGAGGTCGCGGTCGAGATCACAGAACACCGCGCCGGGAATGTGGCCTTCGCGGTAGGACTCCGCCCCCGGCGGGCCCACGAGCCGCCAGCGCACGTCCAGGATGACGGCCTCTCCGAGGTCCTGGGGACCTACGAGCGGACTCATCAGAGCTCCTGGGCCGATCTCGGACATAGAGCAACCCCTTCGGTCGGGCTCCGCGGGCGTTCCCGCACGGACTCCGATCAGTCTCGCATCCCTCATGAGACGCGGCACCTCGCCGTAGACGAGAGCGCGCCCTCTGGCATTCCCCCGACGGGAGCCTTCCGCTAGGTGGCACCGCATCCCCATAACGGGCCCCTCTTCCCGGACAAGATCGCCGCACAGGAAACCGGGATGCCCGGTGGAGGACAGCAGGTGGACTGCGTCCCTATCGCACGGCCCCTAGGTGCGATCGCCACGCCGGGGGCGGGGACACCCGGCGGGCGCTGGTGGGTGGGGCTGTGGGCGAGATGGGCTATGGAGGCCGGTGGGTGGGGTGAGGAGTGGGGGCGGTCGTGTCGTGGGGGGTGGGGCCGGCTCGGCCGCCGGTGTCTGCGCCGGTCGGCGGGCGAGCCGGTCAGGTGTCGATCAAGGGTGTCGCGGCATGGGTCGGTCGCCGCCGGAGGGCCGTCGGGAGCCGGGGGGCGCCCTGGGGGCCGGCGGCGCGGGTGTCAGCTCGCGAAGCGGGCGGTGGCCTCGGAGAGGGCCTTGGCGAAGGCCAGGACGTTGGTCACGGCCTCGGGGCCGTCGGCGGCCTCGCTGACCCGCAGGGACAGGTCGTCGGCGGTGATGGCGCCGGTGTAGCCGTGGTCGGCCTCGCAGTTCTCGTCCCCGCAGGTGGCGGGCTCCAGGTCGACGTGGGAGATCGCGCCCCAGCCGATCGTGAGCGTCACCTCGCTCGGTGGCACGCCGGGCACGTAGGAGGCGGGGTCGGGCACCACCCGGGTCACCGCCACGGACTGGACCCGGCTCAAACGGACGGCCTCGGTGGTGGTGGAGGCGTGTGAGGTGGGCATACCGTCGGCGGGCGGATGCTCGTCGGTGTGGCAGACCAGGAGCCGGGTGGGCGAGAGGATCACCACGGTGACATGCCGGCGGACTTCCATCGCCGGGTCGAAGGTTGCCTCGTGGTGGACGACGAACGCCGTCACCGCCTCCTTGCCCAGCGCGGATTCGGCCGCGTCGGCCACGAGGTCGGGGTAGTAGCCGCTGCGTTCGATGGCCTCGCGCAGACCAGCGGCCGAGACTCGGGTTTCCCTCATGGGTCCATCCTGCCCTGTCCCGGTGGGGTCTTTCACCTCGCCGGCGTCCGCGCTAAGGGCAACTCGCGAACAATCTGCGGCCCGAAATGCCACCTCGCCCCGCGTACCTCCTGGATATCAATAGGTGGGTTTGACCACATTCGGCCATCGGCACGTGCCGACCGCTCACCGGAGCCGGCGCGGCCCCCGGTCCGGACGCGGCCCGACCGGGTCGCGCAGGATCGCGCGAGCGCCGAGCACGCTGACGCCGTCCTCCCCCACCAGGACCGGGTCCAGGTCCAGCCGTGCCACCTGAGGCAGTTCGTCGGCCAGCCTGCCGACCCGCGCCAGCAGGTCCTCCAGCGCCCCGACCGCGACGGGCGGGTAACCGTACCCGCCGAACAGCAGCGGCGCCGTGCGCACCGACCGCACCAGCGCGGCCGCGTCCTCCGCCGTGAGGGGCGCCATGCGGAACGCCTCGTCACCGAGGAGCCTGGCCGTGATCTCGCCGAGCCCGAACGACACCACCGCCCCGACGTGGGGGTCGTCCACCACCCGGACCACGGTGGGCACGGCCGGTTGCGGGGCCATCCGCTGGACCGACAGCGTCACCCGCCGCCCGAGCCGCGCCGTCAGGTCCTCGTAGGCGTGCCGCACGCCGTCCGGGTCGGTCAGGCCGAGCCGCACCGTGCCCGCCCGGTGCGCCACGTCCGGGTCGGCGGAGCGCACGACCACCGGCCAGCCGAGCCGCTCGGCCGCCGCCACCGCCTCCTCGGGCGAGCGCACCGGCTCGGCCGGCCAGACCCGCACGCCGTACCGGGCGAGCAGGCCGGCCGCGTCGACCTCTCCCGGACCCGTCCCTGCCAGGGTCTCCTCCACGGCCTCCCGCGCGCCGTCGGTGTCCACGCCGTCCAGACGCGGCGGGGTGCCGTGCGGGCGCTTCCTCCAAGCGGCGTACCGCACCACGTGCGCCAGGGCCCGTACGGCCTCCTCCGCGGCGGGATAGGAGGGGATGGACCCCTTGCCCGGGTCGCCGCCCTCGCCCGGGACGCGCAGCTCGGGCGGCATGCCCATGCGGCCCTCGAAGGTGGCGAGCACCGGCCTGCCCGACTCCTCCGCCGCCCGGACCAGCTCGGCGGCGACCTCGGCCGCGTTGCCCGGGATCGGCGGCATGTAGATCGCCACGACCGCGTCCACCCGGCCGTCCATGGCGGCGAGCGCCTCGCGGTACTCCGCCGCGCCCGCCCGCGCCCCGAGGTTGGCGGGCGGGCACGGCTCCAGCCCGGCCGCCACGCAGGCGTCCACGGCCAGCAGCGCCAGCGCGTCGGAGTTGCTCACCACGCCGACCCGCGGCCCCTTGGGCAGCGGCTGGTACGCCAGAAGCTGCGCCACGTCGAACAGCTGGGCCAGGTCGTCCACGCGGATCACGCCCGCCTGCTCGAACAGCGCGCTGACCGCCGGGTCCGGCAGCCCGAGCACCGGCGCGGCGTGGCCCACCGGGACGCCCCGGGTGATCCCGCCGCTCTTGACGACCACCACCGGCTTCCTGCGCGCGGTGCGCCGGGCCAGGCGGGCGAACTTGCGCGGGTTGCCGAGCGACTCCAGGTAGAGGAGGACGACGTCGGTGGCCGGGTCCTCCTGCCAGTACTGCAGCAGGTCGTTGCCGGACACGTCCGCGCGGTTCCCCGCCGAGACGAACGTCGAGATGCCCATGCCACGCTGGGCGACGCGCTGCAGCAGCGCGGTGCCGAGGGCACCGGACTGGCTGAAGAACCCCACGCGGCCCCTCCCGGGCAGCCGGGCGGCCAGGGTGGCGTTCAGGCGGACCTTCGGGTCGGTGTTGGCGATGCCCAGGCAGTTCGGGCCCACCACGCGAAGGCCGTAGGCCCGGGCGATCCGCACCAGCTCGTCCTGCCGGGCGCGCCCCTCCGGCCCGGTCTCGCCGAAGCCGGAGGAGACGACGACCAGGCCCTTCACGCCTTTCCGCGCGCACTCCTCGACCACGTCCAGGACGGCGTCCGCGGGCACGGCGACCACGGCCAGGTCGACGTCCCCGTCGATCGCCGACACGTTCTTGTACGCGCGGACGCCCGCCACCGCGCGCACCTCGCGGTGGACGGGGTACACCGGGCCGTTGAAGTCGGCCGCGAGGAGGTTGCGCAGCACGGTCTGGCCGACGCCGCCCGCCTCGCGGCCCGCGCCCACGACCACCACCGAGGCCGGGCTGAGCAGCCGCTCGATCGAGCGGGCCTCGGCGCGGTGCTCGCGCGCCATCGTGACCTCGCGGGAGGTCTCCGTGGCGGCCAGGTCCAGGGTCATGCGGACGACGCCGTCCTCGAAATGGCTCTGGGCGGTGTAGCCGGCCTGGCGGAAGAACGCCATCATGCGGGCGTTGTTCGGCAGGACGTCCGCGACGAACCGCTCGATGCCGCGCTCCCTGGCCGCCGCGCGCAGGTGCTCCATGAGCACCGAGGCCACGCCCCTGCCCTGGTGGGCGTCCTCGACGAGGAACGCGACCTCGGCGCTGCCCGGGTCCGGCATGCGGTCGAATCGGACGACGGCCACCATCTCCGTGCCGATCGTGGCGATCAGCGCCACCCGGTCCACGTAGTCCACGGTGGTGAACCAGGCGACCTCACGGTCCGACAGGCGCGGGTGAGGGCCGAAGAAGCGGAAGTAGATGGACTGGTCGGACAGCCGGGAGTAGAACGCCCGGAGGATGTCGGCGTCCTCGGGCCGGATCGGCCGCAGATGCGCCGTCCCGCCGTCGGCCAGGACGACGTCGGCCTCCCAGTGCGCCGGATAACGAACTACCACCCCCCGAGCCTAAGCGCCCCACAACCACCCACCCCCGCCACAAACCCCCCAAATGCCCAACTGCCACGACTCAACAGAGACACGTTGGCCCATGTGGCTCCAGCATGGGCGGCGGGCACCGACGGCGGGTTGGGAGAACGCGGTTCCGGAGGCCTTGGCGCGAGGACGGGAGGGTGCGGTCGCGGGGACCCCGAATCCCACCACAGCACACTCAACGGCGGGTGGTGGAACTGCCCTGGACGGAGATGGGTTCTGGGGCACGATCACGGCAATTGAGACGCGCTCGAGCCATGTCCGCCACACCGAGGCCTTGGCTGAAGCCGCGTGGTACCAAAGCCTCGGCGGGAGACATGTGGCCTTGCGTGGTTCGGGCGCGGGAGGTGGGTGCCGGCGGCTACGGTGTCGGGGGCGGAGAACGCGGTTGCGGGGGCTTGGCGTGGCGGTGCGAGGGTGTGATCACCAGGTCCTCGGGCCGGATCCGCAGCGGACGTGGCGGGGATTCGGCGGGGGCGGGAGCTCAAGCGTGGCAAGGGCTGGATGGGTCGGGGGCGTTAGGGAGATGATGTCTGGTTTGTTGGGCAACGCTTGTGCATCGACTGTGCCCGGGTGTCCGCTCTACGCCCCACGCCCCGCCTTGAAGCTGTTAGGTTTTCTGTCAGCAGCCTCCTGTAGTGCCAACAAGGTGGTGACATCATGACGCGGGTTGTCGTGGTGGGCGATCTGATGACCGACGCGGTCGCACGTGCCCGCTACCCTCTCGCCCGGGCGAGCGACACTCCGGCCGTGGTCACCATGCACGGTGGCGGTTCTGGGGCCAACATCGCGTCCTGGCTCGCCGTCGAGGGCGCCGAGGTCGCCTTCGTGGGCCGCAGGGGCGCCGACATCACGGGCCGCAACCGCGACATGGAGCTGATGGGCTACGGCGTCGACGCCCGCCTCGTCATGGATCCTGAGCGGCCGACCGGCACGTGCGTCGTGCTGGTCACGCACAAGGGCGAGCGCACGCTGCTGTCCGACCCCGGCGCCAACGCCGCCCTCTCGCCCGAGGACCTTCCGCGCGACCTGTTCTCGCAGGGCGGTCACCTTCACCTCTCCGGCTACACGCTGCTGAACGAGGGCTCGCGCGAGGCCGGGCTGGCTGCGCTGGACAACGCCCGCCGGGCGGGCATGTCGATCTCGGTCGACTGCGCCTCGGCCGCGCCGCTGGAGCGCACGGGCGCCGAGCCCTTCCTCGAGTGGACGCACGCCGGCGCCAAGCTGCTGTTCGCCAACGAGGCCCAGGCCAAGGTGCTCACCGGCCGGGACGACGCCGCCGCCGCGGCCAAGGTGCTGACCGCGTGGTTCCCGCAGGTCGTGATCAAGCTCGGTGCCGAGGGTTCCCTCTGGTACACCAACAACCGCGCCGAGCCCGTCCGCGCCCCGGCCGAGCACGTCGAGCGCGTGGTCGACGGCACGGGCGCGGGCGACGCGTTCGCCGCGGGCTTCCTCCAGCCCTGGCTGGAAGGCAAGCAGGCCGCCGACGCCCTGGCCGCCGGCAACGCCCTCGCCGCCAAGGCCATCTCCAACCTGGGCGCCCGCCCCCGCCTCTGACCTCCGGCCCTCGGGCCCCCAGCCGCACGATCCACGGCCTCACCGGCTCTTGCTCCAGTACCTTCAGCCCGCCCCGCACGTCCGACATGCCGGGCGGGCTTTCGGGTCTCGCGCCGGGGCTGGGTCAGGTCGTGGTGGCCAAGGTGAGGGGGAGGACGGCCGGGGCGCCGGCCTGGCGGAGCATCGCCGTGGCGACGGTCATCGTCCAGCCGGTTTCGACGCGGTCGTCGACCAGGAGCACCGGGCCGCTGGACAGCGACACGGCGCCGGTCTCCGGCATGCCGGAGACCTCCAGGCCGCCGGGGACGTCGGCGGTCAGCGTGGCGGTGAGGGCGCGCACGCGGTGGGCGCTGTTGTGCTGACGGCCCGGCGGGCCGTTGCGGTAGGCCAGGGAGCCGAGGTAGGTGAGCCTGCCGACGGCGGCCAGCCGCTGGGCGAGGCCGGCGACGAGCTTCGGGCGGGTGGCGGAGGGGACGCTGACGACCGAGACGGGACGCTGCCGCCACTCCCAGGCGGCCAGCACCTGGACCACGGCGTCGAACACCTCGTCGGGGACGGGCCGGTCGGGAGCGTCGGCGGCGAGCAGCCGTCTGAGCACGTTGCCCCAGCCGATGTCGGTGAGCCGCCCGAGCGCGCGGCCGGGCTCGGCGGAGACCTCAGGCCGGATGCGGCCGGACAGGCCGAGTTCCTTCAGGCCGGTGGGCCACTGCGAGCGGGGCTCGACCTCGACGCCGGGCCGGCGCAGCCGATCGCGGGCCCGGCCGACCGCCTCCTCGCCGACCGACTCCTGGTGGTGGGTCCCGGTGCAGTTGTCGCAACGGCCGCAGGGCCGGGCGGTCTCGTCGTCCAGATGGCGGCGGAGGAACTCTTCGCGGCACTGGTCGGTGGCGATGTAGTCGAGCATGGCGCGCTGCTCGGCGGTACGCTCGGCCGCGACCCGGGCGTACCGGGGCCCGTCGTAGGCCCAGGGCATGCCGGTGGAGCGCCAGCCCCCCTTGACGCGCTCGACCGCGCCGTCCACGTCGAGGACCTTGAGCATCGTCTCCAGCCGGGCACGGCTCAGATCGACCCGTGTCTCCAGCGCGGCCGTGGACGTCGTGCCCTGCTCGGACAGGGCGCCGAGCGTGGCCCGCACGGTCGTCTCGGGTGGGAAGGCCAGCGAGGCGAAGTAGGCCCAGATGTCGCGGTCCTCCGGGCCGGGGAGAAGGATCACCTCGGCGCGCTCGACGCCTCGCCCGGCGCGGCCGATCTGCTGGTAGTAGGCGACCGGGGACGCGGGGGCGCCGACGTGGACCACGAACCCCAGGTCGGGCTTGTCGAACCCCATGCCGAGGGCGGAGGTCGCGATCAGCGCCTTCACCCGGTTGTCGAGCAGAGCCTGCTCGGCGGCCAGGCGCTCGGCCTGCTCGGTCTGGCCGGAGTAGGCCGCGACCTCATACCCCTGGTCACGGAGGTAGGCGGAGATCTCGTGCGTGGCGGCCACGGTGAGCGTGTAGATGATGCCGGAGCCGGGCAGGTCGCGCAGGGCCTCGGCGAGCCAGGCCAGCCGCCGCTCGGCCGTGGGCTGCCGGACGACGGCGAGCCGCAGGCTGTCCCGCTCCAGAGGCCCGCGCAGCACCAGCGTCTCTCCGGGGCTCTCCGGCCGTGCCACGGCCGCCGCGCCGTCCGCCGCGGCGGGGCCGCCGGAGGGCCCGGAGCCCAGTTGCTCGGCGACGTCGTGGGTGACGCGGGCGTTGGCCGTGGCCGTGGTGGCGAGGACGGGCACGCCGGGCGGCAGGCTCGCCAGGAGGCTGCGCAGGCGGCGGTAATCGGGCCGGAAGTCGTGGCCCCAGTCGGAGATGCAGTGCGCCTCGTCGACCACCACGAGCCCGGCGCCCGCCGCCAGTTTGGGCAGCACCAGCGCGCGGAAGTCGGGGTTGTTGAGCCGCTCGGGGCTGACCAGGAGGACGTCGATCTCGCCGCGCTCGACCTCGGCGTGGACGCGGTCCCACTCGTCGGTGTTGGCGGAGTTGATCGTGGCGGCGTGGACGCCCGCGCGCGCGGCGGCGGCGATCTGGTTGCGCATCAGCGCGAGCAACGGCGAGACGATGACCGTGGGACCCGCGCCCCGCGCCCGCAGCAGGGCGGTGGCGATGAAGTAGACCGCCGACTTGCCCCAGCCGGTGCGCTGGACGACGAGGGCGCGGCGTCGCTCGACCACCAGCGCGCGGATCGCCGACCACTGGTCGTCGCGCAGCCGCGCCCCGGGCCCGGCGAGGGACCGCAGCCTGTCTTCCGCCTCGGCCCGCAGGCCGCTCTCGTCCACCATGCCTCCTTGGTACCAGGTCCGGGCGACGCTTTCCGACCGCGGCGCAGACCTGTGGACGACCACGGCCCATCACCCCGGTCGTCCACAGGTCGATCACGGGGAGACGCGGCGCCTCCGGCCCGCGCGCCGGCCGGTGGCGGACAATGACGCCATGGCTGTCACCTCATTCATGGTCCCGCTGGGGACCGCCGCGCCGGAGTTCGATCTGCCGTCGATCGCCGGAGGGCGGGTGTCCCTGTCCGACCTGAAGGCAACGCCCGCGACCCTGGTGGTCTTCCTGTCCAACCACTGCCCGTACGTGCGCCGCGTCGAGAAGGGCCTCGGCGCGCTGGCGGCGGACTACCGCGGGCGGGTCGCCACGGTCGGCATCTCGAGCAACGACGTCGTGAACTACCCGGACGACGACATCGCGCACCTCAAGGAGCAGGCCGAACGGGCGGGCTTCGGCTTCCCGTACCTGGTGGACGAGTCGCAGGACGTGGCGCGGGCCTACAAGGCCGCCTGCACGCCGGACTTCTTCCTCTACGATGCCGACCGGCTGCTGGCCTACCGGGGCCAGTTCGACGACGCCCGGCCGTCGAACCAGGAGCCGGTGACGGGCGCCTCGCTCCGGGAGGCGATCGACGCCGTGCTCGCCGGCCGTCCCGTGCCGGGCGAGCAGCGGCCGAGCCTGGGCTGCGGCATCAAGTGGAAGCCGGGAACCGAGGCGTAGGAGGGCGCGGGCGGGCGGGGCTCACCGCCGGGTGGGCACCGCCTCGCCCCGCGCCACCGGCGGGATGGCGGTGAGCAGTTCCCACGGCTCCCCCGAGTGCCAGAAATCGATCAGCTTGGCGACGGCCTCACCGGGCTGGAAGTCGCCGACCCCGTAGGGGCCGAAGCAGCCGGCCTGCTCCAGCGCCACGATCAGCGGATCGTCCTCGGGCAGCTCGTGCACGTAGGAGGCGGCGTCGAGCAGGGCCAGGGCGCAGCGGGCGTTCCAGCCGTCGTCGGCGCGCTGGACGCGGTCGAGCCGCCACCTGGCCCGGGCGCGCAGATGGCCGGCGAGCGAATCGGTCTTCCCCACCCTGAAGCTCCTTCACGATCGCGCACTCTCGGTAAGGCAATCATCACCGAAGGTGACGCGTGATCGTGGGATCTTTACAAAGACCATGACAACCATCCCCCACCGGTGGCGACGAAGGAGGCGTACGAGAATATTGGTCACATGACGGGAGCGTTCGACGATGTGCTGGCCGCCAATCACGACTACTCACAGACCTTCGAATATTCAGGCCTGACAGGCCGCGCCGCCCGGGGCCTGGCCGTGGTCACCTGCATGGATTCACGGATCGATCCACTCGGGCTGCTCGGCCTGGGTGCGGGGGACGCCAAGATCCTGCGCAACGCGGGCGCGCGGGTCACCGACGACGTGCTGCGCACGCTGGTGCTCGCGGTCTACCTGCTCGGCGTGGATCGCATCCTGGTGATGCCGCACACCGACTGCCGGATGGCCAAGTCGACCGACGAGGAGGTACATGAGCTGATCAACCGCGAGTTCGGCATGGACACGCGGAGCCTGGAGTTCCACACCGTGCCCAACCAGGACTCGGCGCTCCGCCGCGATCTCATCCGGGTCCGCACCTATCCGTACCTGCCGGAACGGCTGGCCGTCGGGGGCGCCGTCTACGACGTCCACACCGGCAAGCTGATGCCCGTCGACCTGTGACGGCGCGCCGCCGGCGCGGGCTCAGGCGTCGATGGCGTCGCGGTCGACCTCGGCCGCGCTCCCGACGATGAACTCGCGCCGCGGCGCCACCTCGCTGCCCATCAGCAGCGCGAAGATCTGCTCCGCCGCCTCGGCGTCCTCGATGCGGACGCGGCGCAACGTGCGGTGGCGGGGCTCCATCGTGGTCTCGGCGAGCTGGTCGGCGTCCATCTCGCCGAGGCCCTTGTAGCGCTGGATGGGATCCTTCCAGCGCTTGCCCCGGCGCTCCAGGTCGCGCAGGACGCGGTGGAGCTCGGCGTCGGAGTAGGTGTAGACGTATTTGTCCTTGCCGCGGCCCGGGTTGGTGATCTCGATGCGGTGCAGCGGGGGGACGGCGGCGAAGACACGCCCGGCCTCGATCATGGGCCGCATGTAGCGGTGGAACAAGGTGAGCAGCAGGCAGCGGATGTGGGCGCCGTCGACGTCGGCGTCGGCCATCAGGATGACCTTGCCGTAGCGCGCGGCCTCCAGGTCGAAGCCCCGGCCCGAGCCGGCGCCGATGACCTGGATGATCGCGGCGCACTCCGCGTTCTTCAGCATGTCGGCCACGGAGGCCTTCTGCACGTTGAGGATCTTGCCGCGGATCGGCAGCAGGGCCTGGAACTCCGAGTCGCGCGCCGCGCGGGCCGTGCCGAGGGCCGAGTCGCCCTCGACGATGAACAGCTCGCTGCGGTCGACGGCGTCGCTGCGGCAGTCCACCAGCTTGGCCGGCAGCGCCGAGTTCTCCAGAACGCTCTTGCGGCGCTGGTTGTCGCGATGCTCGCGGGCGGCGATGCGGGCCTTGGCCGCCGCGACGATCTTTTCGAGGACGGCGCGAAGCTGCAGCTTGTGGGCTCGCCTGGTGCTGGCGAAAAGCTCCTTGAGCTCGCGCGACACCACGTGCGAGACGATGCGGGAGGCCGCGGAGGTGCCGAGGACCTCCTTGGTCTGACCCTCGAACTGCGGCTCTGGCACCCGCACGGTGACCACCGCGGTGAGGCCCTCGAGGATGTCCTCCTTGGTGACGGGATCGTCACCGTTCTTGAGCAGGCGGGTCTCACGGAGCTGCTCGTTGATCGTGCGCACCAGGGCGCGCTCGAAGCCGCTGACGTGGGTGCCGCCCTTGGAGGTCGCGATCACGTTCACGAACGAGCGGACCGTGGTGTCGTAGCCCTTGCCCCAGCGCACCGCGACGTCGACGGTGAGCTCGCGCTCGACCTCGGTGGAGGTCATGTGCCCCTGCTCGTCGAGGACGGGGACGGTCTCGTGGAAGTGGCCCAAGCCCTGCAGCCGCATGACGTCGCAGATGGGTTCGTCACGGGCCAGGAACTCGGTGAACTCGGAGATCCCGCCCTCGAAGCGGAACTCGTCCTCCACGACCTGCTCGAGGCGGCTGTCACGCACCGCGATCGTCAGGCCGGGCACCAGGAAAGCGGTCTGCCGGGCGCGGACGTGCAGCTCGTCCAGCGAGACCTCGGCCTCGGCCAGGAAGATCTGCTTGTCGAGCCACCAGCGGACGCGGGTGCCGGTGGCCTTGGCGCGCGTGGCCCCGCCGTCGCGGAGGCCGGACTTCTTCTTGAACTTGGCGGTGGGGCCGTCGCCGTCGAACACGCCGGGCACGCCGCGGCGGAAGCTGATCTCGTGCACGCGGCCGTCGAGGTCGACCGCGACGTCCAGCCGGGCGGACAGGGCGTTGACCACCGAGGCGCCGACGCCGTGCAGGCCGCCGGAGGCGCCGTACGCGCCGCCGCCGAACTTGCCGCCGGCGTGGAGCTTGGTGTAGACGAGCTCGACGCCCGCGAGGCCGCTCTTGGGCTCGATGTCGACGGGGATGCCGCGGCCGTTGTCGCGGACCTCGATGGAGCCGTCGGGGTACAGCTCGACCTCGATGCGGTCGCAGAAGCCGACCAGGGCCTCGTCGACGGCGTTGTCCACGATCTCCCAGAGGCAGTGCATGAGGCCGCGGCTGTCAGTGGACCCGATGTACATCCCGGGGCGCTTACGGACGGCCTCCAGGCCCTCCAGCACCGACAGGTGACGGGCGGTGTAGCCCGTCTCCGTGCTCACTGCGGTCACTCCCACTCCCACCGATCGAACATGTGTGCGTAGCCTACCGTCTTTTTGATGTTCCGCCGTGCCTAGAGTGCCACCATCAGGGGGTTCCGTGGCAGCCGGAGCCCCATCGCCATCACTTAACGACACATTCTGCTCTCGGCGTATCCGGAAGGCGATTGGGAACGTCCGCATCGGGTTAGATGTTGTCCCAAGTGACTGACGCCAACATCCCCACGTCAGTGGGGTGACCCGAAAGGCGATACGTGACTGGAGCTCTCGCCCCCACCAAGCCGCTTACCGCCGTCGACCGTTGCGACCGGTGCGGCGCTCAGGCGTACATCCGCGCTTCTCTCCCCATGGGCGGGGAGCTGCTGTTCTGCGCACACCACGGGCGCCGCCACATCGCGGCCCTGCGCGAGAAGGGCGCCGACATCCAGGACGAGTCGGCGCGCCTGAGCGAAACCCCGACCCCTACCGCGGAGCGGTGACGCAGGTCCCCGCCCCGATCTCATAAACCGACAATCCATGACCGACCGATAGTGCCCCGGCGCGGTTCCGGCCGTGCCATCCGAGGGCTTGATCGGCCGGTATGTCGTCAGATGGAAGGGCTCGCCCTTCCTCCCGCTCCCGGACACCGGCGTGCCGAAACCGCGGCCGCCGGTGGGGGGAGTGGAGATCAGCCGGAACGGCTCATGCCGAGCGACATGACGGACACGTCAGGTCTCCTCCCGTGAGCGCACCCGGTAGTGGTAGCCGCCTGCCCAGGTGAAGCCGTGTCGTTCGTACAGCGCGACGGCGGCCGCGTTCGAGGCGATCACCACCAGGTAGGCGCGCACGGCGCCGCGGGCGCGGCCGTCCGCGGCCAGGGCACGCAGGACGGCGCCGCCGAGCCCCTGCCTCCGGGCCTCGGGCAGCGTGGCCATGCAGTAGACGCCCAGCGTGTCGCCCTGCAGGACGGAACGGCCCACCGCGACCACCCTGCCGTCCCGCCGCAGCCCGGCGTACGTGGCGGGGACGCCGCCCAGGATGCCCGCCGCCGCGGCCAGGCCCTGATCACCGAAGCGCCCGTCCACGGCCCACCAGGCCGCGAGCCACTCCCGCGACGCCTCGCCCGCCAGTTCCACCTCGCCGTCCGGCGAGAACCCCCGGGCCACCGATGCCACGGACGCGGTCATGTACGCCGTGCGGTCCACCACGCGGTAGCCGCGCGCCTCCAGGTGATCGTCCAGCCCCGCGGGGGCGCCAGGGCCCATGGAGAAGACGCACGGCAGTCCCCGCGCGGCGTAGAACCGCTCGGCCGCCTCGATCGCCGCGCCGACATGCTCGGGCTCACCGAGCGGCAGCACCGAGTTGGCCCGTTTCGTCACCCCCGAGGCGTGCCGGAACACCCACCCGCCGAAGCGCTCCTGGCACGGCGCCGGCCACGCCCGGTGGACGAGCTCATCGAAGTCCAGATTCTCCAGGGTCATCCCGGCACCCTAAACCCTCCCCTGACCTCGGCCCCCACCCCCGAGGCAGGACGGCGCCCCTCCCCTAGACTGCGGATTCATGCTCATCTTGTTGCCGCCGTCCGAGGGAAAGGCCGCCAAGGGCAGCGGCGCTCCGCTGGATCCCGACGCCCTGAGCTTCACCTCGCTCGGCTCCGCCCGCGAGAAGGTGCTCGACGCTCTGGAGGCCCTCGCGCGCGGCCCCGAGGACGAGGCGCTGGCGGTGCTCGGCCTGACGCCGGGGCAGGCCGATGAGCTGGTCAGGAACCGCGGGCTGCGCACGGCCCGCACCCTCCCCGCGTCCCGGCTCTACACCGGAGTGCTGTACGACAACCTGGGCCTGGCGTCGCTGAGCACGGCGGGCCGCCGCAGGGCGAACCGGTCGGTGATCGTGTTCTCGGGGCTGTGGGGCGCGCTGAGGCTGTCGGACCGGGTTCCCCCCTACCGCCTCTCGATGGGCGTGCGCCTGCCTCCTGTCGGCGGCCTGGCGGCCTACTGGCGGCCCGTCCTGACCGAGGCGCTGGCCGAGGCCGCGGCCAAGGAGGCCAAGGGCGTGGTGATCGACCTGCGGTCCTCGACGTACGCGCAGGCGTGGCCGCCGGGGCCCCGAGGGGTGACGGTGCGGGTGCTCCGCGAGGCCGACGGCGTCCGCTCGGTGGTCAGCCACATGGCCAAGGCCACACGCGGGGCCATCGCCCGGTCGCTGCTCGAGTCCGGGGCGACCCCCCGCACCCCTCACCAACTGGCCGGGATTCTCGCCGATCTCGGGCATGTCACCGAGCTGGGGCCGGAACCCCGCGCGGGCCGCCCGTGGACGCTGGACGTGATCACCAGCGAGTGACCCGTGTTTATGCGTTCGTGACCGCATTCAGCCGGGAACACGCCGGGTCACCCCCTCACATCCGGGGTGACCGGGCACGACGAAGGCCCCCGCCGGAGCGGGGGCCCGTCAAGCCTCGTCAGTCGAGGTAGTCGCGCAGGACCTGCGAACGCGACGGGTGGCGCAGCTTGGACATGGTCTTGGACTCGATCTGGCGGATGCGCTCGCGCGTCACCCCGTAGACCTTGCCGATCTCGTCCAGCGTCTTCGGCTGGCCGTCGGTGAGGCCGAACCGCATGGACACCACGCCCGCCTCGCGCTCGGACAGGGTGTCGAGCACGGAGTGGAGCTGCTCCTGCAGAAGGGTGAAGCTGACGGCGTCCGCGGGGACGATCGCCTCGGAGTCCTCGATGAGGTCGCCGAACTCGCTGTCGCCCTCCTCACCGAGGGGGGTGTGCAGGGAGATCGGCTCGCGGCCGTACTTCTGGACCTCGACGACCTTCTCGGGCGTCATGTCGAGCTCGCGGGCGAGCTCTTCGGGGGTGGGCTCGCGGCCCAGGTCCTGGAGCATCTGGCGCTGGACGCGGGCCAGCTTGTTGATGACCTCGACCATGTGGACCGGGATGCGGATCGTGCGCGCCTGGTCGGCCATGGCGCGGGTGATCGCCTGGCGGATCCACCAGGTGGCGTAGGTCGAGAACTTGTAGCCCTTGGTGTAGTCGAACTTCTCGACCGCGCGGATCAGGCCCAGGTTGCCCTCCTGGATCAGGTCCAGGAAGAGCATGCCGCGGCCGGTGTAGCGCTTGGCCAGGGAGACGACCAGGCGGAGGTTGGCCTCCAGCAGGTGGTTCTTGGCGCGGCGGCCGTCCTCGGCGATCCACTCCAGCTCGGCGCGCACGTCCACCGGCAGGCGCTCGCCGTCGTTGGCGAGCTGCTCCTCGGCGAAGAGGCCGGCCTCGATGCGCTTGGCGAGCTCGACCTCCTGCTCGGCGTTGAGCAGGGGGACCTTGCCGATCTGCTTCAGATAGTCCTTCACCGGGTCGGCGGTGGCGCCGGCGGCGGCGACCTGCGCCACGGGGGCGTCGTCGTCATCGTCGGAGAGGATCAGGACCTCGTCGTCGCTCTGCGCGCCGGGTTCCGGCTTGGGCTCCTCTTCGGCCTCGGCCTCGGGCTCCGCTTCGGCCTCCGCCTCGATCTCGGTGTCGGCTTCGGCGTCGGCTTCGGCCTCCACCTCGGCGTCGATGTCGAAGTCCTCGAGATCGAGGTCGCCCTCGATGTCGATTTCCTCATCGTCGTCGGAGGAGACCTTGGGCTTGGTTTCGATCTTGGGCGATGGCGACGCGGGCACGGCGACCTCCGGCTTGGCCTTCTTGGCGAGGGCGGCAGGGGTGGCGACCTTGGCGGGAGCGTCAGGGGCGGGCGCGGCCTTCTTCACCGGAACGGCCTTCTTCGCCGCCGGCTTCTTGGCGGCCGGCTTCTCGGCCGGCGTCGCCGCCTCGTCCCCGGCACCGCTCACCACGGCCGTGACGGTATCGGGCTGCTCCTTGGCCGCCGCGGTGGTGGCGGTCTTTGTCTTCTTGACGGGGGCGGCTGTGCGACGCTTGGCCGGTCCACGAGACCTCTTCGGCGCCGCCGAGTCCGCAGCGGTCACCACGACGGTCACACCCTCCTTGCTGAGGCTCCGCAGGAACCCAGCGGCGTGCGACATCGGGATGTCCGCCTCCTCGAAGGCCTTGCGGACATCCTCAGACTCGAGGAAACCCTGCGAGCGCCCACGCTCGATGAGCCGCTGAATGACGGGCTCGTTCAGCTCAGACGGCTTCGAGCGAGTCGAACTTGCAGGCGACACGAACACCTCTCGAACGAACGCGTGGTGAGAATGGACCCAGGTGCCCGCTAGGGGCGCTTGCTTCTATCGTGACGGCCCGTGCGAACCGCGACGCACCTGCCCAGCATTGTGGCATGACCCCGCAGTCCATACGGCCGCCTCACAGCGGTTGCCTTCCACCCTAGGCCGACCGGAACAGTAGTGCGTACGGAAGCGGGTCACCGATACCCGAAAGCAACCCTTATGACTGTTTCATTCAGTCACTCTTTGTGGCGGCCGGCACGTGAACGGCGAGCACTGTGACGCCATCGTCCTGCTCATACCCCGCCAGCATCCTGTCCACCAGGAAGTCAAGCAACATATGCGGATTTCCTAGGACTTCAGGGGGTGCTTCCGCGACGACGGCCGAAAGTTCCGCCAGACCGGCGTCCAGCCCTCGCTTGCGATTCTCGACCAGACCGTCGGAGTAGAGCACCGCCGTGTGCCCCGGCGGGACGCAGAACCGGAACTGCTTGCGGACGGTCGGCCAGCCGAGCGGGGTGCCGGGCTCGCCGTCGGACAGCACCCCGACGCCCTGCGGGGACACCAGCAGCGGCGGCGGGTGCCCGGCCAGGGCGAGGGTGCCCTCGCCGGTGCCGGGCTCGACGACCATGTAGGCCAGGGTGGTGACGGCCTCCTCCTCCTCGGTGGCGTCGAAGACCCGGTCCAGACCCGTCAGCACGGCCGCGGGCGGCGGGTTGGTCAGCGCCAGGGCGCGCATGGCGTTGCGGATGCGGCCCATGCCCGCCGCGGCCTTGACGCCCTTGCCCATGACGTCGCCGACGACGGCCGCGACCCGGGCGTCCTGCAGCACGAACGCGTCGTACCAGTCGCCGCCGACCTGGACGTGCCTGCTTCCCGAGCGGAAGCGCTGGGCCAGCACCAGACCGGGGATCACCGGCAGCCGGTCGGGCAGGAGGCTGCGCTGCAGGGTCTCGGCCGTGCGGTGCTCGCGCTCGAACAGCGTGGCCCGCTCCACGGCGAGCGCGCACTGGCCCGCCAAGGCCTCCAGGAAGACGCCGTCCTCCTGGGAGATCTTCTGCGGGCGGGTGAAGGCGAAGCGCAGCGCCCCGAGCGCGCGCCCCGCCGCCAGCAGCGGCAGGCCGACCCAGGCCCGCTCGTCGCTGTGGGCGAGGAACCCCGAGATCACCGACTCGTCCGCGCCGGCCTCGACGAGCTGGGCCTTGAGGCTCTCGGGCGACTCGGCGAAGACGGGCCTGCGGCTGTTGACGGCGATGGTCATCACGCTGGACTGCGAGAGCGGGATCTCCTCCCCCGGGGTGTCGGGGAGCCCGCCGCTGTGGGTCATCTTCAGCGTGGCGCGGTCCAGGTCGAGCAGGGCCACCGCCGACTTGTCGGCGGCCAGGGCCGTGCGGCCGACGTCGATGATGACCTGGACGACCTGCTCGACGGTGAGGGCCTCGGCCAGCAGGGCGGTCGCGCCCTGGAGGCGGGCGGTGCGCAGGGCGGCGGCGCCGAGCTGGTCGGTCAGCCGGCCCCGCATCTCCTCCGCCTCGCGCTGCGGGGTGACGTCGGTGTTGGCGCCGACCCACTCGATCACGCGGCCGTGGCGGATGATCGGGACGGCGCGGACCTCGAAGTGGCGGTAACCGCTCGCCCGGGTGCGGACGCGGTAGCTCCACTCGAACATCGTGCGGCCGCGCAGCGCCTCGCGCCAGGCCTCGTCGGCGGACTGCCGGTCGTCGGGGTGCACGGCGTCCAGCCAGCCGTACGCCAGGTACTCCTCCAGGCTCTGGCCGGTGATGGCGCGCCACTGCGGGGCGTCCTCGACGACGGCGCCGTTGGGCGAGGTGATCCACACGAGCTGCTGCTGTGACTCGACGAGCGAGCGGTAGCGCTCCTCGCTGCGGCGCAGCTCCTCTTCGGTGAGCTGGCGCTCGGTGACGTCCACGCCGAACAGGGCGACGCCCGCGACCGCGCCCTTGTCGCCGTGGATCGGGTAGAAGGAGAGGCTCCAGTGGCGCAGCTCGCCGGCGGGAGACATGCCGCGGTAGCGCTGGTCGCCGCCGGCGACGGCGCGGTGCTCGCCCACGACCCTGCGCAGGGCGGCGTCCACCAGGGCGGAAAGATCGGCGGAGAGGATCTCGGACGCCGTGCGGCCCGCGTGCTCGTCGGCCGCGACGCCGCTCAGGTCGGCGAAGCTCTGGTTGACCCGCAGGAACCTGGCGGACGTGTCGAAGAACGCGAAGGCGAAGGGAGCCTCCGCGAGCAGGCCCTCGAACAGGGCGGGGTCTGAGATGTCCACACCCGACTCCCGGGGACGGGGCACGGAGGTGTCGGCGCTCATGGTCGGCACCTCCGTCGCGTGCCAGGGTCTCCCACGAGGCACATCTCCATAACTGTGATTGGCAGCGCAGAACTGCACTACATCATCGGTGATGGGCACGCGCGGACGGAAGCCCCGGCCGCGATGCGGTCAACGCATCCTGTCAAAAACGCGCCGCTGTGTGCAGCGAGATCGGCCGACTTTCTCGGCGCCCGGCGCTGGGCGCGCCGGAACTTCCCCAGGTCGATCAAGCTGTCACCTTCCCGTCGTCCTTGAGGGAACGGTACCGTTTCGTGCCGGGCGGCGTGGCACATCCGCGGACCGGACACGCTCGGGGACCAGCTTCCCACGAGCGGGGCCTCTGTGGTGCCGGATGTGCCGGGTAACCCTTACGCCGCGAGGGGTTGACACTCGCGTGATTCGGGATGGAATGGGTACGCACGCCCCCTAAGAGCACTGGCCCGGGGGATGGACGTCCCCCGGCTCACCGGAGGGATGCGAAACCGCCCATGCCTGCTCTTGCGACGCGGCACACCGGGCCGGGCCCCGAGCGGCCTCGCGAGCCCAGCTCCCTGGCGGGGGCGCGCGAGCTCGTCAGCGAACGCCTGTCCGGCGAGTTCGCGACGGTACGCACGGAAACGGTCGAGCGATGCGTGGAGGACGTGTGGGCGTGCGCCGCCCATCTGGGCCTGGAGGTCTCCGCGCCCGCGGTGGAGCGCATCGCGCGCGAACACCTGCGCGCGCTGGCGGCCTCGGCCCCGCTCGCCGGCCGCGAAGGTGACATTCTTCGCACCGTCCGGTGACACTCGCGGGCCACGGCGGCCCGCAACCGGGGATTTCGGGTAACAGCGGGGTCACCACACGGCGTTCCTCGCGCCGTTCGAGCCCGAAATGCGAGAAGGTAAGGGTCGTGAGCCGCCGACGACGCCGAGACCCCAGGGGGACACCGCCGCCGGACGACGTTTTCGCGGAGATGCTCGTGGCGGCGCGCGAGCTGCTCGCCGTGCGCAGCCCCCTGGACGCCGAGCTGATGGTCTCCGACATGCTGGGCGCGTGGTGGGGCAGGCGCTTACGCCGCGGCGACGTGGAGGAGTTCCTGGGCGAGGGCCTGGTCGACTACGCGGCCAAGGCCGGCACGCCCGCGGCGCTCACCCTGCTGATCGCGATCGCCTATCTCGGCACCGCGCGCCAGGCCGCCAAGGCCGAGGGCGCCGCGCTGGCGCTCATGGAGTCCGACGTGGCGCGGCCCCGCTGGGCCGAGCGGGTGGGGGCGGTCAAACCGCAGGGCTGCTACGTCTCCAGGGACGCCTACGGCGACCAGGACACGGTGGTGTGCACCTTCGCCTACCGCGGCGTGCCAAGGACCGGCACCGCCGGCGCCGCCCCGGAGGAGCCGGGCGGCGCGGCGCAGGGCCCCGCCGAGGATCCGCACGCCCTGGTGGTGATCGTCGACTACAACATGCGCGGCATGGCCCGTGACGCGTGGGTCTCCTCGCAGGTCGACACCCTGCTGGAGAAGGCCGGCATCGAGGCCGCGGGCAACCCGATGCTGCGCTTCGAGGAGCTGGAGCCCCAGCAGGCCCGCGCGCTGCTGGAGTTCGCCATGAAGGCCACGGCCGAGGGGCTCGGCCGCAAGCCGGCCACCATCGTCAGCGACGGCTACAGCGCCTACCACGCCTTCGCCCGGGCCCGGATCAAGGCGTTGCCGCCGGGCCGCAAGCGCCCGGCCCCGCTGTTCAGCGAGGCCCCCTACAGCCGCGACCGCCGGGCGATGCTGGCGGCCGAGTTCCTGGCCTCCGACGCCGCCGAGCACCTGTCGGACCCCTCCGCGGCGTCCCGCTGCGCCGACCACATCATCGACTACGGCTGCGACCAGGACTTCAACCGGCCGCTGCGGGTCAGCCCCACCAAGTGCGAGACGTTCCTGCTGGACTGGCTGCCGCGCAAGGTCCTGCTCGACCCGGCCGAGCAGGACGCCATGCCGCACGTCCTGCTGTCCTGGGTGCGCTTCGCGGCCCCGAGGACCGGCCTGCCCGAGGAGGGCCTCAGGGCCACCCTGGACGCCGTCTACGAGGCCATGGGGCGCTTCACGGAGGCCTACCGGGATCCGACGACCTTCGGCCTGGACCGCTCCTTGGTGCGGCGACTGCTCCCGGACGGCGATCTGTCGGCCCTGGCGCGGAGGGCGTTCGCCTTCCCGTTCCTGGAGGGCATGCGCGGGGACGTCGACCTGTCGGCGCTGCACCCGGCCGAGGACGCCGACCGGCGCATCCTGCTGGAGATCGACCACGCGGCCGAGCGCGACCGCCCCGACTTCGCCGAGCACCTGGCCTGGCACGAGGAGATCGCCACCCGGCTGTGGAACGGCGACCCCGAGCAGATGTGGGAGGCCGCGCAGCGCCTGCTCGACCTCGGCCACGACCGTCACGACGTGCTGCACGTGCTGATGGAGATCGCCGAGCGCATCGGCGACCACCCGGACGAGCTGGCCGCCGCGCTGGACGACATCGCCGACATCCCCGACGAGCCGCCGCCCGGCCCTTAGGGCCCGGCGGCCGCGTCAGCGCAGGAAGCCGATGTCGGCGTACTTCAAGGTGTAGAAGCCGGGGGCGCCGATGTTGGCCAGGCGCGCCTTGACCCCCCAGTTCTGCGGGCGCTGGTACAGGGGCAGCACGTTGACCTTCTGCCAGATCAGCCGGTCGGCCTCGTTGGCGTAGGCGTGCGCCCGCTCGGGGTTGAGGTCGGAGGAGGCCCTGCGCATCGCCGTGTCGATCTCGGGGGACCCTGACCTGCCGAAGTTGGCGTTCCACTGCACCTTGCCGCCGGGGCCCCGGGTGGCGTCGGCGTAGGTGCCGTAACTGCTGGAGATCGGGAACGGCGTGCCGATGTAGGAGAACGGCGCGATGTCGAAGTTGCCGGGGATGATGTACTTCGCGAAGAAGTCGTCGCTCGGGACGGACTGGATCGCCACCTTGACGCCGATCTTGGCGAGCATGGCCTGGGTCAGCTCGGCCTCGGTCTTGCTCAGCGACAGCCCCGACGGGATCACGAACCGCACGCTGAGCTCGCGGCCCCCCTTGACCCGGGACGGGCTCGCCCGGTGCCACCCGGCCGCGTCCAGCAGCCGCTCGGCCTTGGCCGGGTCGTACTTCCCGAGGCCGCCCGCGTTGTCCTGGTAGCCCTCCTGGGTGTTCATGAAGAAGTGGTTGTTCAGCGGGGCGGTGTTCCAGTCCAGCCCCTGCAGGTCCGAGCGGGTGATCGCGGAGCGGTCCAGGCCGAGGACGACGGCCTGCCGCACCCGGGGGTCGGCCAGGGCGGGGCTCTCGCCGTTGAAGGTGAAGTGCCGGAAGTCCGGGCCCGCCGCCTGGCGGATGACGGCCTCCCTGGCGTTCCTGGCCCTGGCGTAGTCCGGCGCGGACGGCCCGATGTCGAACACGTCCAGTTCGCCGTTGGTGAAGGCCCCCACCAGCGCGTCGGTGGCCAGCGACCGATAGATGATCTTGTCGAGCTTGGCGCGGCCGCCCCACCAGTGGGGGTCACGGACGATCGTGATGGTCTTGGCCGTCGGGTCGAAGGAGCCGAACCGGAACGGTCCCGCGGTGACGGGGACGCGGTTCAGCCAGCCGGTGTTGAACGCCTCGGGGGTGGCGTTGGTGGACCTCGGATACAGCGGCCAGAACAGCGCCTGCCACTCGCTGAAGGGGTTGGCGAAGGTGACCAGCACCTCGTGGTCGCCGTCGCCGCGCCGCACGCTCGCGATGTCCTGGTAGCCGGTCGTCGAGGCGACGTGGTAGTCCAGGTTGCGGCCGTTCAGGGCCTTCCACTGCGCCTCGAAGTCCTGCCAGGTGATCGGCCTGCCGTCCGACCAGCGGGCCCGGGGGTTGAGCTTGTAGGAGACCACCTGGCGCGGGCTGGTGGCGATCACCCGGGCGTCCAGCACGTAGTCGGTGTTGGGCGTGGCCGCGGCCTTGTCGTCGGAGCGGAACGCCGCCGGCATCAAGGCCTCGATGACCTTCCTCACCTCGGCGAGGTTGCCGTCGACGTGGTTGAGGTTCCACTGGGTGGGGAACTCGGTGATGCCCCAGCGCAGCGTGCCGCCGTCCCTGACCCGCTCGCGCGGCGCCGGGTTGATGTCGTACGACTTGGTGGTCGCGGGCGCCCCGGCGGGCGAGGCGCCGCCGGCGCCCCCTCCCCCGCATCCGGCCACGGGCAGCAGGGTCACCAGGACGGCCGTCAGCGCCGCGACCGGCGCGCGCCGCCGCCGCCCGCGCGCCGGCGCCGGTGGTGTCGTGGGTGGTGGGTACGCCGAGGGCGCGGGCGGCACTGTCACGTTCTCCTCCAAGATCGTCAATGGGAATCACCGGGGCTCATCGGGACCCCGAGTGGCCGGGGACGGGTCCGCGCCGCTAGACGACGCCGACCCTCTCCGCGTAGTGGCAGGCGGCCCCCTGATCGCCGCCCATCGGCCGGACCTGCGGCTCCTCCTCCACGCACCGGACCCGCCGCGCGTCGGTCAGGGCCTTGAACTTCGGGCAGCGGGTGCGGAACCGGCAGCCCGACGGAGGGTCGGCGGGGCTCGGCAGGTCGCCCTCGAGCAGGATGCGGCGGCGCTCGCGCTCCTTGTCGGGGTCGGGGATGGGCACCGCCGACAGCAGGGCCTGGGTGTACGGGTGGGCCGGGGCGCCGTAGACCAGCTCGACCGCGCCGATCTCGGCGATCCTGCCGAGGTACATCACGGCCACGCGGTGGGCGATGTGCCGCACGACGGCCAGATCGTGCGCCACGAACAGGTACGACAGCCCGAGCCGGTCCGCGAGCTTGGACAGCAGGTTGACCACCCCGGCCTGGACCGAGACGTCCAGCGCGGACACCGGCTCGTCCAGGATGACCAGCCGGGGCTCCAGGGCGAGGGCCCGGGCGACGGCCACGCGCTGGCGCTGGCCGCCCGACAGGTCGCGCGGGTAGCGCGCGGCGTGTGCGGGGTCGAGCCCGACCAGGCGCAGCAACCGGCGGACGCGGGGGCCGGTGTCGGCGCGCCCGTGGGTGATCAGCGGCTCGCCGACGATGTCGTGGACGGTCATGCGGGGGTCGAGCGAGGCCAGGGGGTCCTGGAAGACGACCTGGAGGTCGCGCCGCACGGCCATCCGGTCGCGGGGGGTGAGCGCGGCGGTGTCGCGCCCGAACACCACGACGCGGCCCTCCTGGGGCCTGGCCAGTTCCAGGATCTCCATGAGGGCGGTGGTCTTCCCGCAGCCGGACTCCCCCACCAGGCCCAGCGTCTCGCCCTCGCGGACGTCGAAGGAGACGCCGTCCACGGCCCGCACGGTGCCGACGCGACGCCGGAACACCGCCCCTCTGGTCAGGGGATGGTGCTTGACCAGGCCGTCGACCTCCAGCACCACCGACCCCTGGCGGGGCGGCGGCACGCGGACGCCGGGGGCGGGCGCCGGCGCGGCCGGGCGGTCGGCGATCTCGCCGGCGCGCAGGCAGGCGGCCCGGTGTCCCGGCCCGACCTCGGCCGGCGGAGGCTCGGCCGCCGCGCAGGCGGCGACGGCCATGGGGCAGCGCGGCCGGAACGGGCAGCCCGAGGGCAGGGCCGCGGCCGACGGCGGGGACCCCTCGATCGGCGTCAGGGGGATCTCCCGTCCGGTGTCCAGGCGCGGCACCGAGCCGAGCAGGCCGATCGTGTAGGGCATGCGGGGGTGGTGGTAGACGTCGTGGACCGCGCCGGACTCGACGTACCGCCCCGCGTACATGACGAGCACGCGGTCGGCGAGGCCCGCGACCACGCCCAGGTCATGGGTGATCAGGACGATGGCGGCGCCGGTCTCACGGCGTGCCTGTTTCAGCACCTCCAGCACCTGGGCCTGGATGGTGACGTCCAGCGCCGTGGTCGGCTCGTCGCACAGGATGACGTCGGGGTCGTTGGCGATGGCCATGGCGATCATCGCGCGCTGGCGCATGCCGCCGGAGAACTCGTGGGGGAAGGCCCGGGCCCGTTGCCGCGGGTTCGGGATGCCCACCAGGTCGAGCAGCTCGACCGCGCGCTCGGCGGCCTGCCGCCCGCTCGCCCCCCGGTGGACGCGGACGGCCTCGGCGATCTGGTCGCCGACCCGGTAGACCGGCGTCAGGGCCGACAGCGGGTCCTGGAAGATCATGGACATCGCCGCGCCGCGGACCGCGGCCAGCTCCTTCTCGCGCGCGCCGAGCAGCTCCCGGCCGTGCAGCAGCACCGATCCCGCGACCTTGGCGTGCCGCGGGAGCAGGCCCATGACGGCCAGGCAGCTCACCGACTTGCCCGACCCCGACTCGCCGACGACGCCGAGGATCTCGCCGGCCGCCACCGAGTAGTCGATCCCCCGCACCACCGGGACGTCGCCGAAGCGGACCTCCAGGCCGCGGACCGCGAGCACGGGCTCGTCGCCGGCCCGCCCGGTCATGTCCCGCCCCCCGCGCCGGGGTCGAGGGCGTCGCGCAGCGCGTCGCCGACGAGGTTGACGGCCAGGACGGCGAGGACCAGTCCCCCGGCGGCGAACCAGAACGTCCACGGCGCGTACAGGGCCGTGCGGGAGCCGTCGGCGATCAGCGCCCCGAGCGACACGTCCGGCGGCTGGATGCCGAAGCCGAAGTACGACAGCGTCGTCTCGGTGAGGATGGCGGCGCTGACGTTGAGCGTGGCGTCCACGACCAGCAGCGAGGCCAGGTTGGGCAGCACGTGCCGGTAGATGATCCTCGCGGGCGGCACGCCCATGAACCGCGCCGCCTTGACGTACTCGCGCTCCTTGATCGCCTTGGTCATGCCCCGGACGATCTTGGAGGTGACCATCCACAGGAACAGCGCGAGCATCAGCGCGAACAGCAGCAGCCGGCCCGCCGCGAGCAGCGGCGACATGATGGCCAGGATCAGGAACGCCGGCAGCACGAGCAGCAGGTCGGCCACCCACATGAGCGTGCGGTCGGTCCAGCCGAGGAAGTAGCCGGCGAACGAGCCGACGACCGCCGCGACCGCCGTCGACACCACCGCGACCAGCAGGCCCACGGTGAGCGACTTCTGCGCGCCGCGCAGGGTGAGGGCGAAGACGTCCGAGCCGGTCTGCAGCGTGCCGAACCAGTGCGACGCCGAGGGCGGCCGCATGAAGGCCGAGAAGTCCATGTCGGTGTAGGACCAGGGGGCGACGAGCGGCCCGGCGAAGGCGAGCAGGAACAGCAGGGCCAGCAGCGCGAAGCCCAGGCGGCCCTGCCGCGTGCCGAAGAACCGCGCGGCGACCACCCGCGCCCGGGAGGGGACGCGCCCGCTCCCGGCGTCCGCCGCGATCTCGGCGTACTCCTCCTCCGGCAGCGTCATCATGTCAGGACACCCGGACCCTGGGGTCGAGGACGGCGTGCAGCACGTCGGCGGCCAGCGAGGCCGTCAGCACGGCCAGGGCGGCGCAGCAGCTGATCGCCGCGACCATGTTGACGTCGTTGGACCGGATCGAGGCGACCAGTTCCTCGCCCATGCCGTGCCAGCCGAACACCGACTCGGTGATGGTCGCGCCCACCAGCAGCGAGCCGAAGGTGAACGCGAAGTAGGTGACCGCGGGGATCAGCGCGGTGCGCAGGGCGTGCTTGACCAGGGCGGTGCGCCGGCGCAGCCCCTTGGCCATCGCCGTGCGCACGAAGTCGGCGTCGAGGACGTCGAGCATCATGTTGCGCTGGTAGCGGCTGTAGACGGCGATCTGGCCGAGCGCGAGCGAGAGGGTGGGCAGCGCCAGGTGCTTGACGCGGTCGAGGAGGCCCGCGCCGAGCCCGCCGTCGAGGCCGGGGGTGTGCTCGCCGCTGACCAGGAAGATCTGGACGCCGAGGCGGTCGTTGAGCCAGACCGCCAAGATGATCAGCATGTTGGCCAGCACGACGGTGGGCACGGCCAGCACCACGAACGCGGCCATGGTGGACAGGCGGTCGAACCAGCCGTACTGCCGCACGGCGGCCAGCGCGCCGGTGAGCACTCCGGCCACGCTGCCGAGCACGAGGCCGAGCACGATCAGCCGCAGCGTCACGCCGAAGCGCCGCCGCACCTCGGCGTCGACGCGGTCGCCGTTCCACGTCCTGCCGAGGTCGCCGCGCAGCACGCCGCCGGCCCACCGCAGGTAGCGCTGGAGGAGCGGGGTGCGGTCGTTGAGGTTGTACAGGGACAGCTGGGCGTCGACGACCGCGGCAGGGGGCCGCGGGTTGCGCCCCTCGTAGTTGGACCGGGGATCCAGGGCGAGGGCGGCCAGCATGTACGCCAGGCTCGTGGCGACGGCGATCAGGACCGCGTAGTTGACCAGCCGGCGCAGCAGGAAACCCGCCATCGCCCCCCTTCCGCCGATTACCCTGTCGCAGGGCCGGTCTCGCGACCGTGTGTGCCCATCCTGCTACATCGCGTAACGGCGTGGTGACAAGAATGTGGTCGACCGGGTCAGGTGTCGGCGGAGACGGCCCGGCGCGGGCCGGATTTCGGGGCTCGCGGGCGGTTTCTAGCGCCCGGCGAGCTCGTCCACGGCCGCGCGCACGTCGGCGCTGGTGATCGTCGTCAGCTCCTCGGCGCTGGCGGTGCCGCCGCGCCCGGCCAGGCGCACGTCGCGCCCGAGGGCGGCGCGCTCGAACAGCGACCGGGCGAAGCGGCCGTTGCCGAGCCCGTCGATCAGTCCCTCGGCGCAGACGTAGGAGAAGACGTCGGCGAGGTCCCGCTCGGCCGAGGCGTCGAAACGGTCGCCCGCGCCCTCGGCGAGCAGGCCGGCGATCGCGGTCAGCTCGGCGGGGGTGTAGGACGGGAACGTCACGCGCTGGTTGAACCTGCTGCCGAGGCCCGGGTTGGTGGCCAGCAGGCGCTCCATCTCGGCGGCGTACCCGGCGAGGATGATCACCAGCCGGTCGCGGTCGTCCTCGGCGCGCTTGAGCAGGGTCTGCACCGCCTCGGCGCCGAAGGCGTCCCCGCCCTGGTAGCCGCTGTTGACCAGGCTGTACGCCTCGTCGATGAACAGCACGCCGCCGAGCGCGCGGTCGACCAGCTCGTTGGTCTTGATCGCGGTGGCCCCGAGGTGCTGGCCGACCATGTCGGCGCGGGACGCCTCGACGACGTCCGGCCGCGACAGCAGGCCGAGCGCGGCGAAGACGCGGCCGAGCACGCGCGCCACGGTGGTCTTGCCCGTGCCCGGCGGCCCGACGAAGACGAAGTGCCGCATCTGGGGCGGCGCGGGCAGGCCCTGCTCCTGGCGCATGCGGGCGACGCGGAGCTGGGCCGCGATGGCGTGGACCTGCCGCTTGACGGGTTCGAGCCCGGCCATGCGGTCGAGGTCGGCCAGGGCCTCCTCCAGGCTCGGGGTGGCCATGTAGCCGCGGAACCTGGCGGTGATCTCGTTGAACGCCTTGGTCAGGTCGGCGGTGGTGGTCGTGATCAGGTCGTCGCGGCTCGGCGCGCCGCCCGCGCCCACGACGCGCACGTCCCTGGCCTGGGCCGCCGCCTCGACCAGGCTGCGCGCGAACCGGGCGTTGCCCAGCTCGTCCACCAGGTTGCGCCGGTGGACGTCCTCGAACATGCCGACCAGCGCGGCGGGCGCGTCCGCGGACAGCCGCTCGCTGCGCCGGTCGCTGAGGAGCCGCACGATGCTCAGCAGCTCGGCGGGCGAGTAGGACGGGAAGTTGATCCTGGTGGCGAAGCGGGAGGACAGGCCGGGGTTGGACGACAGGAAGGCCGTCATCTCCTTGTCGTAGCCGGCCAGGATGATGATCAGCCGGTCGCGGTCGTCCTCGGCGCGCTTGAGCAGGGTCTGCACGGCCTCGGCGCCGAAGCGGTCGGGCTGGCCGTCGCCGGAGTTCATCAGGCCGTACGCCTCGTCGATGAACAGCACGCCGCCGAGCGCCTGGTCGATCAGCTCGTTGGTCTTGATCGCGGTGGCGCCGAGGTACTCGCCGACGAGGTCGGCGCGCTGGGCCTCCACGACGTAGGGCGTCTCCAGCAGGCCGAAGGCGTAGAAGATCTTGGCGACGGTGCGGGCGACGGAGGTCTTGCCCGTGCCGGGCGGCCCGACGAAGACGAAGTGGCGCATCGGCTGCTCGGTGAAGTAGCCGGCCTCGGCGCGCAGCCGCGCCGCCTCGATGGAGGCGGCGATGGAGCGCACCTGCTCCTTGACCGGGTCCAGCCCGATCATGCTCTCCAGCTCGCCGAGGGCCTCCTCGACGGAGATGGGCGGCGGGACCTCGTGCTCGGCCGCGGCGGCGCGGTCGGAGGCTCCCTCGCGCGCCCGCTGCCTGACCTGGGCGGGCACGGCCGCCGCCGCCCTGGCGCGGCGCACCTGGACGGCCTGGACCAGCCGGTACACCAGCACGGCCACCGCCACGCCGTAGGCGGCGAACACGGCGATCTGCGGCGAGAAGGTGGCCACGGCGAAGGTCACCATGGCGGCGGCGCCGAGGGCGGCCAGGGTGGTGACCCAGGGGGTGACGTGCTGGATCAGGTGCGCGGCGCCGCCGGTCAGCACGCCGAGCAGGATGAACATGGTGGGCAGCGCGGAGTTCGGCTGGACGAAGCCTCCCATCGCGACCATCACGGAACACCACGCCACCACGACCAGGACGGTCGCGGCGGCGCGGGGGAACCTCAGCGTGAGGTCGGCGTAGCAGAGGAGTAAGAAGATCGTGACGAAGGTCGCGAACGACCAGCCGAGGACCAGGGCGAGGATCGCGCCGGCGGCGAGACCTCCGGCGAAGAGGGCACGCCTCTGGCCGCGCGAAAGTCTGAAATAGCCTTTCCGGACACGCTCGAAGTGATCGCGGGCCACGGCGCGCCCCGCCGGCCGGGCCCTGTCGGAGTCCCGCATTTTGCCTCCCCGGTCGCCTCCCGGTTATACCGCACCGGGACGTTCGGCGCGCGTCCCCGGCCCTGTCCCCTTTCCGCGCGCCGCGCGTCCATGCGCGCGGACGGGATCGGCGAGGGCGGGTTACGGGCCGGGAACCGCCCATCGGGACGGCTGGGGCCGGAGATGCCGAGGGGACGGCTCAGGGGCGGCGCGAGACGGCCCTGGCCTCGTGACGGCCGGGGTACTCGCCGACGAGCACGTGCTTGGGCGTCACCCGCAGCACGTTCTCCGCCGGGTCGGCCAGGGCGATGCCGCGCACCTCCGCCCAGAACCGGCGCTCGGCCGGGTCGGCGACGAACACGGCCACGCGCGGGTCGCGCTCCGCCGCCGCCCAGGCGTCCTCCGCGGCGATCAGGAGCAGGTCGCCGGACGGGCTGACCGAGGTGACGGCGCCGACGGCCAGCGTGCGCGGCCCCGCGGCGTCGGTGTAGGACAGCACGACGCCCCGGGAGTGGGTGAAGGCGCGCCGCACCTCGGCGCTGAGCCCCACCGACGGGGTGACCTCCCCCGGCAGGCGCGGCCCGCAGCCCTCGCACGGGACCAGCGACGCCCGCCACGGCCCCGCCGAGCCGCGCCACCAGGCCCTGGCCGCCCGCGCGGCGAAGGCGAGCAGCACCGCCAGCTGTGCCGCCGCGACCGTCCACCAGGCCCGGGTCGCCGCCGGGCCCTCCCCCGGCACGGCGCCGGCCACGACCAGGGCCCCCGAGGCGACCAGAAGGGACAGCACGGCCACCAGCAGCCACACGTCCGAGGACGCGATCTCGCGCCGGCGTGACCGCAGGCCGCCCCTGGCCCACACGTACACCATCGCGGCGGGGACGAGCGGCCCGGCGAGCGCCGCGCGCGGCTCTCCGGCGATCAGCGGCGCCAGGGCGAGGGCGGCGACGAGGAACCACAGGCGCGTGGCCACGATCCACAGCGTGACGCCGAGGTCGCGCAGGCCGACCCTCTCGGGCGGCACGGCGGTGAACTCGGCGAGCGCCCGCACGGGCCTGCCGCGCCACGCCTCCGCCAGGGCGCGGAACAGCAGCACCGCCACGCCGTTGAACAGCACGAGCCCGAACAGCCCCGCCCAGAAGGCGCCGAGGACGTCGTCCCACCGCACCAGGGGGGAGGCGGCGGAGACGAGAGGGACGGCCATGCGCGCCTCGTCGGCGAGCGACCAGGCGGGCATGGTGGCCAGCGCGACCGCGTAGGCGGCCGTCACCAGCAGGGCGACCGAGACGGCGACCGCGAGCCACAGGTCGCGGGCCAGCATGCCGGGCACGAACCGCCAGACCGGGACCTTCCTCGCCTGGCGCACGGTGATCGCCGCGGCCACCAGGAACGCGGCGGCGCCGCCGATCGTGGCCTCCTCGCGCAGTCCGTACCAGAAGGACAGCACGGCCACCACGGCGAGGGAGGCGGCGAACAGGGCGCGGAGGTGCCTGGCCCACACCTCCAGGGCGCGGCGGGCGCGGGCGGTCTCGCGCGGGTCCACCTGCCAGGTCGGGTCGTGGTGGTCGCGGGGGCGGTCCCAGCGCAGGAAGGTGAGGCCCAGGTTGACGCGGGCGCCGGGGTGGTCGGCGTCGCGGCGCAGGGCCGCCCGGTAGGCGGTGGCGGCCTGCCCGTGGTCGCCGCGGGCCAGAGCCAGGTCACCGATGAGGACGTGCGCGTCGGGCTGCTCGGGGGCGAAGCGCACGGCCTGCTGCGCCTGCGCCCAGGCGTCCCTCCAGCGGCCGGGGAGCCGGCGCAGGGCCGAGCCCAGACGTAGCCGCGCGGCCCAGGAGCCGGGTGCGAGCCGGACGGCGTCCTGAGCCGCGACGACCGCCTCGGAGTCGCGGCCGAGGCGTTCGAGGGCGAGACTCGTCAGCCGATGCCCCCACTCGCCGTCGGGATCGCGTTCGACCGCCTCGCCCGCGGCCTCCAGCGCTCCCTCCGGCTGGTCGCGGGCCAGCCGTGCGACGGCGACCACACACCAGGCCCGGGGATCGGAGCGGTCTCGCGGGGATGGCACCGGAGAGGGATCTGGTTCCTCGCCGGCGTTCCCCACGCCGTAATGGTCTGTTGCGGATCACCCGTTGCCTAGATGTCGGACATATACCTATAGCTCTCTAGAGAGGTCGGGACCGCCTCACGATGACCGGCAACCCCAGCGGTCCCTCCATGCACGGCGTGCCCCCCTCGGCGATCCACGCGGACAGGCCGCACCGCCGCGTTCCACCTCCACCGCGCATGACAGGAGGGATACGGGGCAATCGCCTGTGCAACACGGACAGACCCCTACAGAATGGCTACCGTGAGACGAGCCTTCCAGGATCTCGCCGCGCTCGCCGCCCGGCTGGGCGTCGGCGGGATCTTCTTCGCCAACGGCTGGCACAAGCTGGAGTTCGGGCTGACCGCGACGAGCGACCAGTTCGGGAAGATGGGCGCCCCCGGCCCTGGCGTGTGGGCCGCCGCCACCATGCTCATCGAACTGCTCGGCGGCGCGCTGCTGGTCGCGGGTCTCGCCGTGCCCGTCTGCGGGCTCATCCTGTTCGCCGAGGCCCTGGCGGTGTTCGTCCTCGTCAGCGGGGACACCGGCCTGCCGCTCACCGGCGGGGACGTCAACCTCATCGTCGCGCTCGGGTCCGCGTCGGTGCTGCTCGCCGTGGTCGGCGCCGGGCGCGTCTCGGTCGACCACCTCGTCGTGATCCGGCGGCGCGAGGCCGAGGCCGCCGACGACATGGCCGCCGACGCCGAGGCCGACGACGTCATCTCCTCCTGGCGCGACGCCGCCCGGCCGAGCGGGCCCGCCTCCGACCACGAGGTCACCCGGGTGGACACCCCTCGTGACGAGGACGCCACCCCCAAGCCGCCTCCGACGGGCCCGGTCACCTTCGCCAAGATGAAGGACCCCGCCGCGGATCCTTCAGGCTCCGCGAAATCCTCGCCCTCAGGGTCTCCCGGCTCCTCCGGGACCTCCTCCGACTCCGGGACGTCCGGCTCGTCCCGGTCCTCCGCACCCTCCGGGTCATCCGGGTCCCCGGATGGCTCCGACACCGGCGACGTCACCGCGCCGCGTAAGGCGCCCCGCGCCCGTCGTGCCGCCAAGCCCGCCGAGTCCCGCTCCGCGGACACCGAGTCTCCCCGCGACGCGCCGCCTCCGGCCGGCCGCGATCGTCTGGTCGCCGGCGGTCGCACCCCGTCCGACACGGACTGACCCGCGGATTTCGGATCCGGTTCCGGCCCGGCGGGCGGCGTGACGCCGGAGCGGCCGGGCGGCCTCGCGGGCATGGCGACGCCCCTGGATGGATCACGGAACCGGCCCGGCGGGTGACCTGACCTCACCCGCCGGACCGGCATCCCTAACAATGTCCGCAACACCACCCATAAGGCAAGCGGCACGACCATAAATTAGCCAGAGCGGAACCTGGACGCACCCAGGACGCGCGGCGAGGCCCGGTCCGCGGCCGTGTCCCGGCGACGGTCCGGCCGCATGGACACGGGTGGTCAGTAGGTCGCGGCGCCGACGTGGTCGACGATCGCCGAGACGCCCTGCCGGCGCGCGCAGTGGGCGCAGCAGTACCAGTGGCCGCCGGCGTCCACGCCGTGCCCGACGATGCGGACGCCGCAGTTCTCGCAGGTGGGGGCCATGCCCTGGATGGCGCACTCGAAGCTGTCGTAGGTGTGCACGCCGCCCTTGGCGTGGATCTCGAAGCTCATGTCATAGTCATTGCCGCATACTTCGCACTTTGCCATGATCCTCACCCCTTACGCGTCTCTCCCGAATTACCCCGAAACTTCCCGAAAGCCCTCATGGCCCGACGGCCGTGTACGCATAATTGGCGGTCCAGGGACCGGCTTTTTACCCGCTCACGCGGAGCCGAACGCACGGCGCCCACCGCCGCCGCGCCCGGAGCAGGCGCCGCGTCGCCCCGGAGCCGGGCAGCTCACGGCCCGTACGACAGCACCGGCTGAACGGCTCATGACCTCACTTCATCAGAAAAGTCCACCAGGCGCTCAAAGAGGCGATCGCACCGTCAAGGGGACCGGCCGGCCCACCACGTCGATACCTCCGCGGAACGGCGCACGGGCCGATATCCCGGCGAGAAATCGAACGCCCCGATCCGATCCCCTGGGTCAGGTCCATTCACCCCTCATGGTCTCCTCGATCATCACGATGGACAGGTGCTGGGGGTAGGCGTCGGCGCGGATGGCGTCGAAGCCCTTGACCAGGTCGGCGATCAGGCCCCTCTCCGAGAGCGTGCGGCCCCAGGGCTGGGACTCGACGCGCACCATGTACGGGTTGCCGCGCATCTCGGCGATGGAGTAGGCGCCGTTCAGTCCCGACAGGGCCTCGGCGCCGTAGGGCACGATCTGGACGGTGACCCGGGGGTGGCGCATCATCGCCACCAGGTGGGTGAGCTGCTCGCGCATGACCGCGGGCCCGCCGACGGGGCGGTGGAGCACGCCCTCGTCGATCAGCGCCGTGATGACCGGGCCGTCGTCGCGGGACAGCACGGCCTGCCGGAGCATGCGGGCCGACAGGCGCTGCTCGACCTCCTGCTCCGTGGCCCCGGGCAGGCGGGAGAGCACGCGCCGCGCGTAGTTCTCGGTCTGCAGCATGCCCGGGACGAGCATGGGCGCCCAGAACCGCAGGGCGGTGGCGCGCCGTTCCTCGACCGCCCAGGCGCGGAAGTGGGCGGGGACGGGGGGCGGGGGCGGCCAGACCTCGGCGTACAGGCGGGTCACCACGCCGTCCAGGCCGAACGCCTCGTCGCACAGCTCGGCGAAGCGCTCGGAGGGACGGAACTTGGAGGTCTCGACCATGGCCACCGCGCTGGTGGAGAAGCCGATCCTCCGGGCGAGCTGTTTCTGCGTGAGCCGCGCCGCGAGACGGTGGCGGCGCAGCTCGTAGGCGAAACGGGCGCGCGGCGACTCGGACGGGTCGATGTCGATCATTCTGGTCATGAGGCTCCCTCGCGGACACCCGGCCAGACCTGACTCACCGGCGCGGGACCGACGCCGAAGTCATTCCGTGGTCAAGGGAACACCAAGCGTAACGGCACCGGCGCGGGCCCGGGAAGGGGAACGGCGACGACCGCGGGCCGCGCGGGGGCTGCAAGCCGTTAATGAGAAGACGTCAACGTCGCGGAGAAATAGTGTGCTCGGGGACACCGGCACCCCGCAGAGGGAAGGAGCCGTCGATGAGGCGCATCAGAATCGCCCGTCCGCGCACGAACCGCCGCACCGAGACGGCGGCGTCCCTGGACCTGAGGTCCCCGTCGGGGCGCCCCCTGCCCTACTGACGGCCGGCCGCGATCTTTACGATGGTCTTACGATCACATCTGTAGACATCTCGATAACGAATGCGTCACGGCGGGGGGTTCGATGAAGAGGCTGGCGGCGGTACCCGCTTACGTACCACGGCACAAGGTGCGCGACATCCGTTCCGCGCACCACCGCGAGCCGTCCTCCGAGTCCCAGGTCGAGTCCACGATCGTGCACCTGCAGGCGTACACGGGCCGCAACGTGATCCGCTTCCCCCGCCCGGGGGGCTCGACGCCCGCCGCCTGAACGGGCGCCGGGCCCGGCCGGCCCCTCAGTCGTCGCAGAGGCAGAAGGGGTGGCCCGCCGGGTCGAGGTAGACGGTGAAGTCCCGTCCCGGCTGGTGGGAGTGCTCGACCGCGCCGAGGGCGACCACCTGGGCGCCGGACTTCTCGCGGTCGTCCACGACCAGGTCCAGGTGCATCTGCTGGGGGTGGTCGGACGACGGCCACACCGGCGCCCTGAAGTCCTCGGCGCGCTGGAAGGACAGCTTGTAGTCCCCGCCCCCGTCGATGCTGACCCAGTCGGGCCGGTCGTCCACGACCTTCCACCCGAGCACGGCCGAGTAGAAGGCGGCCAGCGCCTGGGGGTCCGGGCAGTCCAGGACGACGCCGTACATCCGTGCGATCTCGCTCATGGGCACTCCTTCGTTCGATGGCGACACTACCAAAAAGCGATCGCCGGTCACCTCCACGACCGCGGCCGGGGCGACCCCGGCGCGAACGCATGAGCCTTATCCATGCCGGAGACGTCCAAACGGCCGACGCCGCCGCGCCTGCCGTCGTACGGACGCAAAAGCGCTTCGGGTCGCGGAGCACCTCCAAGCTTCGGCACAATGTTCGATATGGCCCGACGCACCACCACGCCCCCGCCGGAAGACTTCGAGGAACGCATCGTCGACATCGACGTGGCGACCGAGATGCGCACGAGCTATCTCGAGTACGCGTACTCGGTCATCTACCAGCGCGCGCTCCCCGACGCCCGTGACGGCCTCAAGCCGGTCCAGCGCCGCATCCTCTACTCGATGAGCGAGATGGGCCTGCGGCCCGAGCGCGGGCACGTGAAGTCCTCGCGCGTCGTCGGCGACGTGATGGGCAAGCTTCACCCCCACGGCGACAGCGCCATCTACGACGCGCTGGTGCGCATGGCGCAGCCGTTCTCTATGCGGCTGCCGCTGGTGGACGGGCACGGCAACTTCGGCTCCCCCGACGACCTGCCCGCCGCCATGCGGTACACCGAGGCGCGCCTGGCCGCCGCGGCCATGCTGATGGTGCAGTCCATCGACGAGGACACCGTCGACTTCAAGCCGAACTACGACGGCCAGGAGACCGAGCCGACGGTCCTGCCGAGCGCCTTCCCCAACCTCCTGGTGAACGGCGCCGCCGGCATCGCGGTCGGCATGGCGACCAACATGGCGCCGCACAACCTCGTCGAGGTCATCGCCGCCGCCCGTCACCTGATCAGGAACCCGGGGGCCACGCTGGACGAGCTGATGCGCTTCGTCCCCGGGCCCGACCTGCCGACCGGCGGCACGATCATCGGCCTGTCCGGTGTGCGCGACGCCTACGAGACCGGCCGCGGCACGTTCCGCATGCGCGCCAAGGCCACCGTCGAGCAGGTCACCCCCCGGCGCAAGGGCATCGTCGTCACCGAGCTGCCCTTCAACGTCGGCCCCGAGCGGGTCATCACCAAGATCAAGGAGCTGGTGACCTCCAAGAGGCTGTCCGGCATCTCCGACCTGAAGGACCTCACCGACCGGCACAAGGGCCTGCGCCTGGTCATCGAGATCAAGAACGGCTTCCACCCCGAGGCCGTGCTCGCCGAGCTCTACCGCCTGACTCCCATGGAGGAGACGTTCGGCATCAACAACGTGGCGCTGGTCGACGGCCAGCCCCGCACGCTCGGCCTGCGCGAGCTGCTGCAGGTCTACGTGGACCACCGCATCGACGTCGTGCGCCGCAGGTCGGCCCACCGGATGCGCCGGCGCGAGGAGCGCCTGCACCTGGTGGACGGCCTCATCGTCGCGCTGCTCAACATCGACGAGGTCATCCAGGTCATCCGCTCCTCCGAGGACTCCGCCGAGGCGCGCTCCCGCCTCATGGAGATCTTCGACCTGTCGGAGACCCAGGCCGTCTACATCCTCGACACCCCGCTGCGCCGCCTCACCCGCTACGACAAGCTGGAGCTGGACCGCGAGCGCCAGACCCTGAACGACGAGATCGCCGAGCTCGCCGCCATCCTCTCCTCCGAGGACAAGCTGCGCCGGGTCGTGTCCGGCGAGCTCGCCGACGTCGCCAAGACCTACGGCGCCCCGCGCCGCACCGTCCTGCTGGAGGACGGCGCGAGCGCCGTCAGCGCGGCCGCCATGCCGCTGGAGGTCGCCGACGACCCCTGCCTGGTGCTGCTGTCCTCGACCGGCCTGCTCGCCCGCACCGGCGACGCAGTCCCGCTCGGCGCCGGCGAGGAACGCTCGGCCCACGATGTGCTGGTCGCGGTCGTGCGCTCGACGGTCAGGGGCGAGGTCGGCGTGATCACCTCCGCCGGGCGCGCGATCCGCGTCTCGGTGCTCGACCTGCCCGCGCTGCCGTCCACGGCCGCTCCCCCGTCCCTGTCCGGCGGCCATCCGGTGAGCGAGTACGTCACGCTCAACCCCGGCGAGCAGGTCGTGGGCCTCGGCTCCCTCGACCCCCAAGGGCTCGGGCTCGCGCTCGGCACCGCGCACGGCATGGTCAAGCGGGTCGTGCCCGAGTATCCCGTGAACCGCGACGACTTCGAGGTCATCGGCCTCAAGCCCGGCGACGCCGTGGTCGGCGCCGTCGAGCTCACCTCCGAGGACCATGACCTGGTGTTCATCGCCTCCGACGCCCAGGTGCTGCGCTTCCCGGCGTCCTCGGTACGCCCGCAGGGACGGCCCGCCGGGGGCATGGCCGGCATCCGCCTGAGCGACGGCGCCAAGGTCATCTGGTACGGAGTGGTCGATCCCTCCCGCGAGTCCCGCGTCTTGACCATCGCCGGGTCGGCCTCGGCGCTGCCCGGCACGGGCATGGGCGGCGGCAAGGTGTCGGACTACGCCGACTTCCCGCCCAAGGGCCGGGCCACCGGCGGCGTCCGCGCCCAGCGTTTCCTCAAGGGCGAGGACGTCCTGGTGATGGCCTGGGCGGGCCCCGCGCCGGTCAAGGCCGTGTCCTCGACGGGCAGGCCGGTGGAGCTGCCGTCCGAGATCGGGCGGCGCGACGGCTCGGGCGTGCGGGTCGCGCCGGACATCGCCGCGATCGGCGGGGCACTGGGCGCCGGCCCGGACATCGCTTCCCCGTCTGCGGCCGGGCCGGAGGCTTCGGACGAGGAGTAGCCCCCGGCCCTGATCGCCTTCGGCCCGCCGGGGGCCGTCACGCGGACGCGGCGGCCCGGCGCAGCGCCTCGGTGGTGAACTCGGCGGGGTAGGGCGAGCGCGCGAGCGCGTCGTCCGCCGTCATCTCGCCGGCGGCCACGGCCCGGCACAGCGCCGCGACCTCGGCGAGCTGGTGGCGCTGCCGGGTCACGAACGCGGCGTCCACCGGCTCGCCGTGCCCGGGCACCACCGTGCGGGCCCCGAGGTCCAGTAGCCGGTCCACCGCGGCGGGCCAGGCCGCCGGGCGGGAGTCGTCGAAGGAGGGCGGGGCGCCCTGCTCGACGAGGTCCCCGGCGAAGAGCACGGCCGCGTCCGGCACGTGCGCCACCAGGTCGTGGCCGGTGTGGCCGGGGCCGGGGTGCAGGAGCCGCACGACACGGCCGCCGAGGTCGATCTCGGCGGTGTCCTCGACGGGCCGGTCCGGCGGCACGATCCGCGCGGCCTCGATGCGGGCCGCGGCCTCGGGGTCGCCCTTCGCGCGGTAGTACGCCGCCCACGTCGTCCGCTGCTCCCGCGCGCCGCCGGCCAGCTCGGCCCGGCAGCCCGGGTGCGCCCACACGGCCGCGCCGGCGAACGCCGCCGTGCCGAAGGCGTGGTCGAAGTGCGCGTGGGTCAGCACGACCGACCACGGCAGCCCGGTCAGCTCGCGGACGGCCGCCGCGAACCCGGCGCCCTGCCGTTCGTCGGCGCCGGTGTCGACCACCAGGCAGGCGCGCTCGCCGACGACGAGGCCGAGTGACAGGTCCAGCTCGGTGTGACGGCGCACCCAGACCTGGTCGGCGACCTCGATCCAGCGGCCCACCCGCCTCACCTCCCCGACGGCCCAGTGTAGTGATCGCGCTCCGCTCAGCCCTCGGCCGCGACGTCGGGCAGCCGGCTCAGCACGGTGTTGTGCACCCGTTGGAAGATCACCGAGGTGCGGAAGCCGACGATCTCCTTGCGCTGGCTGAGCCGGTCGAGCAGGAAGGCGTGCAGGTGGTCCAGGTCCTGCGCGGTCACGTGCAGCAGGAAGTCGTCGCCGCCCGCCAGGACGAAGACGCTGAGCACCTCGGGGAGCCTGCTCACCGAGTCCTTGAACGTGGTGATCACCGAACGGCTGAGCGGGCGGACCTGGACCGACACCATGGCCTGGACGCCGCGGTTGAGCGCGCCGAGCTCGATCTCGGCGTGGTAGCCGCGGATCACCCCGCGCCGGGTCAGCGCGCGGACGCGTTCCAGGCAGGTCGAGGGGGCGACACCGAGCTGCCGGGCCAGCTCGCGGTTGGACTGCCGGGCGTCCGTCTGGAGAAGACGGATGATCTCCGAATCAAGTTCGTCCATGCGCGGCATTCTGGCAGCATCTCCGGCCGTTCGTTCGATAAGGCGGGGGTGCGGGCGTTCGCATGACTAGGTTCTGCGGTGATGGTCAACCGTTCGGAAGGACTGATGATGAGCTTGCCGACCAAGCTGGTGCTGGTCGTCCGCGCCGGGCTTCCACAGGCCCTGGCGGTGAACGCCGCCGCCGTGGTGGGGCTGAGCCTGGGGGCGCGGCTGCCGCACCCGCCGGCGAGGGACGGCGAGGACGCCTCGGGCGTCCGGCACGCCGGGCTGAACCCCCACCCCGTGCCCGTCCTGACGGCCACGCCCGCCGAGCTCGCGGACCTGCACGCCAAGGCCGGGGCCGACGAGGACCTGATCACCGTCGGGTTCAACGAGGTGGCCCGGCGCGCCAGGGACTACGAGGTCTATCTCGCCGACCTGGCCGCCACGCCGGGCGAGGAGGTCGAGTTCGTCGCCGTCGGGGTCTTCGGCCCGCGCGGCCGTGTCACCGCGCTGACCAGGCGGCTCCCTCTGCACGAGTGACGTCGCGGGGGCCTGCGGCCGGGGACGTCCGCCGGCCGCAGCACACCACCCGGGCACCCGCACGCCTACGGTGTGTCCTCCGGGACGCAGACCGTCAGCGCGCCGGGCACGACGCGCGCCTTCAGCCGGTCGACCGGCTCGCGGTCGCCGCCGTCCAGCTCGTACATGAGCGGCGCGCCGAACTCGGCCGTCACCTCTCTCGCCCGGGTGATCCGGACGAACGGCGACTCATCGCTGCGTCCCGCGGTCATGCGGCCCAGCACGCGCGCCCACTGGATGGGGCCCTGCGCCGTGGAGACGCCGACCTCCAGCCAGCCGTCGTCGGGGCGGGCGTCGTCGAAGGCGCGGATGCCGCCGGTGATCGTGCCGATGTTGCCGAGCAGCAGGCAGCTCCCCTTGCCCTCGAACCAGGTGACACCGTCCACCTTGACCGTCATCGGCACCAGCGGCCCGCCGACGTGCCGCACCGCGGCGCTCACGTACGCCAGGCGCCCGAGCCGGCCCTTGCTGCCGCCGTCGGCGTCGGCGATCATCTCGGCCTCGAAGCCGGCGCCGGCCATGACGGCGAAGTGCTCGCCGTTGAGCTCGCCCAGGTCCAGCTTCCTGCGCCGGCCCTGGAAGCCCAGGCGCACGGCCTCCTCCAGGTCGATGGGGATGCCGAGGTCCCGTGCGAAGAGGTTCGCCGTGCCGGCCGGGAGGATCGCCATCGGGACCCCCGAGCCGGCCATCACGTCGGAACAGCGCTGCACCATGCCGTCGCCGCCCCAGACGAACACCAGGTCGGCGCCCTTCTTCAGCGCCTTCCGCACCCGCTTGGGCGCCTTCTTGGACTTGGGCACCTCATACCAGAGCAACTCGCCGACGTCCTGCTCGCTGATCAGCACGCGCAGACGGTCCAGCCCGGCGCCGAGCGTCTTCTTCTTGTGAGCGATGACCGCGACCGTAGGTGACATGACGCCTGGACTACCCAGGAAAACGCCTTTCACCGGGCGCGTCGCGCGCGGGGGCGGCGGACCCTCGGCCCGCCGCCCCCGCCCGGTCCCGGCCGGAGCCGGGACGCCGCCGTCAGCTACAGCCGCTGGTGCTGCCGCAGCCCTCGCAGACGTAGCAGCTTCCCGCGGGACGCATCTTGGTGCCGCAGGTCAGGCACAGCGGGGCGTCCGCCGTACGGCCCTGGTGGCTCTCCAGGGCCGGGGCCGCGCCGTTCTCGCGGGCGCCCGGCCCGGCGGCCGGGGCCGGCGCGACCGGCTTCTCCTCGATGGGGGCCGACTGCGCCAGCTCCGCGGTGTCGATGATGACCTCCTGGACCGCGCCCGGGTCCTCCCCGCGCTGCTGGGCGGCGCGCTCGGCCGCCGAGAAGACCCCGAGGGCCGCCCGCTCGGCGTACGGGAGGTGGTCGAGGGCCAGGCGGCGGAAGATGTAGTCGACCACCGAGGCGGCCATGCGGACGTCCGGGTCGTCGGTCATGCCGGCCGGCTCGAACCGCATGTTGATGAACTTGCTGACGAAGGTGTCCAGCGGGACGCCGTGCTGCAGGCCCACCGAGATCGCCACCGAGAAGGCGTCCATGACACCCGCGAGGGTGGACCCCTGCTTGGACATCTTCAGGAAGACCTCGCCGAGGCCGTCGTCGGGGTAGGACGAGGCGGTCATGTACCCCTTGGCGCCGCCGACCGTGAAGCGGGTCGTGGTGCTCGGACGCTGGTTCGGCAGGCGGCGGCGCTGCGGCCGCGGCACCTCGATGACCTGCACGACGGGCTCGGCGGCCTTCGCCTCGGACACGTCCTTGGCGTCGTCGGTCTTCTTGGCGACCGAGAGCGGCTGGCCGACCTTGCAGTTGTCGCGGTAGACCGCGAGGGCCTTCAGGCCGAGCCGCCAGCCTTCGAGGTAGACCTGCTCGATGTCCTCGACGGTGGCCGACTCGGGCAGGTTCACGGTCTTGGAGATCGCGCCCGACAGGAACGGCTGGGTGGCGGCCATCATGCGGACGTGGCCCATCGGCGCGATGGCGCGCTCGCCCATGGCGCAGTCGAACACCTCGTAGTGCTCGGCGCGCAGGCCGGGGGCGTCCATCACGTGGCCGTGCTCGGCGATGTACTCGACGATGGCCTCGACCTGCTCGGGCTGGTAGCCGAGCTTGCGCAGCGCGCGAGGGATGGTCTGGTTGACGATCTGCATCGACCCGCCGCCGACGAGCTTCTTGAACTTGACCAGGGCGAGGTCGGGCTCGATGCCGGTGGTGTCGCAGTCCATCATGAGGCCGATGGTGCCGGTGGGCGCGAGCAGCGACGCCTGGGCGTTGCGGTAGCCGTTCTTCTCGCCGAGGCGCAGGCAGTCCTGCCATTGGCGGGTCGCCTCGGCCAGGACGGGCTTGTCGAGGGAGTCCATGCCGCGCAGGCCGTCGTTGGCGGCGGCGTGCTTGCGCATGACGCGCTTGTGGGCATCGGCGTTGCGCTTGTAGCCGTCGTAGGGGCCGACGATCGCGGCGAGCTCGGCGCTGCGGCGGTAGGAGACGCCCGTCATCAGGCTCGTGATCGCCGCGGCGGCGGCGCGACCGCCCTCGGAGTCGTAGGCGTGGCCGGTGGCCATCAGCAGCGCGCCGAGGTTGGCGTAGCCGATGCCGAGCTGGCGGTAGGCGCGCGTGGTCTCGGCGATCTTGTCGGTGGGGAAGTCGGCGAAGGTGATCGAGATGTCCATCGCGGTGATGATCAGCTCGGTCGTCTTGACGAAGTTCTCGACGTCGAAGGTGTCGTCCTCGCGCAGGAACTTGAGCAGGTTGATGCTCGCCAGGTTGCAGGAGGAGTTGTCCAGGTGGACGTACTCCGAGCACGGGTTGGAGGCGGTGATGCGCCCCGTCTCCGGGCAGGTGTGCCAGTCGTTGATGGTGTCGTCGTACTGCACGCCGGGGTCGGCGCACTCCCACGCCGCCTGGGCCATCTTGCGGAACAGCGCCTTGGCGTCGACCCGCTCGATGACCTCGCCGCTCAGCCGGGCGCGCAGCCCGAAGCCCTCGCCCGCCTCCACGGCGCGCATGAACTCGTCGGAGACGCGCACGGAGTTGTTGGCGTTCTGGTACTGGACGGACACGATGTCCTTGCCGCCGAGGTCCATGTCGAAGCCGGCGTCGCGCAGGGCGCGGATCTTGTCCTCTTCGCGGGCCTTGGTCTCGATGAACTCCTCGATGTCGGGGTGGTCGACGTCGAGGACGACCATCTTGGCCGCCCGGCGGGTGGCGCCGCCCGACTTGATGGTGCCCGCGGAGGCGTCGGCGCCGCGCATGAACGACACCGGGCCGCTGGCGGTGCCTCCGCTGGACAGGAGCTCTTTGCTGGAGCGGATGCGCGAGAGGTTGACCCCCGACCCGGACCCGCCCTTGAAGATGATGCCCTCCTCCTTGTACCACTCGAGGATGGACTCCATCTGGTCGTCCACGGCGAGGATGAAGCACGCCGAGACCTGCTGGGGGGAGGCGGTGCCGACGTTGAACCAGACCGGCGAGTTGAAGCTGAAGATCTGGTGGATCAGCGCGTGCTTCAGCTCGTGGTCGAAGATCTCGGCGTCCTCTTCGGAGGCGAAGTAGCCGTTCTCGCGGCCGGTGCGGGTGTAGACGCCCACGACCCGGTCGACGAGCTGGCGCAGGCCGGTCTCGCGCTGCGGGGTGCCCACGGCCCCGCGGAAGTACTTCGTGGTGACGATGTTGGCGGCGTTGACCGACCAGAAGTCGGGGAACTCGACGTCCCGCTGCTCGAAGTTGATCGAGCCGTCCCGCCAGTTGGTCATGACGACGTCGCGGCGCTCCCAGCGCACCTGGTCGTACGGGTGCACGCCGGGCGTGGTGTGGATGCGCCTGATCTTCAGGCCCTTGGAGGCCCGCTTGCCCCCGCGCCCCACTGAGCCGCTCACCGTCTCCGTCATGATCTTTCCCCTTCCGGGACCCCGTGGAGCCCTAATGTCGGAACACATCCGCGCGCCGCGCACATCCCCCGGCGCCGGCGCCCGGCGAGATCCTCGGCGTCCGACGGCCTCCGGACTCCCCGGGCGTGTTGGTCGTGTCTGAAGTGTTCAGTCTTGGTCCGCGCCCCGGGAGGCGCGCAGTTGCTCGATCTCTTCCTCGAAGTCGGCGAGGGTCTCGAAGCCGCGGTAGACGGAGGCGAACCGCAGGTAGGCCACCTCGTCGAGCTCGCGGAGCGGCCCGAGGATCGCCAGCCCGACCTGGTGGGAGGCGATCTCGGCCGAGCCCGTCGCGCGGATGCTCTCCTCGACGCGCTGCCCGAGCTGCGCCAGGGAGTCCTCGCCGACGGGACGGCCCTGGCAGGCGCGGCGCACGCCGGCGATGACCTTGTCCCGGGAGAACGCCTCGGTCACGCCGCTGCGTTTGCTCACCATCAGCAACACCGTCTCCTGGGTGGTGAACCGGCGCCCGCATTGTGAACACGTGCGGCGCCGCCTGATCGCCGCGCCGTCCTCGGTCGACCGGCTGTCGATCACCCTGGTGTCTGGATGACGACAGAATGGGCAATGCACGTGTCGCCTCCGTTTTCTCGCGATTCCCACCGGCCACCCCGGCCGGACCCTCGTGAATGCGGCCTCCCCGGGTCGACCCCGAGGAAAGTCCGCCCCATGTTTCCGTATTCGCCCCACGCTCGCGGGCCCATTCCGGATTAACCGAAATAGGCATGCGCGCGCACTGTGGGTGCCCACAGTGCGCCGACGGAAACACAACCTATGGGTTACCGACAACGGTGTAAGTACTAGATGTTGTGGTCCAACCGTAGGAGTGCCGCACCATGAACGCAAGTCGGCGGCACCCCGGATCGCGAACCCCCCGCCGATCAGGGGGAACGACCCCCGCACCGGCGTGTCGCAGCCGCGCGGCGCCGCCGACTCCCCCTCCGGGCCCGGAGCACCGGAGAGGGGGACGCATCAGACCGAGATCGCTCAAGTGATCGACTTTCCCGCCTCACCCGCGTAAGATCGCGAAAGTCGAACACGATATCGATCGAACTCCCGTACGATGTCATGCGCCGACCGGCGACCACGTTCGGATTATCTCGAACAGTTGTTTGATGACGATCTTGAACGGCGTTATTGTCGCTGTGTGCGACATCGGGAACACGGACGGGCGGCCGGCCGGGCGGGCATGGCGTTGATGTGGCGGCGCGTCCGGGGACGCCCGGCGAGGAGGAGTTGACTATGAACGAGCAAGACGAGAGCGGCGCGGTCGTCACCGACCTCGCGGTGCGCAGGCGTGACTCCTTGGGCCTCACCCCGAGGCAGCGCAAGATCCTTGAGGTGATCCGCGATTCGGTGCAGCAGCGCGGCTATCCGCCGTCGATGCGCGAGATCGGCGAGGCGGTCCAGCTGACCAGCACCTCCAGTGTGTCCCACCAGCTCACGGCGTTGCAGCGCAAGGGCTACCTCCGCCGTGACCCGCACCGTCCGCGCGCGCTGGAGGTCCGCCTGCCCGGCGAGCCCGCGCTCTGGGTCGACCCGGTCGGCCCGGGCGAGGAGGAGCCTTTGGTGACCCGCCCCACGGCCGCGTTCGTGCCGCTGGTGGGCCGCATCGCCGCCGGCGGCCCCATCCTGGCCGAGGAGCGCGTCGAGGACGTCTTCGCGCTGCCCAAGCAGCTCGTCGGCGAGGGCACGCTGTTCCTGCTCCAGGTCTCAGGCGACTCCATGATCGACGCCGCGATCGCCGACGGCGACTGGGTGGTCGTGCGCCAGCAGCCGGTGGCCGACAACGGTGACATCGTCGCGGCCATGATCGACGGCGAGGCCACCGTGAAGACCTTCAAGCGCAAGGACGGCCACGTCTGGCTGGTGCCGCACAACGCCAACTACGACCCGATCCCCGGCGACGAGGCCACCGTCCTCGGCAAGGTGACCGCGGTCCTGCGCAAGCTCTGACCGAGCCGGGCGAGCGGCGCCGCACCGGCCGCTCCCCCGCGCCCACCGCCCGGGCGCGACGAAGCCCATGACACCGCCTGAGCGTCCCCGCGGGGAACGCTCAGGCGGTTTCGCATGCCGCCCGGCGGGGCTCAGGGGACGATGTTGACCAGCTTGGGCACCCGCACGATCACCTTGCGCGGCGTCCCGGACAGGTACGGCCGCACCTTCTCGGAGGCCAGAGCCAGCTCCTCCAGCGCGGACTCCGAGATGGACGGCGAGACCTCCAGGCGGTCCCGCACCTTGCCCGCCACCTGCACGACGCAGGTGACCGACTCCTGGACCAGCAGCGCCGGGTCGGCGGCGGGCCAGCCCGCCCGCGCGATCGTCGGGCCGTGGCCGAGACGCTCCCAGCCCTCCTCGGCGGCGTACGGGGCGACCAGCGACAGCATGACGGCCAGCGCCTCCGCGGCCTCCCGCACGGCGGGGTCGGCGGCGCCGGGGCCGGCGTCGATGGCCTTGCGCGCCGCGGAGGTCAGCTCCATCATGCGGGCCACGGCCACGTTGAAGCGGGAGGACTCGACCAGGCGGGTGACCTCGTCGACCGTCCGGTGGGTGACCTTGCGCAGTTCCAGGTCGCCGGAGGCGGGGTCGGCGCCGGCCGGGGAGGCCGCGCCCGCCTCGGCCATGACGCGGAACGCCCGGGCCAGGAACTTCTGCGACGCGGCCGGGGAGAGGTCGGCCCAGTCGATGTCGTCCTCGGGCGGGCCGGCGAAGACCATGGTCAGCCGGACGGCGTCCACGCCGAAGGCGTCGATCTGCTCGCCGAGGTCGACGCCGTTGCCCAGGGACTTGGACATCGCCTTGCCCTGGTTGATGACCTGCCCCTGGTTGAGCAGGCGCAGGAACGGCTCGGGGAAGTCGACCATGCCCATGTCGTGCAGGACCTTGGTGAAGAACCGCGCGTACAGCAGGTGGAGCACGGCGTGCTCCACGCCGCCGACGTACTGGTCCACCGGGCCCCAGCGCCGGACGCGCTCCACGTCGAAGGGGCCGTCCTCGTAGCCGGGCGAGCAGTACCGCAGGAAGTACCACGAGGAGTCGACGAAGGTGTCCATCGTGTCGGTGTCGCGCCGGGCGGGCCCGCCGCACTTGGGGCAGTCCACCTCGACCCAGTCGGTGGCCCCGGCCAGCGGCGAGACGCCCTTCGGCGCCAGGGCCTCGCCGCGCAGGTCGGGCAGCGTGACCGGCAACTGGTCGTCGGGGACGGGGACCTCGCCGCAGTCGGGGCAGTGGATGATCGGGATGGGCGTGCCCCAGAAGCGCTGGCGCGACAGCAGCCAGTCGCGCAGCCGGTAGTTGACGGCGGCGGCGCCCGTGCCGCGCTCCTGGAGGATCTGGACGATGCGGGCGATGGCCTCGGCCTTGGACAGGCCGTCCAGGGGACCGGAGTTGACCAGGCTGCCCTCGCCCGGGGTGGCGGCGCCGGTCTCGGCGGGGTCGGGCAGGCCGGTCTCGACGACGACCCGCACGGGCAGGCCGAACTTCCGGGCGAAGTCCAGGTCGCGCTGGTCGTGGGCGGGCACGGCCATGATCGCGCCGTGGCCGTAGTCGGACAGGACGTAGTCGGCGGCCCAGACCGGGATGCGCTCGCCGTTGACGGGGTTGACGGCGTGCCGCCCCAGGAAGACGCCGGTCTTCTCCTTGTCGGTGGCCAGGCGCTCGATGTCGCTCAGCTTGGCGACCTCGGCCTGGTAGGCCCGCAGCGCGGGCAGCTGCTCGGGCGCGCAGATCTGCTCGGCCAGCGCCGCGTCGGCGGCGACGACGAAGAACGTGGCGCCGTACAGGGTGTCGGGGCGGGTGGTGTAGACGGTGACCGGCTCGTCGCGGCCTTCGATCTCGAAGCGGACGTCGGCGCCCTCGGAGCGGCCGATCCAGTTGCGCTGCATGGTCAGCACGCGCTCGGGCCAGCCGCCCTCCAGCTGGGCCATGTCGTCCAGCAGGCGGTCGGCGTAGTCGGTGATGCGGAAGTACCACTGGGTCAGCTCGCGCCGGACGACCTCGGTGCCGCAGCGCTCGCAGCGGCCGGCGACGACCTGCTCGTTGGCCAGCACCGTCTGGTCCTTGGGGCACCAGTTGACCAGGCCGCCCTTGCGGTAGGCCAGGCCGCGCTCGAAGAACCGGTTGAACAGCCACTGGTTCCAGCGGTAGTACTCGGGGTCGCTGGTGTGCAGGCGGCGCGACCAGTCGAAGGACACGCCGTACCTCTTGAACGAGGTGGCCTGGGTGTCGATGTTGGCGTACGTCCACTCGGCGGGGTGGGCGTTCCGCTTGATCGCGGCGTTCTCGGCGGGCAGGCCGAAGGAGTCCCAGCCGATGGGGTGCAGGACGTTGTAGCCGCGCTGGAACCAGTAGCGGGCCAGCACGTCGGCGATGGCGAAGACCTCGCCGTGCCCCATGTGCAGGTCGCCGGAGGGGTAGGGGAACATGTCGAGCAGGTATTTGCGGGGACGCTCGTCGGCGGCGTCCTCGCCCGCCCGGTACGGGTCCAGCTCTTCCCAGCGCGCCTGCCACTTCTCCTGCAGCGCCTGCGGATCGTACTGCTCGTCACTCACGGCCCATGTCCCTCGGTTGACTCGGCGTGGATGGCCGGACCAATAAAGAAACCCCCCGTGTCCACGAGGGGCAGCCGCGCCGACCGGTCTTCAGCTCGGTCGCCGCGGCCCGCCAAGAAGCAGGGTCCTGCCACGCATAGCTCAAGGGTAGCGCAGCGGGCAATGCGCCTTCCTCCCGTTCGGGCCGCGCCCGCGGGGGTCAGGGGCACCCCAGAGGAAGGTTCCGGATTCTCACACAGCTACCTAATGGTGATAGATCCGTTGTGACCTCATATGTCCCTTTAGTTTACTCTTTTCGCCGTGGCGAACTCGTTCGGCCGGGAACGCGGCCCGCAATTCACGCAAGAGGGCCTGCCGATGCAGGATCCGCCGACCGATCCGACAGGGCTGCGGCTGCCTGGGGCATTCTCGCATTCTCCTGCGGACACCCCCGCACCCCATGAGATCATGCGCAGCACCCCCAATCCGGGCATGACGTCGGGAGGATCGCCAGCGATGGCACCTGAGCAGAGCAGCCAGTCCACGCGCCCCCCGGCGTGGCCGGAAATGCCTCCTCCCCCGCCCCCGCCGCCGCCCGCCTCGCCCGCCCGCGACCAGCGCTCCTACGGCGCCCCCGCGACGGGGCCGCGCCCGCAGCAGCCGCCCCGCCCGCCGGACTCGTACGCGCCGCAGCCCACGGGTCCGCAGCCCACGGGCCCCCACCAGACCGGCCCGCAGCACACCGGGCCGCAGCACATGGACCCGCGGCACATGGACCCCCGGCAGATGGGCTCCCAGCACACCGGTCCCCAGGCGCCCCCCTACGTGCCGCCGGGCACCGAGACCACCATGCGCGTCCCCGGTCCGGCGACGCCTCCCGGCGGCCCCCGGCCCGGCGGCCCGGGGGGCGGGCACCAGCCGGGACACCAGCCGCCGCGCCACCAGGGGCCGGCGTTCACTCCCGAGGACCCCGACAAGCCGTTCGTCACCGCCGGCCAGATCAGCGGCCCGAAGACGCCGCCGCCCGAGCGCCAGCAGGAGCTGTGGAACACCGTCTTCGGCGAGAACTACGAGGCGATCGGCGAGGAGGCGGACGGCGACGGCAGGAAGGTGTGGCTGATCGCGCTCGTGGCCTCCGTGGCCGTCGCGCTCGTGCTGGCCCTGCTGTGGGCGTTCCTGGCCGGCCCGCTCAGCTCCTCCGCCGCCTCCGGCTCCGCCGCGGCGGAGCCGACCGCCAAGGCGGGCACGGGCAAGCCCAAGGCCTCGCCGTCCGGCACGCAGGCGAGCACCAAGCCGCAGTCCATCGGCAGGCTCCCGAAGTACTCCGGCGAGGCGTCCCCGCGCACCGGCGCGCTCACCGACCAGGCGGCGGCCGTGGTCGTCCCCCGGCTCGGCGGGCCGTGGCAGCTGGACACGCGCGCCGAGCACGTGCGCGCGACCTACGGGTTCGCGACGCGGCAGTACGTGCCCGCCGGCACCGACGGCTCGGGCGCGCCGGTGTTCGCGCAGATCTTGACCGGCCCGCTGGCCAAGAGCCTGGCGGGCAAGTACTCCGCCTCCGATCCCGCCGAGCTGACCCCGGTGATCAGCGCGGTGGCGTTCGCGGCCCGCAACAAGTTCTTCCCCGCGGGCAACAAGGTCGTGAAGACGGCCGAGCAGCGAGTGTCGGCCGGGGGCATGCCCGCGCGCCTGGTCGCCTACCAGGTGCTGGCGGGCGGGACCAAGACCACGATGGTGGTCGCGGCGGTGAGCACGGGCGCGGACCTGCCCGCGGTCGTCTACATGTCGGTGCCGGCGAGCAAGAAGGAGCTGCTGCCGGACGTCAACACGGTGTTCTCCTCGATCCGCCCGGTGGCGGCCTCCTGACGGCGGGCCGGCTCAGGCGAAGCGGTAGCCCATGTGCTTGATGCCGTTGATGAAGTTGGAGAGCAGGTAGTCGGGCTCGCCGACGGCGTGGACCCCGGGCGCGCGGGAGAACAGCTCGCGGAACACGACCGTGATCTCGCGCCGCGCCAGGTGGGCGCCGAGGCAGTAGTGCGGGCCCGGGCCGCCGAACCCGAGGTGCGGGTTCGGGCTGCGGGTGATGTCGAAGACGTCGGGGTCGTCGAACACGGCCTCGTCGCGGTTGGCCGAGTTGTAGTAGAGCAGCACCTTGTCGCCCTTGACGTACCGCTGGCCGTTCATCTCGTGGTCACGGGTGACCGTGCGCCGGAACTGGATCACCGGGGTGGCACAGCGGATGATCTCCTCGACGGCGCCGGGCAGGCGGCCGTCCAGGTCCTCGAGCAGCAGGTCGCGCTGGCCGGGGTTGTCGGTGAACAGCTTGAGCCCGTGGGCGATGGCGTTGCGGGTGGTCTCGCTGCCGGCCACGACGAGCAGGATGAAGAACGAGCCGAGCTCCTGGGCGGTCAGGTGTTCGTCGCCGTTGACGAGCAGGCTGGTCAGGTCGCCGGTCGGGCGGGCGCGCCGCTCGCGGCCGAGGCCGCGGGCCAGGGAGTTGAGCGCGTGGCCCGAGCGCAGCAGCCGGGCGATGCCGCGGGCGACGTTCAGGCGGCTCATGTCGGGCCGGATGCCGGTGTACTCGACGTCGGCGTTGCCGAGGACGACGTTGGTGTGCCGTAACACCATGTCGTGATATCTCGGCGGGATGCCCATCATGTCGCAGATGACCTGGACGGGGAGCCGGGCGGCGATCTGCGGGACGAAGTCCCCCGCCCCCTCGGCCATCGCCTCGTCGAGGATCTCGCGCGCCGCCCTGGCGACGTCCTCCTCCATCTTCTGGAGGATGCGCGGGGTGAACGCGCGCGAGACGATCCGGCGCAGGCGGGCGTGCCGGGGATCGTCCATATTGATCATGGAGCCGAAGTAGACCGCGAGCCACCTCGGCAGGTCCGGGATGCTGTTGGAGGTCGGCTCGCTGCTGAAGACCCCCGCGTTGCGGCTGGCCTCGGTCACGTCGGCGTGCCGGACCAGCGCGTAGTAGCCCTTGCCGCCGCCGATGAACGGGATGCGCTGCTCGGCCATGAAGGCCGGCCGGTCGAGCTCGCGCAGCCGCCGGAAGGCGTCGTTGCGCTCGTGCTGCGGCAACCCCCAGAAGGGGATGTCGGACAGGTCGATGTCCGTGACAGCAAGCGTCATCGCCCCCACACCTCCGCGTCCATCGTTGGCAAGATCTCTTCGGCCGTCAAGAGGCGCGGATCATATCGGCGGCCTTTTCGGCGATCATGATGGTCGGGGCCTGGGTGTGGCCGCGGTTCAGCGTCGGCATCACCGAGGCGTCCGCCACCCGCAGCCCCGGCACCCCGATCACGCGCAGCGAAGGGTCCACCACGGCGTCGTCGTCGATGCCCATCTTGCACGTGCCCGCGGGATGGTAGAGGGTCTCGGCGGTCTCGCGCGCGTAGCGGGCCAGCTCGGGCTGGGTGCGCTCCCCGCCGTACGGCCGCATCGGCCCCCCCGCGTACGGCCGCAGCGCCTCGGTCTCGGTGATCTCGCGCGCCCGCGCCAGCCCGGCGGCCAGGCGCCGCACGTCGGCCTCGGCGGTCAGATAGCAGGGGTCCACCACGACGCCGCCCTCGCCGTCCAGCGTGACCCGGCCGCGGCTCTCCGGCTGGAGCAGGATCGCGCCGACGGTGACGCCGTGCCCGGGCGGCCTGCTCAGGCCGTGGTCCACGAACGGCGCGGGCGCGAAGATCAGCTCGATGTCGGGGGCGGGCTCCTGCGGAGTGGTCCTGAGGAAGGCGACGGCCTCGGCCACGTTGGAGGTCAGCGGCCCGCCGCGCCCGAACAGGTAGCGGGCCAGGTTGCCGAGCGACTCGGCCGAGGCCAGCGTCACCGGCGCCGGGCACGCCACGACGATCCCGGCCGCCAGGTGGTCCATGAGGTTGCGGCCCACCCCGGGCAGTTCGTGCCGGGGCTCGACCCCGGCGGCCCGCAGCTCGGCGGGGTCGCCGATGCCGGAGAGCATGAGCAGCCGCGGCGACCCGACGGCCCCGGCCGAGACGATCACCTCGCGGGCGGCCGTCACCCGCCTGCCCTCGCCGTACTCGACCCCCGTGGCCCGGCCCGAGCCGTCCAGCAGCACGCGGCGGGCCGGGGCCGCGGTGAGCACGGTCAGGTTGGGACGGCTCATCGCGGGCCTGAGGTAGCCGTCGGCGGCGCTCCACCGCCTGCCGCGCTCCTGGGTGACCGGCGTCTGGGAGAACCCCTCGTTGGAGGGGCCGTTCAGCTCCTCCAGCCGGGTCATCCCCGCCTCCTCACAGGCGCGCAGGAACGCCAGGGTGACCTCGTTGGGAGCGCGTAACTCCGAGACGAACATGGGCCCGCCGGTGCCGTACACCCCGCCCCGGTTGGAGCCGATCCGCCGCTCGCTGCGCCGGAAGTACGGCAGGACCTCCTCATAGGACCAGCCGGGCAGGTTCCAGCCGTCGTAGTCCGCCCGGTGGCCGCGCACCCACATCTGGGCGTTGATCGACGTCGACCCGCCGAGCGTCCTGCCGAGCGGCCAGTACAGTTCGCGCCCGGACATCTCCACCTGCTTGGCGGTGGTGACGTTCCAGTCGTAGCGGGTCTTGAAGAGCTTGGAGAAGGCGGCGGGGACCCGGATCTCCATGCGCCGGTCGGCGCCGCCCGCCTCCAGCAGGAGCACCCGCACGGCGGGATCGGCCGAGAGCCGGTTGGCGAGCACGCAGCCCGCCGCGCCGGCGCCGACGATGACGTAGTCGTACTGCATTGCCGCCTCCGGGTCGTACGCAACTGCTCACGTACTTACGCCCGGTCATCGCCCTCCGTCCACGCTCGTTACCGATTAGTAGCGTTACTGCCGCCGGGCTGCCAGGATGACGCCAGCCTCGCGACCGCGTGACCGCCCCCGTCCGGCCCTCGCGAGGCCCTCGCACCAAAGGAGGAGACCGCCCATGCTCAACCTGTCCGTCATCCTGGAGGACAGCGCCCGCGAACACCCCGACCGCACGGCGATCGTGTCCGGCGACGCCCGGATGTCGTACGCGCTGGTGAACACGCTGGCGAACCAGGTCGCGAACCTCCTCGCCTCGCGGGGCGTCGGACCGGGCGACACGGTGGCCCTGGCCTGCCCCAACCTGCCGTACTTCCCCGTCGTCTACTACGGCGTGCTGAAGGCCGGCGCCGCGGTCGTCCCGCTCAACGTGCTGCTCCAGCCGCGCGAGATCGCCTACCACCTGCGCGACTCGGGGGCCAAGGCGCTGTTCTGCTTCGAGGGCACCCCGGACCTGCCGCTCGGGGAGCGCGGGCTGGCCGCCTACCGCGAGGCCGTCCCGGACGGGCCGCACGCCGACGGCTTCTTCCTGCTGCCCGCCACGCCGCTCGCCGTCGAGTCGGGCATCGACGGCGTCCAGACGTTGTGGGCCGCGCTGCGGGGCCGGTCCGAGACGTTCGAGACCACGGCCACCGCGCCGGACGACACGGCGGTGATCCTCTACACGAGCGGCACGACCGGGCAGCCGAAGGGCGCCGAGCTCAGCCACCAGAACATGCTCATGAACGCGATCGTCTCCGACGAGATGTTCGAGCGGACCGGCGAGGACGTCCTGCTCGCCACGCTGCCGCTGTTCCACTCGTTCGGGCAGACCGTGATCATGAACGTGGGGTTCCGGCGGCGGGCGAGCCTGGTGCTGATGCCGCGCTTCGACCCGGCGGGCGCGCTGGCGCTCATGCGCGAGGAGCGGGTGACGTTCTTCGCCGGGGTCCCGACGATGTACTGGGCCATGCTGACCGCCGTGCGCGCCGGGGGCGGCGCGGCGCCGGCGACGCTGCGGACGGCGGTGGCGGGCGGGTCGTCGCTGCCGGTCGAGGTGCTCAAGGACTTCGAGAAGACGTTCGGCGTGCCGGTGCTGGAGGGGTACGGGCTCTCGGAGACCTCCCCGGTGGCGAGCTTCAACCAGCGGGACCGGCCGACCAAGCCCGGCTCGGTGGGCACGCCCGTCTGGGGCGTCGAGATGCGGCTCATCGACGCGGGCTGGGACACCGTCGAGGGCGAGGGGCCCGGCGAGATCGCCGTCCGCGGCCACAACGTGATGAAGGGGTACTACGGCCGGCCGGAGGCCACCGCCGAGGTGACGAAGGACGGCTGGTTCCGCACCGGCGACATCGCGACCCGGGACGCCGACGGCTTCTACTTCATCGTCGACCGCGCCAAGGACATGATCATCCGGGGCGGGTTCAACGTCTATCCGCGCGAGCTGGAAGAGGTGCTGATGACCCACGAGGCGGTCTCGCTCGCGGCGGTCGTCGGCGTGCCGCACGAGTCCCTCGGCGAGGAGGTCAAGGCGCACGTGATCCTCAAGCCGGGCGCCGCGGTCACCGAAGAGGAACTGGTCGAGTGGTGCAAGGCGACCATGGCGGCCTACAAGTACCCCCGGCTGGTGGAGTTCCGCGAGTCCTTCCCGATGACCGCCAGCGGGAAGATCCTCAAGCGCGAGCTGCGCTGACCGCGCCGGCCCGGCGGCCGGCCGCGCCGTGAGAGGCTCTCACGGGCGGCCGGCGGCCGGTCAGGGCCAGTCCCGGGAGGGGCGCAGCGGGACGTCCGCCTCGCCCTTCTCGCGCAGCTTGACGCCCAGCACCTGGTGGAGCTGCACCTTGTTGCGCTCGAAGCCGACGACGCAGCCGGCCATGTAGAGCCGCCACACGCGGGCCGTGCCGCGGCCGACCTCGGCGAGCGCCTCGTCCCAGTGGTCGTCGAGGTTGGCGCACCACTTCATGAGGGTCTTGGCGTAGTGCTCGCGCAGGTTCTCCTCGTGGCGGATCTCGAAGCCCAGGTCCTCCATCTGCCGGATCAGGTAGCCGACGGACTCCAGCTCGCCGTCGGGGAACACGTACCGGTTGATGAAGCCGCCCTTGTTGATGGTGCGCTCGGTGCCGGTCGGGCGGGTGATGCAGTGGTTGAGCAGCCTGCCGCCGGGCTTCAGCTTGCCGTACAGGAAGCCGAAGTAGCCCGGGAGCTGGTCCTTGCCGATGTGCTCGGTGAGGCCGATGGAGCTGACCGCGTCGAAGCCGGTCTCGGTCACGTCGCGGTAGTCGCTGTGGCGGACCTCGGCCAGCTCCGACAGCCCCGCCTCGGCGATGGCCTTCTGCGCCCACTCGGCCTGCTGGCGCGAGAGCGTGACGCCGAGGGCCTTGACCCCGTAGTGCTTGGCCGCGTGCATGACCATGCCGCCCCAGCCGCAGCCGACGTCCAGCAGCCGCATGCCCGGCTTGAGGCCGAGCTTCCTGGCCACCAGGTCGAACTTGGCGAACTGCGCCTCCTCCAGCGAGCTGTCCGCCTCGGGGAACACCGCGCAGGTGTAGGCCATGGACGGGCCGAGCACCCACTCGTAGAACCGGTTGGAGACGTCGTAGTGGTGATGGATCGCCTCGGCGTCCCGCTGCTTGGCGTGACGGCTGCCGAGCCGCGCCATGGCGCTGCGGCGGACCTCCTGCGGCGGCGGGGGGACCCGCATCAGCAGCGGCTTGAGGCCGAGCGAGCGCGCGATCGACACCTTCTCCTTGAGGGGGATGTCGTTCAGCGTGAGCTGCGCCATCTCCGACAGCAAGGTGTACATGTCGCCCTGCACGTCGATGTGCCCGGCGATGTACGCGCGGGCGAGGCCCATCTCACCGGGGGACTGCGCGAGGTAGGCGAGCGCTATCGGGGTCTTGACCTCGATGCGGACGTCGGCGTCCGACCGGCCGGCCTTGCTGCCGTCGTAGGCGGCGAACGCCACGTTCGCCTCCGGCCCCACGATCTTCTCGAAGATCTGGGCGAGTGTCATCCAACCAACCTCCTCAACGCCCCCGCACGCACTTTTCGTAGAGGTCGAGCAGCCGTCCCTGCGGGTCGTAGGCCTGCTTGACCGGCCAGTACGCGTCGCCGTTGTAGAGACGCCAGAACTCGTCACGGGGGTAGAACGATGTGGAATACAGGGATTTGTGGCCGCCGAGGTCGTGCACGTTCCTCTCGATGAGCCTGTTGTGATACCCGTCGAACTGCCCGCGCGGCAAGGCGACCATGCCCCAGAATCCGAAGTTCACATAGAGCTTGCCCGGCTCCAGGGGGTACAGCGGCCACTCGCCGGTGGCCTTGAGCGGGCACATCCACACGGGCGTCATGCCGACCTTGTCCTGGAAGAAGTCCAGGAAGTCGGCACCCCGCTCGACCGGCACCTCGACGTCCTGGATGACCGACTCGTGCACGGGGTTGTCCCGCCACCGGTCGATCCTGGCCGTCACGCCGTACTTCTGGTTCAGGCCGACGAGCCGGCGGTAGACGTCCGAGCGCAGCCAGCGGCGGGGGATCAGGGAGCGGACCAGCGGCTGCTGGACCCCGAAGGCGCGCGAGCACCAGAACCAGTCGGTGTCCCAGCGCCACAGGTAGTCGCGGACGGTCAGCCAGTCACGCGTGCGGGTGCGGATCGACTGGTAGTAGACGCGCATCCCGGTGTAGTCCGAGGCGTACGGCGCGCGGTCGGCGAACTGCCCGACCGTGAGGTACATCTCGCCCGGATGGAAGTAGGTGCCGTCCACGAAGTCGACCGGCTCGCCGTCGTACCGCCCGCTGTCGCAGATCTCCTGCATCGCGAGCATGCACTTGTCGGCGTCCGAGAACGGGACGTGCGTCAGCCGCACGTACGGCTGGACGGGCAGCAGCTTGATGCGCAGCCGCAGCGCGTAGCCGAGGGTGCCGTAGGAGTTGGGGAACGCCCGGAACAGGTCGGCGTGCTCGTTGTCGGCCCTGGCCACCACGACCCGGCCGTCGCCGGTGAGAATCTCCATCTCCTCGACCGACTCGTGCGGCAGGCCGTGGCGGAAGCTGGAGGACTCGATGCCGAGACCGGTGACCGCGCCGCCGAGGGTGATGGTCTTGAGCTGGGGGACGACGTAGGGCATGAGGCCGGACGGCAGCGTGGCGTCCACGAGGCGCTCGTAGGTCGTCATACCCTGGACCTCGGCGGTCCTGGTCTCGGGGTCCACCTGGATCACCTTGTCCAGGTCGCGGGCGGACAGCTTCGCCGCGGCCCTGCCCGAGTCCCGGAAGCGGAAGAGGTTGGTGGTCGGCTTGGCGAGCCTCGGGGAGGCGCCCTCGGGAAGAGTGCTGATCGACTCCCTGATCTGGTCGACGGCCCTGCGATGGGCCGTCATACGGGCGGTCGTCTTTACCGTGTGATCTGGCATGCCACCACCCCCTGGAAACGTAGCGTCGGAGATCGTCGGTAGCACGCTATCTCCTCAGATAATCACCGACCAGAGTAGACACGTTAAACGCGCGCAAACTCAGGGACCCCCCGCGAAGCGCGGTGGCACAGGGGTTGACGCCGCGTGTCCGGGTGTGCACGGCCGCATCTCAAAGACCGCGTACCAAGCGTTTGCTCGTTATCGTGAGAGCGTCCCGCGCGACGCCGCGTCCCGAGGAGAGGATCCATGAGCACCACCGCAGATCAGGGCGGGTCCGGCACGTCCGCGGGCCCGCTGGCCGGGGTCCGCGTCCTCGAACTCGCCGGCCTCGCCCCCGGCCCCTTCGCGGGCATGATGCTCGCCGACCACGGCGCCGAGGTCCTGCGGATCGACCGGGTGGCCCCCGTCGCGGCGAGCGGAGACCGGCCACGCCCCGACGTCATGGACCGGGGCAAGCGCACCATCGGCCTCGACCTGAAGCGGCCCGAGGGCGTCGCGGCGTTCAAACGGCTCGCCGCCCGCGCCGACGTCGTGATCGAGGTGTTCCGCCCGGGGGTCGCGGAACGGCTCGGCATCGGGCCCGCCGACCTGCACGCCGTCAACGAGCGGCTCGTCTACGGCCGCCTGACCGGCTGGGGGCAGGACGGGCCGCTGGCCGCCGCCGCCGGGCACGACATCGACTACATCGCCGTCGCGGGCGTGCTGTCCATGCTCGGCCGGGACGGCGAGAAGCCGACCCCGCCGATCAACGTCCTCGGGGACTTCGCGGGCGGCGGCCTGATGCTCGCCTACGGCGTCCTGCTCGCCCTGCTGGAGCGCGAGCGCACCGGACGCGGCCGGGTGATCGACGCGGCGATGGTGGACGGCGCGGCGCTGCTGTTCGCCATGTTCGCCCAGTTCGCCGGGACGGGCGCCTGGGGGCCGCGCGGCACCAACCTCCTCGACACCGGCGCGCCCATGTACGACACCTACGCGACCGCGGACGGCGAGCACGTCGCGGTCGGCGCGCTGGAACCCCGGTTCTGGGACGACCTGGTCGCCGGGCTCGGGCTCACCGGCCTGCCCGCCCGCGACGACCGCGCCAACTGGCCGCTGATCCGCGAGCGCCTCGCGGCCGCGTTCGCCACGCGGACGCGGGCCGAGTGGGAGCAGGTCTTCGCGGGCTCCGACGCGTGCGTCGCGCCGGTGCTGTCCCTGGAGGAGGCCGCCGCGCACCCGCACAACGCCGCGCGCGGCACCTTCGTCGAGGTCGGAGGGATCGTGCAGCCCGCGCCCGCCCCCCGGCTGCTCGACGGCGCCCGCGGCGCGCCCGCCCAGGCCACCCGCCTGCGCGACCTGTCGTCCTGGGGGCTGCCCGGCGACGAGGCCGAGGCGCTGCGCGCGGCCGGCGTGCTGGCCTGACACCTGCCCCCGGCCGTCGCTCAGGCCTGGACGCGGTCCCTGCCCTGGCCCGCGGGGGCGGGGAGGACGGCCAGGTAGAGGTCCACCCCGTCGGCGTGGTGGACCTCCAGGTCGGTGGAGAACGCCCGCGCCGGGATGCCGCCGCCCTGGGTGTAGCTCCAGATGCGCTGCCACGCCTCGATCAGCGTCTGCGGCATCGGCCCGTGCGCCTCCAGCTTCAGGCAGTGCACGCCCGGCACCCGCACCGCCACCATGCCCTCGGGCAGCCCCGCCGCCGTCCGGATCGCCACCCCCACCACCTGGGTGAAGGCCCCCTGATGGTCGCTCTCGTAGTCGGTCAGCACGGCGTACAGGTTGTCGTCGACCCGGCCCGGCACGTGGGCGAAGGCCCCCGGCACGCCCGCGCGCGACCACAGCCCCGGCAGGAGCGCCCGGGACGGGTCGGCCTCCGCCGCGTTGGTGGTGCGCACGGCGTAACCGGCGACGAGAATCTCAGGCCGTTCGACGATGTACATAGCGCCTCCACATTCCAGGGCCACCCCACTTGACCCGTTCGCGCGGTCAATGTATCCGTACCGGCCGATGGTCGTCTCGATCATCGCCTACAGAGGTATCGGGAGCGCAGCCCGCGACGGTCACCTAAGGACATATCGCATAAGTGAGCTGGGAAATCCCATTGTTTACCATGAATCGCATAGGCTGGACCAACGTGCGATTCCTCAACGATCAGGCTCCGATCTACGACCTGACCTACAGCGACGTGTTCATGGTCCCCTCACGGTCGGCGATCGGCTCGCGGCTCGCCGTCGACCTCTCCACCGGCGACGGAACCGGCACCACCATCCCGATCGTGGTCGCCAACATGACCGCCGTGGCCGGCCGCCGCATGGCCGAGACCGTCGCGCGGCGCGGCGGCATCGTCGTCCTCCCGCAGGACATCCCGATCGACGTCGTCGCCGAAGTGATCGACTGGGTCAAGAAGCGCGACCTGGTGCACGACACGCCCATCACGCTCACCGCGCACGAGACCGTCGGCGAGGCGCTCAACCTGCTGCCCAAGCGCGCGCACGGCGCGGTCGTCATCGTGGACTGGGAGAACCGGCCCATCGGCGTGGTCACCGAGGCCGACTGCCACGGCGTCGACATGTTCACCCAGCTCTCCCAGGTGATGTCGGGCCCGCCGCTCACCATCCCCGCGGGCATCGACCCGCGCGCGGCCTTCGAGGCCCTGCACGAGGGCCGGCACAGGCTCGCCCCCGTGGTGGACGGCGAGGGCCGCCTCGTCGGCGTGCTGACCCGCACCGGAGCCCTGCGCGCCACGCTGTACGAGCCCGCCCTGGACGCCGAGGGACGCCTGCGCATCGCCGCCGCCGTCGGCGTCAACGGCGACGTCGCCTTCAAGGCCAAGGAACTGCTGGACGCCGGAGTGGACTGCCTGGTCGTCGACACCGCGCACGGCCACCAGGAGAAGATGATCGCGGCGCTGGCCGCCGTCCGCGCCCTCGACCCCGGCGTGCCCGTCGCCGCCGGCAACGTCGTCACCGCCGCCGGGGTGCGCGACCTCGCCGACGCGGGCGCCGACATCATCAAGGTCGGGGTCGGGCCCGGCGCCATGTGCACCACCCGCATGATGACCGGCGTCGGCAGGCCCCAGTTCTCCGCCGTCCTCGAATGCGCCGCCGCGGCCCGCGCGCTCGGCAGGCACGTGTGGGCCGACGGCGGCGTGCGCCACCCGCGCGACGTCGCCCTCGCCCTCGCCGCCGGCGCCTCCAACGTCATGATCGGCTCCTGGTTCGCCGGCACCTACGAGTCCCCGGGCGACGCCCACACCGACGCCAACGGCCGCCGTTACAAGGAGAACTTCGGCATGGCCTCCGCCCGCGCCGTCCGGCTCCGCACCGCCGACGACACCCCGTTCGACCGGGCCCGCAAAGCCCTGTTCGAGGAGGGCATCTCCACCTCGCGCATGTACCTGGACCCGCTGCGCCCCGGCGTCGAGGACCAGATCGACGCGATCGTCGCCGGCCTGCGCTCCTCCCTGACCTACGCGGGCGCCACCACGCTGGAGGAATTCCACGCCCGCGCCCTGATAGGCATCCAGAGCGCCTCCGGCTACTCCGAAGGCATGCCCCTCCACCAGAGCTGGTGACCCGCCCCCTCCACCTTTCCCTGCTCGCCGTTCGGTCCGACACCTGAGCGCTGCCCCGCACATGCCTCCAAGGCGAGACGCGGGGCGGCGAGGCCGGGGCCGGATTACGGCGGGCGGCTCTGGGTAACGCTCGTGGGCGGAGGAACGCGCGCGGAAGGTCATCCGCCGGAGAACGATCTCCACAGGGCTTGACGCCGTGAGACTGGGTGAGCGGTCAAGCCGTGACACGCGCGCGGTGATATCCCGCCTCCACCGGGTAGCGGGGAGCGTCATAGTGACCCCCTAGCCGCGGAGGCGAGACATCGCCATGATCCAGACATCACCCGCGCCGACCTCGTCCGTCGCCGTCGACCGGCGGCTGCTGGTCAGCTACGACAACTACCGGGCCGCCCAGCGCGCCGTGGACACCCTCTCCGACGCCGGATATCCCGTGCAGAACGTGGCCATCGTCGGCAGCGACCTGCGCCTCGAGGAGACCGTCACCGGACGGCTCACCAACCCGCGCGCCGCCCTGTCCGGCGCGATCAGCGGCGCCGTGTTCGGCCTCGTCGTCGGCATGTTCCTCGGACTGTTCACCTCCACCACCGCGTCGTTCTTCGCCCTGGCCATATGGGCGGCGCTGTGGGGAGCCGTGATGGGCGCCGGCTTCGGCTTCGCCGGACACGCCTTCAAGCGCGGCACGCGGGACTTCAGCTCACGAAGCATGATCGTGGCGGGCCGCTACGACGTCCTGGTCCCCTCCGCCGCGCTGCAGGAGGCCATCACGGTGCTGGAGGGCGGCCTGCGCCCCGCCGACACGGTCGTCGTCGCCCGTCCCCCGTCCAGCGGCCCATACGCCGCCGGCGCCCCCACCGCCCCCACCGCTCCTCAATCCGCTCCGCCTTCTCCCCCCGCGGACCTGTCCCCGCCCCCCGTCGCACCGAAGCCGTCCAGTGCGGCCCCGTCGACCCCCACGCCTCCTCTCCCGACCGGCACCCCGTCCGGCTCCTCGGGCGGCGAAGCGTCCGCGATCAGAGTGTCCGGTCCTGGCGCCGCGTCGTCGGATCGGCCCGCGACGTCCGGCGAGCCCATCCTCCCGCCGCCCACCGACAAGGCCGAGGCCATGGAAGAGGCCACGATCGCCCTCCCCTTGTCGACGGTCCGCGCGGCGACGACCTCCTCGGACTCCGGTCCCACCACCACGCCCCCCGCGGAGCCCGACGCTCCGGCCGCCCCCGATCCTGGTCCCGGCCGCGAGCCCACACCCCCGAGACCCACGGCGCCCACCGACTCCGGCTTCTCCGCCGCCGAACCCCCGGATGCCGCCGCCGAGCACCCGGATGCCGCCGTCAAGCATCCGCAGGCCGCCTCCACCGCGCCGGAGCCGGCGCCGACCGCCTCCTCCGACCCCGCACGATCGGGCGAGGGCCTCAACGCCCGGCCGAAGCCCTGACCGACGAGTCCCCGGGCAGGACACCGCCCCTGGACGCCACTGTGCGGGCGCCCTGCGGCGTGAATCGCGTAACACGCCCTCGGCGCCCGCCCGGCGGCGCGACCCCGTAGAGTCGTGCGGTCGGCCGGGGACCCCGGTCGACGGTCCGGTCCCAGCGCGGCCGATCCCATGGACGCGCACCGTCAACGAACTGTGAAACAAGGAGAACACGTGGCTCTCAAGAAGCCCGAGATCGACTTCCCCGAGGGCGAAGCGCCGGCCGACCTCGAGATCGTCGACATCACCGTGGGCGATGGCGAGGAGGCCAAGCCCGGCCACACGGTGAAGGTGCACTACGTCGGCGTGGCGTTCTCCACCGGCGAGGAGTTCGACGCGTCCTGGAACCGCGGCGACGCCTTCCAGTTCCCGCTCGGCGGCGGCCGTGTCATCGCCGGATGGGACCAGGGCGTGGCCGGGATGCGCGTGGGCGGCCGCCGCCGCCTCACCATCCCGCCGCACCTCGGCTACGGCGACCACGGCGCGGGCAACGCCATCAAGCCCGGCGAGACCCTGATCTTCGTGGTGGACCTGCTCGGAGTGAACTGACCCCTCCAGCCGCCCAAGTGCCGTGGTGACCCGGCTCGCCGCCCACCCGGTCAAGCCCACCCACCACGGCACTACGGCCCCCGGCCCTCCGGACCCACACAGCGGCGCGGCAGGGGCCATCACCTCTCAGCCAGGACGCGCGGTTCACCAGTGGCCGAGGTTTCTTTCGGTACCGGCAGGGCTTCTCGCGTTCTTAGGCCTCCCCTCATTCAGAGGGCTCGAGGTAGCCATTCGTCGCGGGTCAGGGCGTATTCGACTTCGCCGTGTTCTGAGCCGTCGATGGATTCGGGCCAGTTCTGGAAGAAGGTACGGACGTAGGTCAGGCCGGACTTCTCCATGACGCGCCGGGAACCGGTGTTGACGGCCATCGTCTGGGCCATCACGCGCCGGAGGCCCAGCTCGGTGAACGCCTCGCGTATCAGGGCGCGGGCGCCCTCGGTGGCGTACCCCTGGCCCCACACGCGGGTGGGCAGACGGTATCCCAGCTCGGCCACGTCCGGCCCGGTGTCGAGGGGCCGCAGTTCGAACCAGCCCGCGAAGCGTCCGGCGTCCCGTTCCTCGGCGGCCCAGTAGGCACGGCCCGGCGGCCAGGCGTAGGGACGCATCAGGCGGGGCAGGGTTTCCCGGCGGACCGTGTCCCACGAGCACGGCCGCCCGCCGTTGATGAAGCGCATGACCGCGGGGTCGTCGTCGAGCGCGTGGACGTGGCCGGCGTCCGCCTCGGTGAAGGGGCGCAGCCGGAGCCGCTCGGTCACCAGGAAGGTCTCCACCCGCCCATGGTGGCCGCCCACGACGGCACACTCCACCCGATTTCCGTCGGCCTCTCGTGGGCTCCATCGCACCTGGTAACAGGACATATCACGCTCCCCGGGACGGCACCGCCATCCTTCCCTGGCGGACAGGATGCGGCATATGACCCTTATGGCGACCTGCGGCAGCATCCGCCGCCCTGAACTGGCACGATGAGGACTGTGCTGCTCATCGACCTCGCCCGCACCTCGTCCGCCGTCGCCGCGGATCCGGCGCGCCTCGCCAAGATCCGGCACCTCGCCGAGTTGCTGAGCAGGGTCGAGCCGGACGAGGCCGAGATCGCCGTCGCCTACCTGTCGGGCGAGCTTCCGCAGCGCCAGATCGGCGTCGGATGGCGCAGCCTGCAGGACCTGCCGGAGCCGCGCCAGATCGCGACCGCGTCGCTCACCGAGGTGGACGCCCTGCTCAGCAGCATCAAGGCGCAGTCCGGCCCCGGCTCCCAAGCGGCCAGAAAGGATCTGCTGGAGCGCCTGTTCCGCTCGGTCACGGCCCAGGAACAGGCATTCCTGCTCCGCCTGCTCGGCGGCGAGATGCGCCAGGGGGCGCTGAACGGCGTCATGATCGAGGCGGTCGCCAAGGCCGCCGCGACACCCGCCGCCGAAGTGCGGCGCGCCCTGACGCTGCGGGGCTGGCTCCCCGCGGTCGGCGCGGCGGCGCTCACCGGCGGCGTGGAGGCGCTGCGGTCCTTCCGCCTGGAGGTGGGCCGCCCCGTCGCCCCCATGCTGGCGCAGAGCGCGCCGAACGTCGCCGCGGCGTTCGAGAAGCTCGGGGGCGGCCCGGTCGCGCTGGAGTGGAAGCTCGACGGCGTCCGCGTCCAGGCCCACCGCTCGGGGGACGAGGTGAAGGTCTTCACCCGCACGCTCGACGAGATCACCGCGCAGGTCCCCGAGCTGGTCGAGGCGGTGCTGGGCCTCTCCGCGGAGGACCTCGTGCTGGACGGCGAGGTGATCGCCCTGCGTCCCGACGGCCGTCCCGAGCCGTTCCAGGTGACCGCGAGCCGGGTGGCCAGCAAGATCGAGACAGAGCGGCTGCGCGGCACCACGCCGTTGAGCGTGTTCTTCTTCGACGCGCTGCGCGTGAACGGCGAGGACCTGCTGGACCTGCCCGACGGCGAACGTCACGCGGCGCTGGAGCGGGCCGTGCCCGCCGGGCTGATCACGCCGCGCCTGGTCACCTCCGATCCCGAAGAGGGCATGGCGTTCTTCACCGAGGTGCTGCGGCAGGGGCACGAGGGCCTGGTGGCCAAGTCGCCCGCCACCCCCTACGCGGCCGGGCGTCGCGGCGCCGGGTGGGTCAAGGTGAAGCCCCGGCACACGCTCGATCTCGTCGTCCTGGCCGCCGAGTGGGGGCACGGGCGGCGGCAGGGCAAGCTGTCCAACCTGCACCTCGGCGCCCGCGATCCAGAGTCGGGCGAGTTCGTCATGCTGGGCAAGACGTTCAAGGGCCTCACCGACGAGCTCCTCGCCTGGCAGACCGAGCGGTTCCTGGCGATCGCCGACGGGCCGAGCGACGAGTGGATGGTGCGGCTGCGTCCCGAGATGGTGGTCGAGATCGCCTTCGACGGCGTCCAACGCTCGCCGCGCTACCCGGGCGGCATGGCGCTGCGGTTCGCCCGCGTCCTGCGCTACCGCCCGGACAAGAGCCCCGAGGACGCCGACACCGTCGACTCGGTCCGCCAGCTCCTTCTCTGATCACCTCACGGCGGCGGTCTCAATCCGCCCCAGACGCCCTCCCAAAGGCCCGTCCGTGGCCCTCACACCGCTGCCGCCGAGCCGGCCGGCACGCCGCTCGGCGCTCGCCCTTCTGCTGGCTCGGCGGCCTGGACGTCCACGCCGGGTGAAGCCACGGCCCCGGCGGCCGTGAACCCCTGCGAGATCGCTGCTCAGAGCAGGGAACACCCCGCCCACGCATGATCACTTTTCGTGTGAAGTGAGTCACTTTACGTTGTCATGACTTCACTTTGCCCGGCATTTATCACGTATGGTGCTGGGCATTACCCAGTGGGCCATTTCAGCCCATTCGGTGTCCGGGACCGCGGCGTGTCGTCCGTCCGCCGCCTCCGGCGCTCCCCCGCGCCGGTCGTCCCGCGTCCTTGTTCCCTACCTAGGACAGTGGTTTCCCTTGGGTCAGCACAGCGCTCCGGCACGCCGGCACGACTTCGACACGCCCTCCGAACCCGACGGCGGCGCCAGGCGGCGCTGGGGCACCGTGATCGCCGCCACCGCCGTGGTCGCCACCGCGTCCGCGGGCGCGTGGGTCGCCCTCGGCGACGACTCGGCCGGCCCGGCCGCGGGCGCCGTCACCGCCCGGCAGACCACCATCGCCTCCGTCACCGGTCCGAGCGCGACGGACGGCACGCTCGCCGTCACGTGGCCGCTCGACGCGGCCTCCCCGCACACGTCCCCCGGAGAAGGGGTCCTGGCCCCGACCCCCGTGCCCACACCGCCCGGCGACACCCCGGCCGGCCCATCGTCGGCGGGTGAGGCGTCCCCGTCCCCTGATCGCACGAAGGCCGCCGAACCGGTCGGCAGGATCTCCAAGTCGAAGAATTCGAGCGAAGCGTCCAGCGCCCCGACCCAGAAGAGCGCCGGACCGCAGAAGGCCTCGACCGGCGCCGGCACCAAGAAGACGAAGAAGGCCAAGAAGCCCGCCCGCAAGGTGATCGCCTCCGGCAGGTGCGGCGCCTCCTACTACGACGAGGGCCAGATGACGGCCAGCGGCGAGCGGTTCAACCCCAACGCGATGACCGCGGCCCACAAGACCCTCCCCATGGGCAGCAAGGTACGGGTGACCAACCCCGGCAGCGGCGCCTCCGTGACCGTCCGCATCAACGACCGCGGCCCCTACATCGGCGGCCGGTGCCTGGACCTGTCACGTGCCGCCTTCGACGCCATCGGCAGCCTCAGCGCCGGCACGATGACCGTGAAGTACCAGGTGCTCGCCCGCTGAACGCCTCCCCCTGCGCTCGCCGCCGTACGGTCCCGTTCGCGGGTCACTTGATGAGGCGGACCGTGAGCGGGTAGGTGAACCGGCCGTCACCGAGCGCGGCCGCTCCCCCGACGATGCTGAGCACGAACGCCAGGATCCAGATGAAGGGGATCAGCACGATGCCGATCACCGTGAACGGCAACAGCAACGTCGCGCCGAGCACCGTCAGGTGGAAGTTGAGCGCCTCGATCGCGTGCCGCCTGATGTACGCCGAGCGCCGCCCTCCGGTGAGCAGCATGATCAGCGGGCCGACGAAGAACAGCCCGCAGAGCGGGAGGAGATGAGCCGCCGCGGCGCCCAGCCGCTCGTTGCCGGTCGGCGGCGCGGCGTAGCCGTGCCCCGGCCAGGAGCGCGGCTGCCCCGGCCACGCGGGCGGCATGGGCGGCGGCGGCACGGACGGCACGGCGTTCAGGTCCGCGACGATCGGCGCCAGATCCCCGTGCACGCGCGCCGTCATCGCCCGGTGAAGCCGCTCGTCGAATTCGTCCTTGCTGAGGCGACCCTCCGCGTAAGCGGAGGTGACCAGCTCGACCACCCCGTCACGGTCGTCGTTGGTCACCCGGAGCTGGGGGTGCTGAGCGCCGCGAAGGTGAGGCGCGGGCCCCCAGCCTCCGGTCGTGGATGTCGCGGGTTGTCTCACTGCCCCTGCCATTAGAGCCCCGTGCCTTCCCATCGGAACAGCCGTCCACCCCATCTTCGGGACCGCGGCGGCCCGGGTCCATCCGGAACATCCCCGAGCCATCCCCGATGTGGCCCGGAGCCGCACATGTGGGGCCGAGTCCAGGTATACAAGGGGATATGAGATGGCGTGATCGCTATGGAATTCGTCGGCTCCGTGGCCGCAAGATCGCGAAGTTCGACCGTGAGGCCAATGACGCCGACATCGAGGCGCTCATAGCCTTCGCGAAATCCCGGCAGGGCGTCGAGTTCTACGTCGAGCCGGAGACGTTCGCCACCGACACCACCGCCGTCGCCGTGGCTCACGACGGTGAATGGACCCGCCGCAGGGTCGGCTCCCCCGCCGTCATCATCAAGGTGGCACGAGGACTCGCCCTCCCTGTGTACGACGTACAGCTCACGGGTTATCCCGGCAGAATGCGCGCCTACAACGACCGCCGCCGAAACAACTCCGAGCAATAACCTCCTGCTCCCTCCCGAGCACCCCTCTCCCTCAAACCCCAGCGCCGCCGAACTCCCCCCTTTCCCCTCCCCCTGCCCATCCTCCGCGGGGGGTTTTTCAAATAGGTCCACGCGGACCTCCAGAAGCTCGGGGAAAGGCCGTCACCTCCGGTCGGGGTCGGAGACGGAGTGGGTGTCGAGGAGCGGGAGCAGCGGGTGAAGCCAGTCCATGCGGGGCGGCCCCATGGCGGCGTCGAGGTCTTCGGACGTGGGCATGCGGTCGCGCAGGATGTCGGGGCCGATGAGGCGGCGGAGGCCCTCGGCGAGCAGGCCGGCCATCGAATAGGACGGGTCGGCGGCCAGGGCGCGCTCGACCGCGATGCCCGCCAGCGCGCAGTCGCCGCGTCGCCAGGCCGCGGCGGCCAGTAAGGAGGCGACGGGGGGCACGAAGGGCGTTTCGAGCCGCCGGGTGAGATCGGCCCAGAGCGCCACGTGGACGTCCTGCGTCGCGTCGTCCATCAACGTCCACGCCTCGTCGCGGACGCGGACGACGGCCAGGTCGAAGCCGAGCCGCGCGGCCTCCGGGTCGGGCGGAGGACCGTGGCCGGGGAACGCGGCGAGGCAGCGGCGCACGCGGTCGAGCGCCTCGCCGACGTATGCCTGCGGCACGTGCGCGGGGTCGGGAACGGAGAGGAGGCCGGCGCGGATCTCGGCCGCGACGCGGCGGGTGGCCTCGGACATCGCGGCCCGCGCCGCCCCGTGCAGGGGCGCGACCGAGCGTCGCAGGGTCTCGCGGTCGGGCAGGGCGACGAGCCCGCCGACGGTGGCGCGGGCCGCGACGGGGCCGGCCACCGTGTCGTAGGCGCGTCCCTCGGGCGGGCAGCATTCCACCCGGCCGCACACATAGGACCAGTAGCGCCCTTCGTGGGCGCGCAGCGCCTCGATGACCTCGACGCCGGCGCCGCCGAACAGCCGCAGGGCCTCGTCCACGGCGGGAGTGACGAGCGGGCCGGGGCCGAACCCGGCCAGGATGACGTGCGTGACGTTCTCGCGGCGGAGCAGGGGGACGAGCCGGTCGAAAGCGCCGGCGGGCTGCGGAAGGTCCCACCGGGTGGTCAAGCGGAGCCTGCCCTGCGCGCCCCGGCCCGTGAAGGCGATCACGACGAGGCTGTCGGCGGGGTGGAACCCGAGCAGGTAGGGAACGGCCCCGAGGATGTCGTCGGGTGAGGTGAGGAGGATCGGTGTCGGTGTCATGGCGCACACGTTCGCGGATCCGTGGCGGCACCACCGGCGCCGAAGCGCGTTCTGTGGACAACGAACCGAGGCGCGTTCGGAACGAGGGCGCGTGCGTGCCCGTGCCCGCGTGCGCGAAGATGGGCCCATGCTGATCCACATACACGGGACCGGGCTGCCGGGGCGTGTTCGCGCTGGTGACGGCACATCCCCGGGGTACGGCAACGTGCATGTCGGCGTGCAGCGGCGCGACCGGACCAGGGAGATCATGGGCATCGTCCCCGGCGACGCCCCGGCGGCCCTGTGGACGATCGAGTGCCAGGCCGTCGAGGCGCCTATGGATGCGGTCGACATCCGGGGGCCGTACGTCCACGGACGCCCCGGGGCCCGGTTCGTCTACCTCTCCTGGGGCACCGTGGACGACGCCGGGGCGTTCACGATGTTCCAGCGCGCCAAGCTCATGTTCGACGCCGTCCCCCCGGCCGTGGCCAGGGCCGCACTGGCCTCCGGATCGCTGCACGCCCGGCTGTGCCTCACCGACGCCAAGGGGCTGCCCCTCTGCGCGGCCGTCCGCCCGCCCCTCGTCACCTGGTCCACCGAGCCGGAAATCCGGTTCAGGGGTGTACCGGTCTCGGGGCGTGTCCCTGGGCGGCGGGCCCGGGGGCCAGGCGCTCCCTGACCATGATCGTGGCGCCGGCCACGGCCGCGGGCATCGCGACCACCGCGCCGAACGGCACCAGGAACATCAGGAACAGCAGCACGCCGAAGCCGAGCGCCGGGGCCTTGTCACCGCGCAGCACGGCGAAGCGCTGTTTGCGGGCCAGCCCGCGGCGTTCCATGGCCAGCGCGGTCAGCTCGACCGTCAGGAAGAAGCCGGACACGGCGGCGGCCAGCACGGGCACGACGGTCTGCCCGACGACGGGCACGAACCCGAGGACGAACAGCGGGATCGTGAACATCAGCGCGTACCCGAGGGTGATCACGCTGTCGCGCAGCGACCTCGGGATGGACCGCCACAGCGGGACCTCGGGCACGGCCTCCAGCCCGCCGAGGTCCTGCTCGACCCGCTCGGAGAGCTTCTCGTAGAACGGCTCCCCGATCGCGAGCGTCGCGGCCGTGAACGTGAGGACCGACAGCACGAGCCCGAGCGCGAAGATCACCACGCCGAGCAGCACGCGCACGGTCTGGCGGAGGCCGGAGTTCCAGCCGTCGGCGAAGGGGGTCGCCCAGGCGGCCAGGTCGCCCGCGTAGGTGCCGAGCAGCACCAGGGCGACGATGTAGAGGACCAGCGCGAGCAGTGCGGGGATGAGCCCGAAGAGCCACTGGCGGGGATTGCGGGCGACCCAGCCGAGACCACGAAGGACATATCTGACGCCGTCGGCGAAGCCGCCGACGCCGCGGCGGACGGGCCGGCCCATGCTGTTCATGCCCGGCAGGCTAGCGCCTTCCGCCCGGTTCGTCGCACGATCAGTGGAGAGATCCCTGTTTCCAGAGCGACGTCACCTGGACGCCGAGTTCGGCGAGCAGGCGCCGGACCAGCGGCAGCGAGATGCCGAGCACGTTCCCGTGGTCGCCGTCGATGCCCTCGACGAACCAGCCGCCGTGACCGTCCAGCGTGAACGCCCCCGCCACGCGCAGCGGCTCGCCGGTGGCGACGTAGGCGGCGATCTCGTCGTCGCCGGGCGTGCCGAAGCGCACGACGGTCGCGCCCGCCGCGGACGCCTGCGCGCCGGTGGCGGCGTCGATGACGCAGTGCCCGGTGTACAGCGTCCCCGTGCGGCCGCGCATGGCGCGCCACCGCTCGACGGCCACCTCCGGCGTTTCGGGCTTGCCGTGGGCGCGGCCGTCCAGTTCCAGGACCGAGTCGCAGCCGATGACGAGCCCCTCGGGGAGGCCGGCCGCGACGGCGGACGCCTTGGCGCGGGCCAGGACCAGGCACAGCTCGGCGGGGGCGTCGGCGTAGCGGGCCGACGCGGCCTCCTCGTCGACGTTGCTGACGATCACCTTGGGGTCGAGCCCGGCGCTGCGCAGGAGCGCGAGCCGCGCGGGAGAGGCGGAGGCGAGGACGATCTCGGTCATGTCTTACGAGCCTAGGGCACCGCCCCGCGCCGCCGGTACGGCGGCGGGAACGATCACAGGGCGCGCAGGCTGGCGACGACGGTGTTGATGTCGGCCCTGCGCTTCTTCTGCGCGTCGGGGATCGAGACGAACAGCAGGGCGGGCTTGCCGTCGGGGACGTCGACGAGCGCGACGGCGGCGGTGGCGGCGCGCTTCTTGCCGCCCAGCTTGTACAGGACGCGGTACCCGAGCAGCCAGCCCTTGCGCTTGCCCACCTTGATCGGCTGCGAGGCCGTCCAGGCGATCTTGGCGCCGTGCGGGTGGTGGTTGAGAGTCCAGCGCGCGGCCAGGAAGGCGGTGTCCTTGAGGTCGTCCTGCACGGCGATGGGCACCGGGCAGGAGGCCAGCAGGCCCCGGTATCCGGTTCCCTTCACCGCCGGGAGCGTGCGCCGGGTGCCGAAGGGCGCCGACTTGGCGAGCTTCCACTGTTTGGCGAAGCGGGCGAAGGAGATGCCGGACCGCTTGTCGGTCACCCGGCCCTTCGTCGGCCCGCCGCGCCCGGGGTAGTTGGTGAGCTTGCGGTCGCGGGGCAGCTTGGGCATGCGAGGGTCGGCCTGGGCCGCCGCGAGCGGCGTCTTGCCCGTGCTCGCGGACGGCGACGGGGTGGCCGGCGAACTCGGGGAGGCTCCGGCGGACGACGTGACCCCGGCGGACGGCACGACGGCACCGGTGGACGCGGAGACGGCCGGCGAGGCGGGCGGCACGACGACGCCGGCGGACGCCGACGCGGCGGACGCGGGCGACGGGCCGGAGGAGACGCCGGGCGAGAACCCGGACGCCGAGGAGGCCGGGGACGCCGCGGGCGAGGCGACCGGCGACGCCGAGACGGAGGCCGCCGGGGAGGTCGAAACGGAGGCCGAGGCCGCCGGGGAGACGACCGGCGCGGCGGCCGTGACGGCGGGCGCCGGGTGCGCGGCGGCCGGCGTCCCCGTGGCCGGGGAGCGGGTGACGAACAGCACGAGCCCGGCCACGGCGACGGCGAGCACGGTGACGGCCGCGACCAGCAGGCGGTAGATGACGCGCATCGGAAGGTCGCCGAGGCGCGCGATCAGCGAACGCCTGGGGCGCGGCTCCGGGTCCTCGGCCGACGGCGGCGCCTCCGCCGTGACCTTGGGAAGTGGCGCGGTCTCCGCGTCTGCCGCCACGTACGTCGGGACGGCTTTGCCGTAGTTCCCACCCACCCCATTTGGCACGTTGGGAGCGTACGGCATATTCCGCCCGGCCGTCCGACGCCCCGATCACACTTCGGGAACGAGTACCCGCCGCGCGCGGGGTTTTCCTGGCCTCTGACCTGAGCTTTCCCGTCCGGTCAACGGGTCACGGCGACGGGTTGCGCAGCGGCCCCCAGCCGGCCGGGCGGTGGCCGCCGGCCCGTAGCCACGGGGCGTCGGCGACGACCGTGCGCGACCCGGGCTCGATCTCGGTGAACCCCGCGTCCCGCACGACGGGCAGCCCGCTGTCCACCAGGGCGGACCAGCGGCGCGGCCCGGCGACGCGCACCGCGACGGGCAGGCCGTCCGCCCGCCACGCCTCGCGGGCGGGCTCGTCGGTGCCCCACCAGGCGAGCTGCGCCGCGTGCCCGGCCTGGGCCATGGCCTTGCCCGCCGACATCTCCAGGGAGGGGTTCAGCCACAGGATCGCCGCGCCGGGCGCGGGCTCGCCGGGGGGCGCGGTGTCGGCGAGGTCGGTGCCGGAGACCTGGAGCCGCGACAGGTCCTTGGGCCAGGCGTCGAGCGGGACGGGCGGGTGGACGCGCACCTCGGCGGAGCGCACGGCGACGGTGATGCCGGGCAGGTCCAGCACGCGCCGCCACTCGCCGCCCCGCGCCCGGCGGACGACCTTCCTGATGCCGATGGTCTCCCAGACGGTCACGGGCTCGGCCCACTCGCCGCTCAGGGCCCGCTCGTCGTTGAGCAGGCTGAGCACGGCCAGCGCAGCGGCCTCCAGGGCGTCGGTGCGCTGCGGCGGGGCGGCCCGCTCGATCCTGACGACGAGCGGGAGCACTCTCTGGTCTGGCGGGTTCACGGCACCAAGGATCTCAGGCGGCGGACCCGCCGGGCTCACGCCCTGCCCGCCTCCGCCGGGGCGGCCTCCTGCACGGGCGGCGCGGGCGTGGCCGGGGGGAGGGGCCCGCGCCCGATGCGCAGCGACACGAGGGCGGCGAGCGCGCACAGGGCGCCCGCGCCGTACCAGGCGGCGTCGTACTGGCCGAGGTGGTCGCGGGCCAGCCCGGCGAGCACGGCGGCGATGGCGGCGCCGACCTGGTGGGCGGCGAAGACCCAGCCGAACACGACCGCGCCGTCGGGACCGTAGAAGCGGCGGCACAGCGCGACGGTCGGCGGCACGGTGGCCACCCAGTCCAGCCCGTAGAAGATGATGAAGACGAGCATGCTGGGCTCGGTGGTGGCCGAGAACAGGGTGGGCAGGATCAGCAGGGACGCGCCGCGCAGCGCGTAGTAGACGCCGAGCAGGACGCGGGGGTCCACCCGGTCGCTGAGCCACCCCGACAGCACGGTGCCGGCGATGTCGAAGACGCCGATCAGCGCGAGCAGCCCGGCCGCCATGGTCTCGGGCATGCCGTGGTCGTGCGCGGCGGGGATGAAGTGGGTGCCGACCAGCCCGTTGGTGCTGGCCCCGCAGATCGCGAACCCGCCGGCCAGGAACCAGAACGCGCGGGTGCGCGCCGCCGACCGGAGCACGCGCACCGCGCGCGCCGCCGCGCCTCCATGGGACGGGGGCACGGGGACGGCGTCCGGCGCGGCGCCGAGCGCGGTCAGGCCGACGTCCTCGGGGCGGTCGCGCATCAGGAACCACACCAGTGGGACGACGGCGAGCGCGGACCCGGCCACGGCGAGGGCGGCGACGCGCCAGCCGGGTCCTTCGGCCAGCCAGGCGAGCAGAGGGAGGAAGATGAGCTGGCCGGTGGCGCCCGCGGCCGTGAGCAGGCCGGTCACCACGCCCCTGTGCCGGACGAACCACCGGTCGGTGACGGTGGCCACGAAGACCAGCGCCATGGAGCCGGTGCCGAGGCCGACCAGCACGCCCCACAGCGCGACGAGCTGCCAGCTCGCGGTCATGAGCACGGTCAGGCCGCTGCCGAGGGCGACGAGCAGCAGCGCGAAGGTCACCACGCGGCGCATGCCGAGGCGGTCCATCAGAGCGGCGGCGAAGGGCGCGACGAGGCCGAACAGGGTGAGGTTCACCGAGATGGCCAGCGAAATGGTGCCGCGCGTCCAGCCGAACTCGTCCTCCAGGGGGGTGATGAGCACGCCGGGCGTCGCCCGGAACCCGGCGGCCCCCAGAATGGCGACGAAGGCGACGCCGGCCACCACCCAGGCCCGGTGGACACGCCATCTCCGTACCACGTCAGTCGTCGAGGTCATGCCGACCATCATCGGATTTGATCTCGTTCGGGACGAGTGGCTTGATAGCCAATATGTGCAAGAATCCGGCCATGACCCATCGCGTCGTGGTCGTCGCGCTCGACGACTTCGCCACCCTCGACCTCGGCATCCCCGGGCAGGTCTTCCACATCGCCCGGCGGGACGACCGGCGGTTGTACGAGGTGGTCACCTGCTCGCCCGGCGGGCGCCCGGTCCGCGGCCCCGCGGGCTACCGCGTGCTCCCCGACCATGACCTGTCGGTGCTGGCCACGGCCGACACCGTCCTGGTCCCCGGCATCCACGGCGGCGGGCCGGTGAACGACGGCACGATCGATCCGGAATTGCGCGACGCCCTGCGCGACGCGGCGACCCGGTCGCGCATGATGTCGATCTGCACGGGCGCGTTCGTGCTCGCCGCGGCCGGGCTGCTGGACGGTCGCCGGGCCACGACGCACTGGAGGGAGGCCCCCCGCTTCCGCGCGCTGTTCCCGCGGGTGCGCCTGGACCCTGATGTGCTGTTCATCGACGACGGCGACCTGCTGACCTCGGCGGGCGTCGCGGCCGGCATCGACCTGTGCCTGCACGTGCTCCGCCGCGACCACGGCAGCGAGATCGCCAACCGGGTGGCCAGGAGGTGCGTGACGCCGCCGTGGCGCGAGGGCGGTCAGGCGCAGTTCATCGAGCGGCCCCTCCCCGAGCCCGGCGGCGCGACGACGGCCCCGACGCGGGCGTGGATGCTGGAGCGGCTCGCCGACCCCCTGGACCTGGCCGCGCAGGCCCGGCACGCCCGCATGAGCGTGCGCACCTACACGCGCAGGTTCCGCGAGGAGACGGGGCTGAGCCCGGCCAGGTGGCTGACCCTCCAGCGGGTCGAGCACGCCCGGCATCTGCTGGAGTCGACGGCGCTGCCGGTGGACCAGGTGGCCACGCGGGCGGGCTTCGGCACGGCGACCTCCCTGCGCCAGCACCTGCACGCCACCGTCGGCGTCGCGCCGCTGACCTACCGCCACACGTTCGCCGCCCGGCCGGAATCGTGATCGTCGGCCGGACGGCGGGATGAACCGAGGTGGAGCTATGGGGATTCGAACCCCAGACCTCCTCCATGCCATGGAGGCGCGCTACCAGCTGCGCCATAGCCCCTCAGTCGCCCCAGGCGAGACTCCGCCTGGCGCGACGCCAGTGTATCGGACATCGCCGGGCGCGCCGAACCGGTTACGCCGTCACCGCAGCGACGCCGCCGTGCGGATCAGCTCGGCCAGCTCGGCCACCATGGGGTCCTGGGTCAGGGCCGCGAGCCGCGTCGCCTGGTCGGACAGGTCGCCGAGGTTCTCCGTCAGCAGGCCGTCCCCGGCGCCCCTGAGCCGCTGGGCGAAGCCCGCGACCACCGCGTCCACCTGCAGCGCCGTGGGGGCGCCCTCCCACAGGGAGCCGGACAGCCCGGCGACCTCCAGGGCGCGGCTGGCCTCGCCGGGCGCGCGGCTGTCGGGGTCCAGCCAGCGGACGGTCGCCACCGCGAGCTGCCCGGAGGCGCCCGGCTTCAGCCGCACCTCGTACAGCGCGGTGACCGCGTGCCCGGGGCCGACCTCGCCGCCGTCCTTGGTGTCGTCGCGGAAGTCCTCCTGCGCCAGCGCCCGGTTCTCGTAGCCCACCAGCCGGTAGGACTCGACGGTGGCCGGGTTGAACGCCACCTGCGCCTTGGCGTCGCGGGCCCGCAGGTCCAGGGCGGCGGGCAGCCGCTCGACGAAGACCTGGCGGGCGTCCTCCCGCGAGCTGACGTAGATCGCCGCGCCGTCGCCGTTGTCGGCCAGCCGCTCCATCAGGGCGTCGCCGTAGTCGCGGCCGACGCCCACGCACAGCAGGGTGACGCCGCGCGCGGCGTGCTCCTCGACCCGCTTGAGGATGCCCTGCCAGGTGGTGTCGCCGGTGTTGGCGAGGCCGTCGGACAGGACGACGACGCGGTTGGTGGCCACCGGCCGGAAGGCGCGGGAGGCCTCCTGGTAGCCGGTGACCAGCCCGGCCTCCAGGTTGGTCGAGCCCTCCACGGCCAGCGTGTCGATCGCCGCGTGCAGGTCCTCGCGCCGGTCGGCGCCGGTCATGGGCAGGCGCAGCCGCGCCTGGTCGCTGAAGGAGACGATGGCCACCGCGTCGCCGGGGCCGAGCTGGTCGACGAGGGTGTGCAGGGATTCGCGGACCAGGTCGAGCCGGCCCGGGTCGCCCATGGAGCCGGACACGTCGACCACGAAGGTCAGGTTGGCCGGTCTCCTGGCGGCCGTGTCGGTGGTCCTGGTCTGCAGGCCGACCCGCAGCAGCGCGCCGCCGTCCCGCCGCGCCCCGTCCACCTGCACGGAGAAGCCGTCGCCCGGCGGCTCGGCGTACCCCTGGCGGAAGGCGTTGACGAACTCCTCGGGCCGCACCTGGCCGGGGGCGGGGAGGCGGCCGTCCTTCAGCGCGGTCTTGGCGTACCCGTAGGAGGCGGTGTCGACGTCGAGGGCGAACGTGGACAGTTCGGCGGGGGAACGTTCGGCGGGCGAGCTGGAGGAGGAGGGGCGCCGTTCCTCTGGCGGTACGGGCGCGGTGGGGGCGGGGGCGTGCGCGCCGCCGTCCGACTGCGTGCTCACCGGCTCCCCGGCCGCGCACGCCGACAGGAAGAAGGTGAGGGCCACAACGGCACCGGTGAGGTATCGCGTCTTCATGGGAGCCTCCTTGGCGTCACCCCTTAGGACGACCGGTCCGAAGGACATCGCCGGGGCCGTCACGCAAGCGACGGCGAACCGCGATCCGGCCGTGACCCCCCGATCTCCCCACCGGCACAGGACTTTCCGGACGTACCAGGAGTAAAGCCCTGGTCACTCTGGACAAGTCCACGTTTCCCTACAAGATTGATAGGTTATCGAACCGGTCCGAAGGGGGTCATGTGCTCATCCAACCCGATCCCACGTTCTATCCCTCCGCCCGCGAGGCCATGAGAGCGCCGCGCGAGAAGCTGGCGTACGTCGCCCTGCTCGACACCCAGGGGGAGGGCAGGCCCGACGGACTCGCCACCGTCGACCTCGACCCCGACTCCCCCGCCTACGGCACGGTCGTCGGCGTGCACGACATGACCGTGCCCGGCGACGAGCTGCACCACTTCGGGTGGAACGTGTGCAGCGCCGCGCTGTGCCCCTACGCCCCGCACCCGCACGTCGAGCGGCGCTACCTCGTCGTCCCGGGGCTGCGCTCCTCGCGCATCTACGTGTTCGACGTCAAGGACGACCCGGCGCGGCCGAAGCTGGTCAAGACCATCGAACCCGAGGTGATCTTCGAGCGCACCGGCTACAGCCGTCCCCACACCGTCCACTGCGGCACGGACGCCATCTACGTCAGCGCGCTCGGCAACGTGGACGGCGACGCGCCCGGCGGCGTGTTCATGCTCGACCACGACACCTTCGAGCCCCTCGGCCCCTGGGAGGCCGACCGGGGGCCGCAGCGGCTGCACTACGACTTCTGGTGGCACCTCGGCCACGACACGATGATCACCAGCGAGTGGGGCACGCCCAACATGATCGAGGCCGGCCCCGACCTCGATCTGCTCGTCGGCCGCCGGTACGGCCACAAGCTGCACGTCTGGGACCTGCGCAAGCGCACCCACCAGCAGGAGATCGACCTCGGCGACCAGCACCAGATGGCGCTCGAGCTGCGCCCGGCCCACGACCCCACCAAGACCTACGGGTTCGTCAACACCGTGATCAGCGTGGAGGACCTGTCGGCCAACATCTTCACCTGGTACCTGGAGGACGGCGTCTGGAAGGCCAAGAAGACGATCACGATCCCGGCCGAACCCGCCGACCCGGCCCTGCTGCCCGAGCCGCTCAAGCAGTTCGGCGCGGTCCCGCCGCTGGTCAGCGACATCTCCCTCACCCTGGACGACCGCATCCTGCTCGTCTCGGCGTGGGGCACCGGCGAGCTGCTCGCCTTCGACGTGTCCGACCCGCTGAACCCGCGGCAGACCGGCTCGGTGCGCGTCGGCGGCATCACCGGGCGCGCCGCCCACCCGGGCTCCCCCGGCACGCCGCGCAACGGCGGCCCGCAGATGGTCGAGGTCAGCAGGGACGGCAGGCGGGCGTACTTCACCAACTCCCTCTACCGGTCCTGGGACGAGGTGTTCTACCCCGACGGCATCGACGGGTGGCTGGTCAAGGCCGACATCGCCGAGGACGGCTCGATCGCCCTCGACCCCGCCTTCCTGGTGGACTTCGCCGCCGACGGGCGCCGGCCGCACCAGGTGAGGCTGCAGGGCGGCGACTCCTCCTCCGACTCCTACTGCTACCCCTGAGCGGCGCATGGAGCTGACCCAACTGCTCGTCCTGGCCGGGTTCGGCGCCTTCCACGGCCTGAACCCGGCCATGGGCTGGCTGTTCGCGGTGGCGCTCGGCCTGCAGGAACGGTCGCGGCGCGCCGTGCTCGGCGCGCTGCCGCCGATCGTGCTCGGGCACGCCGGGTCGGTGCTGGTCACGCTGGCGCTCGTGGCCGCCGTCCGGATGGCCACCCCGCCGCGGGCGGTGTCGTACGGCGTGGCGGCGCTGGTGTGCGGGTTCGGCCTGTGGAAGCTGCTGCGGCGGCGCCACCCTCGCTGGGTCGGCATGCGCGTCACGGGGTGGCAGCTCGCCGGGTGGTCGTTCCTCATGGCGACCGCGCACGGCGCGGGGCTGATGCTGCTGCCGGTCACGCTGGCGGGCCATGAGCGGGCGGCGCTCGCGCTCAGCCGCGAGACCCTCACGGCCGCCGGGGTGCACACCGCCGCGATGCTGGCCGTGACGGCCACGCTCGCGGTCGTCGTGTACGAGCGGCTCGGCGTGTCCGTGCTGCGCCGGGCGTGGTTCAACCTCGACCTGGCCTGGGCGGTCGCCCTCATCGGGGCCGGCGTGTTCGCCGCCCTGACATGACCGGCTCTGACAGGACCGGCCCTGACATGACCGGCCGCGCGGCCGGGCACGGCGCGCCGCGGTCAGAAGGTGTTCCTCCGGCAGTTGAGGAAGAGCTGCATCTCGAAGGGGTCGTTCTCGCTGGCCGGCACGTACGCCAGGTCCATCTGCTCGCGCACCGAGAAACCGGCCTCCTGCACGACCGCCCGCAGCGCCGCCCGGCCGTAGCCGGTCATGCGCATGGGCGTGCCGAGGACGCGGACCGGCGCGTCGTCCATGTCCATCTCGACCATGCCGAGGCCGAGCCAGCCGCCGGGGACCAGGACCTCGTGCAGGCGGAGCAGGGACGCCATGATCTCTTCGCGCCGCAGCATGGACAGCGAGAAGTACGCCGCGACCGCGTCGAAGCGGCCGAGCGTGTCGTCCAGTTCGACGACGTCCAGCAGGTGCAGGTCGGCCTCGGGCGCGTTCTGGGCGGCGATGGAGAGCATGACGGGCGAGATGTCGATGCCCGTGACCTCGCAGCCGGCCTCGATGAACTGCCGCGCCGTGGGCGCGCCCGTGCCGCAGCCGACGTCCAGCACGCGGGCGCCGGGGCGGAGCTTGCGCAGGATCCATTCCGTGGAGGCGATCTGACCGCCCTTGTAAGGAAAGGCCTCGTCGTACCTGTCGCCGATCTTGTCGAACGCCTCGGCCTGCGCCGCCCGATGCACCGGGCGCGAGCGTCCCACAGCCATTCCGTCCACCCAACGCCGGAGGAGTATCTGCCTCTCCATTAAATAGGGTGATACCACTCACAAAGTCAAGTGGAGTCATGATGTGGAGTTAACAGTATAGACGAAGAAACATGAGTCGCGCGTCTTATGTCGTAAATGTCCGTATCACCCGCCCTTCCCGGGCGGCATCGCCGCCCATAATGCGACCCCGGAATATCCCGCGCGCCGCGCCCTGATACCGTGCCGTCAGAAGTGTCTTGAACACGTTCAACCGGAGGCGGCATGGTCCCCCTGGTCAATGTGATCATCATGGCCGGCATGCTCATCGTGGTCCCTCTCGGGCTGCGGCTGGTCGACGTCCCGCGCGCGGTCCGCATCACCTGGATCGCCGGGGCCGTGCCGGGCGCGTTCTCGCTCTGGCTTCCCCGCGGTCCTGGCGCCGTCGCGCTCGCCGTCCCCTACGCGCTCGCCACCGCCGTGCTCGCCGCGCACGCGGCCACGCGCCTGCGCCGGCGGTTGCCGTCGCCACGCGAGGTCGCCGTGCTGACCGCGCTCGCCGCCCCGTCGGTCGCGGGCGTGTCACTGCTCTGGGAACGCGCGGGCCATCCGCTGATGGGGTTCAAGCCGCCGATCCTGGCCCTGACCGTGGCGCACTTCCACTACGCCGGGTTCGCCGCCGCGCTGGTCGCGGGCCTGGTGTGCCGCGCCACCGGGGAGCGGAGGGCCTCCAGGGCCGCCGCGCTGACGGTGCCCTGCGGGACGGCTTTGGTGCTGGCCGGCTACTTCGTCGGCGACTGGGCGGAACTGGCGGGTGCGATCGTCCTGACTGCGGGCATGTGGCTGGTGGGCCTGCTGACCTGGACGCAGGTGCGGCGCCTCGCCGGGGACCGCCTGACGGGCGCTCTGCTCGCCGTCTCGGCCGCGGTCCTGTCCGCCACGATGCTGCTCGCGCTGAGCTGGGCCCTGGGCGAGGCCACCGGCCTCCCCCACCCGTCGATCGCGTGGATGGCCGCCACCCACGGCGTGTGCAACGCCGCGGGGTTCGCGCTGTGCGGGGTGGCCGCCTGGCGCAGGCTGCGGCCCCTGTGAAACCCCTGGAGACCTTGGGAGATGGAGAGCGTCATGGACCCGAAGCGCTACCTGACCGCGCGACCGACCTACGCCGATGTGGGGGCCACCCGCGCCCGAGACCTCCCGCCGGGCTACCACCACCTGCGGCGCCGGTACACCGTGGGCGAGGCGTCCGCGCTCGGCCGCGCGGCCGACGCCCTGCTGACCTGGCGGGTGCACTCCGCGCTCGGCCTGCGGCCCCGGGCCACCGCGCCCCGGGCGACGCCGGGCGCGGTGGTCGTGAACCGCCTGGGGATCGGCCCGCTCGCCCTGACGGCCCCCTGCCGGGTCATCTGGACCGTCGAGGAGGAGAACCGCGCCGGGTTCGCCTACGGCACGCTCCCGGGCCATCCGGAGTGCGGCGAGGAGTCCTTCCTGCTGGAGGCCGGCCCCGGCGGGGAACTGGTCTTCACCGTCGCCGCCTTCACCCGGCCGGGCCGCTGGTACAGCCGCCTGGGGTGGCCGGTGGCCGTCCTGGCGCAGAGCTTCTTCAGCGGGCGCTACGCCGCCGCCGTGCGCCGCTACGCCGGGGGCGCGAACGCGATGGAGGCGTAGTCGCTGACGGGGCGGTACCCGAGGTTCTGGTAGATGGAGTTGGACGTCGGGTTGGCGAGGTCGGTGAACAGCAGCAGCAGATCGGCCCCCGCCCGCTGGGCCGCGCGGGTGGCCGCGTGCGTCACCGCCGAGCCGTACCCGCGCCCGCGCGACCCCGGCGGCGTGTAGACGGGCCCGATCCGGGACATGCCGCTGATCGGGCGGGAGAAGGCGGCCATCGCGACCGGCCGCCCGGCGTCCACCCACAGCACCATCTCGCCCTGGGCGATCCGGTGCCGCATCTCCGGCAGGAAGTCGCGGCCCGCGTTCTCGGGCTCGGCCTCGGCCATGAAGTCGCGCATCCAGGAGGCCACCCACCCCGCGTCGGCCTCGTCGGCCGGGCGCGACGTGCCGGTGGACGACGGCGGCCGCAGGTCGCCGAGCCGGTAGAGACGCTGGACCATGCGGCTCGACTCGGCGAGGCCGACGGCGGCGGCGAACGCCTCGGCCTGCTCCTTGAAGCCGCTCACGCCGGAGATCGGCCGGCCGCGCAGCGTCTCGGCCAGCGCCGCCACCGAGCCGAGCGGGATGTCGCCGAGCAGCACGGGATAGGGCGGGGTGTGGATGACGGCGCCGCGGACATCGCCGCCGTCGGTCAGCCAGCCGAGGGTGGGGTCGTCGGCCCACAGGCCGTGGCGCAGACGGCTCAGCACGGTCAGCGGCACGGTGTTGCGCGTGGGATCGGCCCGCAGCCACGCCGCGGCGGCTTCGGGGAACTCCTCCAGGCGCGAGGTGAAGGTCCAGGACATGCCGGACAGTGTTTCAAGGCGCGCCCCGGCACGGCGAACGGGTTTTCCCCGCCGGCTAGAACTCGTCGGCGCCGGCGACCTGGGTGATCGTGAAGACGTGCCGGGAGGCGGCGCAGATCGTCTCCAGGGTGTGGATCGGCGTGCCGGAGGTGTCGTGGCCGGTGCGCACGATCTGGACGACCCACTCCCCCGGCGCGAGCTCCAGCGTGGCCGCCTCGTGGTCCTCGGGCGGGCGGGCGATCAGCTCCTCCTCGGCGTGGCCGAAGCGGTGGCCGAGCGCCTCGATGCCGGCCTGCAGGCTGGGGCGGACGAACCCGGGGTCGCTCAGGGGCGTGCCGCCGAAGAGGTCGATCCGGAAGTAGCTGGTGGCCACGCGCACCGGGACGCCGCCGGCGAGCAGCAGCTTTCGGCGCGCCAGCACCTCCTCGCCCGGCGCGACGCGCAGCGCGGCGGCGACGCGGGCCTTCGCGGGTTCGGTGCCCACGTACAGCATGCGGCGATCGGCGCGCAGGCCCTGGCGCTCGGCCTCGGTGACGAACAGGGAGGCGGAGGCGCGGACGGCGGGGTCGGTGGGAAGGGCGCGCCGCACCAGCACCCTGGTTCGGTCCACGCTTCCGGCCCTTCCCCTGAAACGGCGATACCGCCCTCGGGGGGGGCGGTATCGAGTGGTTCGCGAGAGTGGAGCTATGGGGATTCGAACCCCAGACCTCCTCCATGCCATGGAGGCGCGCTACCAGCTGCGCTATAGCCCCTTGCGAATGCGGGCCCAGTCTATCGGAACCTGACCACTGCGTGGGCCCGCGGTCGCACGGCGGCGGGCCCTACCGGGCCTCGTCTTCGAGCATGCGGTTCCCCGCCGCGTACCACCCGGTGAGCACCTGCGCCGCGACCACGGCGAACAGCAGGACGAACGGCAGCGTCCAGCCCCCGGTGGCGGAGTAGAGCACGCCGACCACGATCGGGCCCGCCCCGGAGATGAGGTATCCGACGCTCTGCCCGAAGGCCGACAGCGCGGCGGTGGCCTCGGCGGTGCGGGTGCGCAGGGTCAGCAGGGTCAGCGCGAACGGGAAGGATCCCATGCCGACGCCGACGAGGATCACCGACGGCCAGAGCAGCGCGGACGGCCCCGCCAGCAGCCCGGCGAACCCGATCACGTAGAGGACGGCGAACCCGGCGATCATGGGCCGCTGGTTCGCGAGCCGCGCCGCGACGGCGGGGACGGCGAGCGCGACCGGGATCCCGAGCGCGGAGAAGACGGCGAGGCACGTCCCGGCCCCGGCGCTGCTGAAGCCGCGGTCCTGGAGCATCTGGGCGAGCCAGCCGAACATCACGTAGGCGAGGAGGGACTGCGTGCCGAAGTACCCGGCGACGGCCCAGGCGAGTCGGCTGCGGACCAGGGCGCGCGGCCCGGCGTCGCGGCGCCCGGGGGCGCGCGCGGGCTCGCGGCGCAGGAGAGCGAGCCAGGGAACGGCGGCGACCGCCGCCAGCGCCGCCCAGACGCCGAGCGCGACGTGCCAGTCGCCGCCCGCGGCGCGCTCGATCGGGATCGTGGCGGCGGCGGCGAGCATGGTGCCGACGGCCAGGGCGGTGGTGTAGACGGTCATCATCGCGCCGGCGCGTCCCGGGAAGTGGCGCTTGACCAGCGTCGGGATCAGCACGTTGCCGACCGCGCCGCCGGAGAGGGCGAGCACGCTGGCCGCCAGGAACACCCAGGAGGAGTCGACCGCGACGCGCACCAGGAGGCCGGCGCCGAGGGCGACGAGCGCGACCAGCAGGAGGCGGTGCTCGCCGGCGCGGCGGGCCAGCGCGGGGGTGACGACGCCGAACACCGCGAAGCACAGCACCGGCAGCGAGGTGAGCAGTCCCGTCACGACGCCGGACATGCCGAGGGAGCGGCTGACCTGGTCGAGGACGGGGCCGACGCTGGTGACGGCCGTGCGCAGGTTGAGCGCGGCGAGCACGATGCCGAGCACGATGAGCCAGGGAAGCGATCCCGTTCTTCCCGGCCCGCGCGTCGTGGGCGCGAAGGGGGTGAGCACGCTCATGGCGGGATCGGTCCTCCTGTTCAGCGGCTGGACGATTCATAGGATGATTGGATGTCCGCTACTGTATCAGACGCCGATAAGTCCGCTTTACTCCTGCTGTGCCATTCGCTGACCGACCCCGGAAACGGCGAAGGGGGCGGGTCGCCCCGCCCCCCACTCCTTCGCGCCCCCCTCAGGCGCCCGTGGTGCCGGGCGCCCGCGTCGTCAGGCCAGACGCTCGGGCTTGAGCGGCGGCTCGTCGTCCCAGCGCGGGTCGCCCGTCGGCGAGACCGGGCCGCTGCCGGGCGCCGGGAGCGTCGTCTCCGGCGGGTAGTCGCGCTGGACCGGCTGCGGCGGCACCGGCTCGCCGTAGGCGGCGCCGGCCCGGTCGTAGGCGGGGTCGGGCGCGGTCGCGCCGGTGCCGTGCAGCACGTCACCGTGGGGCGCCGTGCGCGCGGCGGCGCTGTGGTCGCCGTCGAGGGGCGCCGGGACCTCCCCGCGCCAGCCGCCCGTCTCGTGCCCCTTGGACTCGACGAACTTCTTGAAGCGTTCGAGGTCGCCGTGGACGCGCATGCGGACGAGCTGGAGCTTGTCGCCGACCTGCTCGACGAGCCCCTCGGGCTCGAACTCCATCTGGAGCATGACCCGGGTCGTGTCGTCGGTGATCCTGTGGAAGGTCACCACGCCGGCCTGGCGCGGCTCCTCCAGCGAGCGCCACGCGACGCGCTCGTCCGGACGCTGCTCGGTGACCTCGGCCTCGAACTCGCGGTGGACGCCCGCGACCTGGACGGTCCAGGCGAGACGGGTGTCGTCGATCTGCTTGACCGACTCGACCCCTTCCATGAACTCGGGGAAGCTCTCGAACTGGGTCCACTGGTTGTACGCGGTGCGCACGGGCACGGCGACGTCGACGGAGTGCTCGATCGTGCTCATCAGGGCTCCCTCCCTCTGGTGTGACCTTCGTGTGGCCTCGGGAAATCGCCCTGCCCGCCGTCGTCCCCTCTAATCAGGCCGCCGGGTCCGCAAAAGCCAAAAAAGGCCGACCAGCGGCAGAACCAGCGGGATGAACACGTACCCGCTGCCGTACCCGGACCAGACGGTCGCGTGCGGGAACGCCGCCGGGTCGGCCAGGCTGAGCGTCCCGACGATCAGCACTCCGGCCAGCTCGATCGCGCACGCCGCCAGCGCCGTCCGGCGGGCGCCCCTGGCCAGGGCGACGGTGAGCACGACGTAGACGGCGGCGGCGAACGCCGACAGGGCGTAGGCCAGCGGCGCCTCGTCGAACCGGGTGGCGATCTGCACGCCCGCGCGGGCGCCGGCGGCGAGCGCGAAGATGCCGTACACCGCCACCAGCAGGCGCCCCGGTCCGGTGCCGACCGGCGCGGCGGTCACGGCGTCCCCTGCCAGATCTGCAGCAGGCGCCCGACCATGACCGGGATCGCGAAGCAGGCCACCGCGGCGACCGCGGGCCCCCAGCGGGTGCGCTCGGCGAGCGCCCAGAGCGCGGCGACCGGCGGGATGACCACGGTGCCGGCCAGGTAGCCGATGAACGTGGCCGTCTCGTGCGGGCTCTGGCCGCCGACGACCTTGGCCACGCCGATGCCCGCCTGCACGAGCAGCCCGAGCTCCAGCACCCCGAGGCCGACGAGCAGCACGACCCCCATGGCCCTGTTCCTGATCGCGACGATCACGCACACCGCGGCGAGCAGCAACGCGCCGATGATCAGCGCGGTGGCCAGGCCGCCGATCATCGGGCGTCCTCGCGGCTCGGCACGGGCCGGGACACCGGGGTCTTCGGGAACATGGCAGGTAGGGTATCGGCCGCCCGCCTCGGTCCCGCCCCCGAGGAGACCCCTCCGCGGCGCGCCACCGGAGAGGGTCCCCGGCGGGTCGTATGTCAGTCGCAGGTCACCAGCACGACCGACACCACCGTGCACCGCACCCGGTCGGAGTCGTTGGCGCTCACCGGGTCCACGGGGTCGGAGGCCGTGCGGGTGGCGGTGAAGGTGTAGGGGACGCCGATGGTGAGCAGCCCGAGCGGCACGGAGAACGTCCTGGTCACCGAGGACCCGGCGGGCACGGTCCCCGTCGCGCAGGTGACGGCGCCCTGGCCGGCGGCGCAGTCGCCGGGCGAGGCGGTGAGCCCGGCGGGCAGCGTCGTCGTGACGGTCGCGTCGCGCACCGCGCCCGGCCCGTTGCCGGTGACCCGCACCTTGAACTCGATTCTCGGGACGAGCAGGCCGAGCCGGGGCGTGGCGGTGAGGGCCACGGCGGCGTCGGCCTCGGCGAGCACGGTCAGCACCGGTCCGGTGACGAGCTCGGAGGCGTAGTTCGAGCCGCGCAGCTCGCCCTGGAACGTCCGCTCCCCCGGCGCGGCGTCCGGCGCGACGGACAGCGTGAAGGTGACGGTGGCCGAGGCTCCCCCGGAGAGCGCGCCGACCGGCGCCTGGAAGCCGACGGGGGTTCCGCCGCCGTCCGTGACCGTGGTGCAGGGACCCGCCGCGCCCGCGCATCCGGTGAGCGTGGCGTAGGACGGCAGGGCCGCGGGGGCGGTGAACACGCGTGCCGCCGCGTTCAGGACCGTGAAGGAGTGGACGTTGGTGACCGTGACGGTGACCGTCACCGGGTCGCCCGCCTGGACCTGCGCGGACGATAAGGACAGCGCCACCTCGGGCGGGTCGGCGAGCGCGGGGGCGGCGAAGAGGGAGGAAGCGACGACGGTGACGGCCAGCATGACGGCCGTCGCGACGACGGCGAGAGGATGCCGGAGGGATCTCATTGGAGCCTTTCGGTCTCGGAGAAATACCGAACCCTCTGACTATGGCCGCTGATATCCCGATTGGATGTCATATCGCGATTGATCGCTCACCATTCGTAGTGTCCGGATGCGGACACCCCGGCGGGCTCAGGGCAGCGACAGATCCGCGGCCAGGCCGTCGAGCAGCCATTTCAGGCCGCGCTCGAAGTTGTCGTCCGCCACGGGAACGCCGCGCTCCAGCAGCGGCGCGAGGTTGGGATAGCCGCCGCCGCGCACCATGTCCATGACGTAGGGCAGGAAGACCTCGTCGCGCTCCTCCCGCGTCATGCGGCCATGCCCGGACCGGCCCTCCAGGGCGTCGCGGATCACGTGCCCGAGGACGTAGTCGTCCACCGCGGTCATGACGCGCCACTTGCCCGCCACGTCGAGCGGGACGCCGGCCAGGACGGCCAGGGACTGCTCGCCGTGGCGCAGGCCGTTCGGCCCGACCCTGGGCCGCTGGGAGGCGAGGTCGATCATCCAGGGATGGCGCAGCATCGTCGCCCGGGTGGCGCGGGCGACGGCGAGCACGCCCTCGCGCCAGCCCGGCTGGGGCTCCTCGATGTGCGACTCGGCCACGACCTGGTCGTACATGAGGTCGAACAGGTCCTCTTTGCGCTCGATGTGGGAGTAGAGGCTCATCGCCCGCGCGCCCAGCTCGGCCGCGACCTTGCGGATGGACACGGCGGCCAGGCCCTCGGCGTCGGCCAGGGCGATGGCGGCGTCCACGATGGCCTCACGGGTGAGCGCGGGCCTGCGCCGCGGCGTCTCCCGCGCCCACACCGGGACGCGCGCCCCCTCGTCGGTCGTCTCCACAGCCCAAGTGTACGGCGTAGCGCTAAGCGCTACAGTGTACGGTCTTGCCGCTACAGTGTACGAGAACCGATACGGCGTACGGGAGGGCTCTGCATGACGACGACCACCGGCACCCCGCCGACGGGATTCGACCCCGCGCTGCGGCGGCTGGCCGCGCTCGTGGCGCTCGGCGCGATCGCGGCCATCCTCGACACCACGATCGTCAACGTCGCGGTCGACACGCTGGGCAGGAGCTTCGGCGCCTCGCTGTCCACGATCCAGTGGGTGGTGACCGGCTACACGCTCGCGCTGTCCATGACGATCCCGATCACCGGCTGGGTGGTCGAGCGCTTCGGCGCCAAGACGATGTGGCTGACCGCGCTCGCCCTGTTCGCCGCGGGCTCGCTGCTGTGCGGGCTCGCCTGGTCGGCCCCGTCGCTCATCGCCTTCCGCGTCCTGCAGGGCGTCGGCGGCGGGCTGCTCATGCCGGTCGGCCAGACCATGATCGCCAGGGCGGCGGGCCCCGGGCGCATGGGCCGGGCCATGGCCGTGGTCGCCGTCCCCGCGATGCTCGCGCCCGTGCTCGGTCCCGTGCTGGGCGGGGTGATCATCGACCACCTGGCCTGGCGCTGGATGTTCTTCGTCAACCTGCCGCTGTGCGGCCTCGCCCTCGCGCTCGCGGCGTGGCTCATGCCGTCCGGCGGCGACCGCGGCGCGGCGGGACGGCTGGACGTCGTCGGCCTCGCGCTGCTCTCCCCCGGCCTGGCCGCGCTCGTGTACGGATGCTCGCAGGCCGGCGGCGAGGACGGCCTCGCCGGCCCCGGCGCCGTGGCCGGGCTCGCCGGCGGGGTCGCGCTGATGGCGGCCTTCACGGCGTGGTCCCTGCGCGACGGCGAGCGGGCCCTGCTCGACCTGCGCGTCTTCCGCAACCGTCCCTTCGGCGCAGCCGTCACGGCCCTGTTCTTCTACTCGGCCGCCTCGGCGGGATTGACGATCCTGGTGCCGCTGTACGCGCAGATGACCCGAGGGGCGGACGCCCTGGACGCCGGCCTGCTCATCGCCCCGCTGGGCGTGGGCGCGATCATCACGATGCCGCCGGCCGGGCGGCTGACCGACCGTCTCGGGGCCCGGGGCGTCGCGCTGTGCGGCCTCGCCCTCGCCCTGGCCGGCATGTTCGCCTACACGCGCACCGACGCCGCCACTCCCGCGTGGATCCTGATGGGGGCGCTGTTCGTCGTGGGCCTCGGACACGGAGCCCTGGCGCCGTCGCTCGCGGCGGCCTCCTACCAGGGGCTGCCCGGCGCGGTGATCCCGGCGGCCACCGCGACGAGCAACATCGCCATCAGGACGGCGACCTCGCTGGGCGTCGCCGTGCTGGTCATCGTGCTGCAGAGCCGCCTGCGCGCCGCGCCGCAGGCCCCGGTCCACGCCTTCTCCGGCGGGTTCTGGTGGGCGCTGGTCATCGCCCTGGCGGCCGTCGTCCCCGCGGCCCTGGTGCCCCGGCGGCCCGCGACGTGAGAGAAATCCCAGGTCAGAGCCGTCTCCCGGGCCGCCCGGCCGTGAAGAAGGGAAAGGCGAACTGTATTCTGTAGGCGGTTGAGGAAGGAGTCCCGGCGGCCGCGCGAGCCGCGGCGCCGTGGTGATCATTGGAGTCGCGATGTCCGCGCAGGACCTCGCAGGCAGGGCCGCCGCACACAAGATCGCCCGTCCCGTCCCGTTGCGCGAGAGCGTCCACGAGGCGCTCCTGGAGCTCATCATCAGGCGGGCCGTCCGGCCGGGCGAACACCTGGCCGAGAGCGAGCTCGCCGAGATGCTCGGCGTCTCCCGGCAGCCGGTCAGGGAAGCGCTGCAGCACCTCAGCCGGGAGGGCTGGGTGGACCTGCATCCCGGGCACGGCGCGTTCGTGCACGTCCCCACCTTCGCGGAAGCCGACCAGTTGCTCGCCGTGCGGTGCCTGCTGGAGACCGAGGCCGCGCGGCTGGCGGCCCGGCACCGCACCGACGAGGCGATCGGGCGGCTGCGCGAGCGGTGCATGCGGGGCATGGCCGCCATCGAGGCCGGCGACAACGACGCGGTGGTGGCGCTCAACGCCGAGTTGCACGGGATCGTCATGGAACTCGCCGGCAACGCGGTGCTCACCGACCTGGCCGCGCAGGTCTCCCGCCGCGTGCGGTGGTTCCAGTCCCCGGTGGCGCTCCAGCGCGGCGACCTGGCCTGGAAGGAGCACGCCGAGCTCATCGACAACCTCGACCGCGGGGACGCAGAGGGGGCCGCCGAGGTCATGAGGCGTCACACCGATCACACCCGCGAGCTGTACCTGCGCCGGCTCGCCCAGGAGGAGCCGGCGCGGCCGGAGGCCGAGCGCCGCAGGCCCCGGCGGACCCCGGCGACATCCGGCCGCTGAGGGCGGCGCGGCGCTCAGTCCGGACGGCCCGCCCAGTTCACCTCGTATCCGGCCTCCTGCAACCGGATCACCGTGTGGGTGAGGTCGTCGTCCCGGAACTCCCGCCAGACGCCGAGGAGCGTGGCGACCGGTCCGGGCAGTTCCACGTTCTCGTACCGGGCGGGCGTGCCCCACTGGAGATGCAGGGCCCGGCCCGGCGCGGTGGCGGGGGTGGCCGTGAACGGCCGCCAGTGAAGGGTGTGGCCGCGGAACCTCGCGTCCAGGACCACGACGCCGCTCTCGAACGCCTCCACGGGCATTCCGAACCCGACGCGCAGGTAGCGCTCTTCCCACAGGACCAGCAGGCGCGTCGCCTTCAGGACGGACGGCAGCACGCCGAGGTCCGATATCGCCGCGACCCCGTCGGCGCCCGGCGTGAAGCCCCGGGAAGAGATATATCCGACATATGGTTGGTCCATATCTTCCGTCAAAATATGGACCTGCGTGGGAGGTCCATAGCCGAGCTGGCCAATCGTCTCTTCGGCGACTCTCGGCAGGATATCGAGTAAGTGTTCCGCGATATCTGGCATTCGCTCAGTATCGCCGAGTCACCGCTGCCATGATCCTGACATGGCGGAAAACCGGGAGAAATTGCTGGCTGCCCTCCGGTCGAGGACGGGCGGCTACGCCGTGCTCGATCCGTCCGCGCTCGCCGAGGCCGAGGCGCTCTTCGCCGCCACGACGCGCGTCCACGACCTGCCCGAGACCTGTCACGCGGCCGGGACGCTGCACTGGCGTCGTGCCCGGTCCCTGGCGGACGAACGCGCCGCGCACGAGGTGGACGTCGCCGTCCTGCTGTTCATGATGGTCCACCGGTCGGGTTCGCCGCTGCCGCTGCCGGAGCCGATCGCCTCCTCGCTGGCCGAGGACCTCGCGGACCCTCCGGGTGACCTCACCTGGATGCGCTTCCTGGAAGTGCTCGAAACGTGGCTGTCGAACGGAGCCGATCCGTACCGGCTGCGGCTCGCCGTGCACGTCGGGCGCAACGCCGCGCGGTCCACTCCCGCCGGGCATCCCGCGCGGAGCGTCCACCTGATCTTCCTCGCCAACGCCCTGCGGTGCCTGTTCGAGCACTCCGGCGACCTGGCGAGCCTGGACGAGGCCACCGAGATCGGGCAGCGGGGCGCGGCGGAGGCATGGACGGACGAGGACCGCGCCGCCTTCCTCGCCGGCCTCGCCACCAGCCTGCGGGTCCGTTACGAGCACACCGGCGACGTGTCCGCGCTGCACCGGTCCGCCGAGACCAGCCGGTGGGTGCTGCGCATCATCCCGGACGACCACCCCCGGCGGTTCGTGGTTCTCATGGAGCTGAGCCTGGCCCTGCGCACCCTGTACCACCGCACCGACGACCCTGCGCTGCTCGACGAGTCGTGCGCGCTCGGGGCGGCGGCGATCGAGGCTTTCTCCGCCGACTCTCCGCCGCCCGCCGAGATGCTCACCAACCACAGCAGCGCGCTGCGGGCGCTGTTCGAGCGCACAGGCCGCCAGAAGGTGCTGGGCGAGGCGATCGCCGTCGCCCGCCGGGCGGCCGGGCGGGCCCTACCCCGCACCCCGGTCCAGGTGGCGTGCCGGTACAACCTCGCCGGCCTGCTGCGCGAGCAGTTCGAGCACACCGGGGACCTGCCGGCGCTGGACGAGGCCATCACCCTCGCGCGCGCGGTCGTCGACGTCACGGGCCCGCTCCACCCTGACGCGCCGCTGTACCGGTCGGCGCTCACGGCGTGGCTGGTGGACCGCTTCCAGCGCACCGGCGACCCGGCGACGCTGGACGAGGCGATCGCGCTCGGCCGTACGGCGTTGGAGGCCGTCTCCGAGGAGCATCCCCTTTGGACGCAGTCGGCGACCAACCTCGCCGTCGCGCTGAAGGCCAAGGCCGACCACATCGGCGACGCCGGCCTGCTGGGCGAGGCGATCGCGCTCCACCGGCGGTCCGCGAGGAACGCCCACGGCCGTTTCCGGGCCGGAGCCGCCACCGTACTGGCCAACGCCCTGCTCGCGTCCTACGAGCTCACCGGCGACACGGCCGCCCTGCGCGAGGCGATCGGGCAGGGCAGGACCGCCCTTGCCGCGCTCTCCGCCGACGACCCCGCCCGGGCGATCTGCGCGGTCAACCTGTCCCACGCGCTGCACGAGCTGGCCGGGGCGACCGGCGAGGACCACGCGGCGCAGGAGGCCGTCGGCCTGCTGGAGGAGGTCGCGGGACAGGAGCAGGCCAGGACCGCGGTCCGGATTGACGCCGCCCGCGGCTGGGGCAGGCTGGCGGTGCGCCGCGGTGAGACGGAAGGGGCGGCGCGGGGGCTGGCCGCCGCCGTGGAGTTGCTGCCTCGCCTGGCGGCCCGCGGCCTGTCCCGGTCCGACGCCACGCGCTGGCTCGCCGAGTACGCGCGGCTGGCCGGGGACGCCGCGGCGCTGGCCGTGGCGACCGGACGGCCCGAGCGGGCGGTCGAGCTGCTGGAGATGGGGCGCGGCGTGCTGCTGGCCCAGGCCCTTGACTCGCGTACCGACCTGACCGAGCTGCGCGAGCGGGACGCGGCGCTCGCCGACCGGTTCGCCTACCTGGCCACGCGGCTCGACGCCGACGAGACCGGCGGCCCGTCCGACTCCCCCGACCTGCGCCGGGAACTGGCCGGCGAGCTGGCGGAGTTGACCGAGCGCATCCGGTCGCTGCCCGGCCTCGACCGGTTCCTGCTGCCCCCGGACCTGACGCGTCTGCGCGCCGAGGCGCGCGGCGGCCCGGTCGTCATGGTCAACGTCAGCGACCACCGGTGTGACGCGCTGATCCTCACCGCCTCCGGCGTCCAGGTGCAGGAGCTGCCCGCCCTGAGCACGCGGGCCGTCCACGAACGGCTCGCCGTGATGCGCGACGCGCTGGCTTGCAGGAGCAGCAGGTCGGAGCCGGAACGCGAGCGGGCCGAACGGGCGATGCACGCCACGCTGGCCTGGCTCTGGGACGCCGTCGCGGGCCCGGTCCTCGACCGTCTCGGGCTGACGGGCGCGCCCGACGGTGACCGGCGCCTGTGGTGGGTGCCGTGCGGCCCCATGGCGTACTTCCCCCTGCACGCGGCCGGGCACCACCAGGACCCGCCGGGCCCCGGCCGCCGTACGGTGATGGACCGGGTCACGTCCTCCTACACCACCACCGTCCGGGCGCTGGCCCATGCCCGGGCGCGGCAGGCGGAGCGGCCCGGTGCCCGCCGCCCGCGTGTGCTCGTGGTCGCCATGCCGGAGACGCCCGGCGCGACTCCCCTGCCGGGGGCCCGGGTCGAGTACTCCCGGCTGTCCCGGCTCTTCCCCGGCCTGGACGGGCTGGTCGGCCGGGACGCCACCCGCGACGCCGTCCTGTCCCGGCTTCCCGGCAGCGCCTGGGCGCACTTCGCCTGCCACGCCGCCGCCGACCCCGCCGACCCGTCCGGCAGCCACCTGCTGGTGCACGACCACGCCGGCCGGCCGCTCGACGTGGTCGAGGTGTCCCGGCTCCGGCTACGGGACGCCGAGCTCGCCTACCTGTCGGCCTGCAACACCGCCGTCACCGCGCCGGAGCTGGCCGACGAGTGCGTCCACGTCGTCACGGCCTTCCAGCTCGCCGGGTTCTCGCACGTCGTCGGCACGCTGTGGGAGATCGGCGACGCCGTCGCCGCGCAGTTCGCCGGCACCGTGTACGAGGGCCTGGTCGCGGCGGGCTCCGACCCGGCGCATGCGGCGCGCTGCCTGCACCGGGCGACGCGCGCCCTGCGCGACCGCCATCCGGACAGGCCGACCCTGTGGGCCTCCCACGTCCACATGGGGGCCTAGGCCCGGCACGCTCAGGCCGGGGACGCCCGGAGGCCGTCGAGGATGACGGTGGTGAGGGCGTCGTCGGCGCGGGCGCCGGGGCGGCAGACGGCCACGTTGAGCAGGCCGACGACCTCGCGCGGCGGGATGTCGGGGCGCATGGCCCCTTCCCGCTGGGCCTGCTCGGCGATCCGCGTCAGCAGGGCGTCCACGTCGCCGACCAGGCCGGGCAGCTCGGGGTGGGCGGTGGGCGCGCCGCTGAGCGACTTGGTGAGAGAGAGCGGCAGCTCGACACAGTGCTCCGTCATCAGCCGCAGCACCTGCCAGCCGGGCAGCCCCTGGGCGGCGAGCTCGCGGCCCGTGGTCAGGAGCCGGCGCAGGCTGTCGACGGCGATCTCCTCCAGCAGGGCCTGCCGGTCGGGGAAGTGCCGGTAGAGCGTGCCGACGCCGAGGCCGGCCGCCCGCGCGATCTCCTCCATGGAGACGCCGGGGCCGCGCCCGGTGAACAGCTCGACCGCGGTCGCGACGATCAGGTCGCGGTTGCGGCGCGCGTCGGCTCGCACGTCCGGGTCCTCCTCGGCTCGCTCTGCGATCGGAATCCGGGATTCAGGTTACTGTACGCTGATACCGGAAGATGAACGTCCGATTCACCTTGGAGTGATCATGAAGTTCGGCGTCCACGTCGGAGAAGAAGGGCTGAGCCTCGACGGGCTGATCGGGCAGGTGCGCACGGCGGCCGAGGCCGGGCTGGACAGCGTGTACGCCAACCAGCTCACCTCGTGGGACGCGGTCACGCTCGCCGCGCTCGCCGCCCGTGAGGTCCCCGGCATCGACGTGGGGACGGCGGTGACCCAGACCTACCCCCGGCATCCGCTGGCGCTCGCCGGACAGGCGCTCACCGCCCAGGCCGCGGGCCGCGGCCGGTTCGTCCTCGGCGTCGGGCCGAGCCACCAGCCGATCATCGAAGGCTGGTTCGGCTACTCCTACGCCCGCCCCGCCCGGCACGTCCGCGAGTACCTGACGGCGCTCGGCCCGCTGCTGCGCGGCGAGCAGGTGGACTACCGCGGCGAGACCCTCACGGCCGCGGGCCGGGTCGAGGTGCCCGGCGCCACGCCCCCGCCCGTCCTGCTGTCGGCGCTCGGCCCCGTCATGCTCGGCATCGCGGGCGAGCTGACCGACGGCGTCGTCACCACCTGGACGACGCCCCGCACGACCGGCGAGTACATCGTCCCCGCCGTCACCCGCGCCGCCTCCCGGGCCGGCCGCCCCGCCCCGCGCGTCGTCACCACGGTCATCGTGGCCCTCACCACCGACCCCGAGGCCGCCGTCCGCCGGGTCGCCGACGTCTACGGCATGGCCGGGAACCTCCCCAGCTACCGCGCCCTGCTCGACCGCCAGGGCCTGACCGGCGTCCACGAGACCGTCGTCGCCGGCGACGAGACCACCGTCGAACGCGCCCTGCGCTCCTACGCCGACGCCGGCGCCACCGAACTCCTCGTCAGCCCCTTCGGCGACCACGCCCACCGCGCCCGCGTCCTCGACCTGCTCAGCGCGCTACGCGGCCGCACGTGATCGCGCGGGGTCACGCCGTCCGGCGCTCGCCGCACGAGGCACGGGCGACCAACGTCGGCGCGAAGACGAGCGCGACCGGCCCGCCGGGGCGGTCCACGATGAGTTCGGCCGCCTTCAGGCCCATCTGGTAGGAAGGCTGGGCGACCACGGTGATCCCGAGCGCGGCGGCCCACGGGAAGTCGTCCATCGTCACGAACGCGATGTCGCCGGGGATCGCGATGCCGCGCGTGGTGAGGGCCGAGTGGACCGCGACGGTCAGCCGGCCGGTGGTGCAGACGATCGCGTCCAAAGGCGCGCCGCGATCATGGCCCCGGGCGAGCAGCGCGCCGACGGCGCCGCTCACCTCCTCTTCGCTCTCCGCGACCGTCACCGCGTCCTCGGGCAAGGGCGACCCCAGGTCCGCCAGAGCCCGCCGCAGTCCCGCCGTGCGCCTGATCTGGGAGGGGCGGCGTCCCGAGGAGACGACGCCGATGGAGGACCGCCCGCACTCGGCCAGATGGGCGGCCATCAGCCGCCCGGCCTCGGCATCGTCCAAGGTGATCGAGTGCAGGCCGGGCGGCGCGTCCCGCACGGACCGCGCGACGATCACGCACGGGGTGCCGTTCCCGGCCATCCGGCGTGTCCGGCCGTCGGTCGCCTCACCGGTGGTCACGATCAGCCCGCGCACCCTCTGCTCGTCCATGGTCCGCACCTGGGCGACCTCGCGGTCGACGCGGCGGAACGTGTTGGCGAGCATGACCAGGCTGTCGTTGGCGGCCGCCACCTCGTCGGCACCGCGGATCAGGTCGAGGTAGAACGGGCTGCTCAGGTCGCGTATGACGACTCCGATCGTGCTGGAGCGCCCGGCGAAGACGCCCTTGGTGAGCGCGTTGGGGGTGTACTCCAGGCGAGCCACCGCCTCCCACACCCGGCTGGCGGTCGCCTCGGTGACGGCGCCGCCGTTGAGGACGCGGGAGACCGTGGCCGTGGACACGCCGGCGTCCGCGGCGACGTCGCCGATGGTCGCTCGCTTCACCATGATCCCCTCGGTCGGACGGTTCCTGTGCCGGTCACGCCTTGACGCGCCGCCCGGCTCGCACGACGATCTCGCCGCCCACCATGACGGTCGCCACGTGGTGGAGTCGCGCGGGGTCCGTCACCACGAGGTCGGCGATCATGCCCGGCGCGACACGGCCACGCCGCGGCGCCACGCCGGGAACGGCGTCCGCGACGTTGGCGGTCGCCATCGCCACCGCGGCCGGCAGGCTCACCACTCCGGCCCTGACGGATCGGTCGATCGCCAGCAGGATCGGGTCGTGATGACCGCCCGCGTAGTCGGTGGAGATCGTGTCCACCACTCCCGCGGAGAACATCGCATAGAGCAATTCTGGCCCCGTCGTCAGCCGTCGCGCCCCGAAGGTGTCCAGAGTGGACACGTCCACGATCGCGCCCATCTCCTTCAGCCGTCCGGCGTGCTCGACGGCCTCGCGGAGCTCGAAGCTGGAGTGGTTGGAGTGCCCGGCGATCAGGGTCACGTCCGTCCGCGCGATCGCGGCGACCTGGGTCATCGACGCCGCCGCGTTGTGCACCAGCACCGGGACGCCCGCCTCGCGGGCCTGCCCGGCCGCCTCGGCGAGCCCGCGCAGGGCGATGTCGAAGGCCGGCAGCACGATGCCGGAGACGATCTCGCGGACGTCCTCGGCCGAGAGCGAGCCGGTCAGGCCCGCGCCCGCCAGCGCCTCCTCCACGGCGTCCCGGTCGAAGGCGCTCGCCGAGATGTGCCGCCCCAGCACCGCGGTCTTCAGCCCGTTCGCCTGCCGAGGCGTGATCCGGACGCCGGTACGTCTCTCGACCTCGTCAGGGATGTACATGTAACTCGCCCCGCCCCCGCCGAGGGTGTGCCCCGCTCCGATCTCGCCGAGCGCGACCGCCCCGGCGCGCACCGCGTCCCGCGCGGTGAACGCGCGGTTCGCCGCGGTGAGACCGCCGCCGTCGGCGGTGGTCGCCGCCGCCAGGCAGGCCGGGGTGTTGCACGAGGCGAGCCTGACGTTGACCGGGTGCGCCTCGTCGGTGCGCGCGAGCGCCTCGGCGGTGACGAAGCCGTCCACGCAGAGCACCGTGGTCGTCCCCTCCAGCAGGTGCCGGTCGAGGTTGGCGAGCACCCGCTCGTGCGGCAGGGCCTCGTGGCCGCTGGGGAACAGCGGCCCGTACGCGGTGCCGTGCGTGTGGTTGTTGACCAGTCCGGGGATCACCAGCATCCCGGCCACGTCGACGATCTCGTCCACCGTGCCGTAGGCGTCGGCCGGTCGCGAGGGAACGATCTCGCGGACGGTGTCCCCCGCGACGACGATGTCGACCGCGTGCCGCGGGTCCGTGCCGGTGCCGTCGACCAGGTCACCGTCATGCAGGACGATCGTCCGCACGATTCCTCCTCACCGGGCCGCCAGCGCGGGCCGCTCGAACCGGAACGCCGCCAGCGCCTCGTCGTGGTCCTCGCCGAGCACTTCGCCTGCGACCAGGTCACCGGCGTGCACGCTCAGCGTCGCGCCGCTGTGCGAGACCGCGAAGTGGAAGTTGGGCAGCGCGACGACCCGGCCGAGCACCGGCAGGCCATCGCCGGGGATGGGCCGTTCACCGACCCGGACTCCCTCCACGGTCGCCGCGCGGAGTCCCGGGTACAGCGCACGACCGGCCTCGACGACCTTGCCGACGGCCGACGGATCGACGCTGATCTCCCCGGTGCCGGACACGCGCGCCGCGCCGTCGATCTCATGGGTGTGCAGCAGGACGCGCCCGCCGCCGTCCGGGCGTAGGTGGACGTGCGGGGAATGGATCACGCGCGACGGCGAGACCGCGGCCGGTGAGGTGGAGACGAGCACGCCGCGGGTGTTGCGCATGGGCAGCACGAGCCCGGCGAGCTCGGCGATCGCGGCGGCCTGTGGTCCCGCGCAGTTCACGACCGCGTCCGCGAGGAGCCGTCGTCCGGAGGCGAGCCCCACGGCGCGCACCATGCCCGCGGTCACCTCCAGCCCGGTGACGCCGTCGTGCGCCACCGATTCCGCACCCCCGGCCACCGCGCTGGACAGTAGGTGGCCGATCAGCCGAACCGGATCGATCCAGCCTTCGCGGGGGAAGTAGGCGATCTCGTCGTCCGGGAGCCCGGCCGGATCCATGTCCGGTTCCAGGCGCAGCGCCTCGGCCCGGCTCAGCCACCGCGCGTCGTATCCGTAGTCGAGGACGCCGGCGACCTTGCCGCGCAGTTCCGCGCGCCCGGCGTCGTCGGCGGCCCATTCGAGGTTGCCGCCCTCGTGGTACCAGTCGCCGTGCGGCACGTCGGCCGCCAGCCTCCGGTGGGCCGCCATGCCCGCGACGTTGAGATCGTGGTACGACCGCGGCCGCTTACCGCAGGAGTTGACCCATGAGAACGTCGCCCCGGAGGTTCCGCCCGCCAGCGCACCGGCGTCCACGACGGTGACCCGGGCACCCCGCCGCGTCAGCGCGGCGGCCACCGCCGCGCCGTAGACGCCGGCACCGATCACGACCACGTGCTCGACCATGCCGCACCTCTCGATGTAACTAGTTGCAGAAACTAGTTACATCAGCAGAACACGGGCGCTCGGCACGGTCAAGGGCGCATCTGCCACGCGAGCACGCCCAACAGAGGCGTGAGACGGCCGACCCACCGCCCCTCCGGACGATGGCGAAAGCCTGGGAAACGAGCGAGCCCAGGCGAGGAGACGATTCCCAGCCTGGGCTTTCATCGGAAGTGGAGCTATGGGGATTCGAACCCCAGACCTCCTCCATGCCATGGAGGCGCGCTACCAACTGCGCTATAGCCCCTTGTCACCGTTACGAGCACTCTCGTCACGGTGCTCGGAGAGCATATAGCCACAGCCCGTCGTTCACCTAATTGACACCATCCGCCCCGGCGGCCCCTCGGGGCCGCCGCGTCACGGCGAGGAGGCGTCGCCGGTCTCGGGGGTGATGAACGGGCGCAGGGTGGCGGCGGCGATCCGCAGGCCCTGGTGGATTCGGGGCAGGGGGCCGCCCCAGACGGGGTCTTCGTGCTCGACGGCGACGGTGCCGTCGTAGCCGTGGTCGTAGAGGGTGTCGATGACGCGGTTCCAGTCGATGACGCCGCGGCCGGGGACGCGGTAGCGCCACCAGCCGACGTCGGTCGGCGAGGAGCGTTCCGCGGTCTTGCCGAAGACGCCGTGGCGGGTGCGGGCGCGCTCGTCGATCTCGACGTCCTTGGCCTGGACGTGGGCGACCATGCCGCGCCGCAGGGCGTACCGCAGGGCGTCGATCGGGTCGATGCCGAGCCAGGGCAGGTGGGAGGGGTCGTAGGTGAGGCGGAAGCCGAGGCCGGACATCCAGTCCCACAGCTCGGGCGAGTAGGCGAGGTTGCCGGGGTAGCCGTCGGGGTGCCAGCCCTCCATCGGGCAGTTCTCGGCGAGCAGGCCCACGCCGCGTCCGGCCGCGTACTCCGCGAGCGGGCGCAGGTGCCGTTCGGCGAGCTTGAGGTTGTCGGCCACCGGCAGGGTGACGTCCCTGCCGACGAACGTGCACACGTACGGCACCCGCAGCGCCGCCGCGGCGTCGACGACCGACCGCAGGTGCCGGTGGATCGCCTCGCGCCGCCGGTCGTCGGGGTGCAGGTTGTTGTCGCAGTACGTCAGCGCGGGGACGGTGAGCGAGTACCGGTCCAGCAGCTCGCGGACCCGCTCGGCGTCGGCCGCGGAGAAGTGCGCCACGTCGAGGTGGGCGGCCTGGTGGACGTGCCCGGTGCCCTTCGGCCAGGTCGCGATCTCCAGGGCCTCGTAGCCGGCCTGGGAGGCCCACGCGGCCACCTCTTCCAGTGACTGCGCGCCCAGGCACGCGGTGAGCAGGCCGAGCTTCATCTCGTCTCCAAGGGCTTGGTGAGCGAAGTGATCCAGCGCTGGGTGTCGAGCGTGTCGGGGTGGGCGGCGTCGCGCGAGCGGATCTGCGCCCCGCGGATCCGGCGCAGGCGCCACAGCAGCCGGCGGCGCGCGAGCGCGCCCTCGTCTCCGGCGGACTGGAAGCGGGCCAGGGCCAGGTACTTCTCTGTCTCCAGGGTGTCGGGATGGCGACGCCCCTGCCGGCGCCTGCGCTCGGCGTACGCCTGGGTCAGGGTGGCCACGGCCCACGCGCCCTCACCCGCCCGGACGCGCAGCTTGCCGAGGCTGTGCATGGCGTCGAGGGTGTCGCCGTGCGTGGCGCCCAGTTCGCCCGACCGGCCCGCGATGACGCCGCTGTAGCCCAGCACCGCCGCGTCCCGCTTGCCGAGTTCGCTCTGGATCCAGCTCCGCTTGCATCGGACGTGCAGGAGCAAGGGAAGATCGAGGTCCGTCTGACGTCCCATGCGCGCTTCCAGGAGGAGCAGCCCCGCCTCGGCCTCCTCGAGGCGGCCCGCGTTCGCCACCGCCCACATGAGGAGGTGCAACGTGCGGAAGCTTCGCGGGTCGTCGTGGCCGTACGCACGGGTCTCGTCCTGGCACAGCTCGCGCAGCAGCCGTTCGGCGTCCGCGTGGCCGAGTTGGAGCCGCGCGTGCGCGTGGGCGCGGCGCAGGTTGAGGACGGCGGGGTGATGGAGGCCCAGACGCCGGGTCAGCGGGTGCGAGCCGGCGATGAGCGGCATGGCCAGGGCCAGGGCCCGCCGCTCGGCCCGGTCGTTGACGAGGGCCTCGCAGGCGACGGCGACGCCCGACACGAGGCGGGCCAGGGCGTCGTCCTCGAAGTTCTCCGCGGGGCGGTCGCACAGCTCGCCCAGCCGCGTGGTCAGCGCGTCGAAGCGCTTGCGCCGGCTCCGGGGAAGCTGGCGGATGTCCTCGAACCCGTCCATGACCGGAGGGGCGCACGCGTTCAGGCCCTTCGCCGTGCGCGAGCCGCCCTGGCGCACGAACATGGACAAGGCCCACCGGTTCGCGGCGACCAGCCGGGTTATCGGCCCGGATCCGGTCTCTTCGCTGAGCAGGAAGTGCAGCTCCGGCAGCAACGTGCTCCCGTAGATCTCGTCACGTAACTCCGGAGGGATCCGGCGCGCGGCCAGACGTAAGATCACGAAGGGCAGTCTTTCGAGGCGCATCCGTACCTCCTCGCTGACCAGGTTGACGACGACGGCGACCCCGAGCAGCCCGGCGAACGCCATCACGGCGCCCAGTCCGGACAGGAAGCCGCTCACCGCAGCCCCTGCTCCGGTCGCAGGGCACCGAGGGACGAGGACGGCCGCAGCCGCTCGCTGAGCTTCGCGAGCTCCAGCCGCGCGACCTGGATCCCCTCGTCGGTCAGCCGATACCCGCGCCGCGCCGGCCGCCCCGCCACGGCCGGATCGATGTCCTCTTCGACCACCACCAGCCACCCGGCCCCGCGCAACCTGGCCAGCAGCGGATAGATCTTCCCACTCGGAAACCCGGTCTCTTTCATGAGGTCATAGCCGTAACGCTCCTCACCCGGGTCCTCGAGAAACACCCTGAGCAACGTCACCACGGCCACTGTCATCTGCGGAGGCATACGTAAAACTTTTACATAGGGGTCCGTCTTGGTCAACCCCCACGACCTTTGACAGCGCCCCGCCACCGCCGCCCGGGAAACGGTCCTCGCTTCGCTCGGGCTGTGTTCATTAGGGAGTTCACCCCCACTCGGCGGACGCCTGCCGCCCAGGTGCGCTGGTAGACCCGGGGAGGCGGCCGACGGCGTAGACAAGTCTCGGCTCGGTTCGGAGCGCCTATGCCGTGAGCTTGCGCAACTCCCGGGCGGCTGGCAGACCCCTGGCCTTGTCCGGCAGAGCGGCGAACACTTCACCCGCCATGCGCCGTCCCCTCGGAGTGGTCACGGGCATCCGCTGGAGCGTCTTCAAGGCGTGACCTATCCCCTCGTCGATCTCGCGGTGCCGTACGAGGTCCGCGGCACGGATGAGGTGCAGAAGCAACCTGGGCACGCACCAGGTGCTCTCGTCACCGAGGTCCGCCTCCGGCTCTGGGACCAGGACAAGAAGGCGGCGGCCGACCTGCTCGACCAGATGGAGCCCGCATGGCACGTGATGTACGGGCTGGAGCCGCCGGTTCTACGCCATCGCGGTCTCGCACGCGGAGCCGTGGATCGAGGAAGCCCGGAGAGTCGAAGAACTGCGCGAGCGGATGCGGGCGGTGGAGGCGAAGATCATGCCCCCGGAGGCCCCCCGGCAGCGGAGAGTGGCGTGAACGGCCGCGAAGAGCGCGGCGGCCTCGGAGGAGGTGCCGTGATCACCATCCCTGGCAGGGTGGAAGTGGCCACGTGGGAGGTGCCGTACGACCCTGCGGAGATAGGCGAAACACGGCACCAGGTGCGGGCGACCCTCACCTCCTGGAGTCTCGCGGACATAGCTGACGACGTCGTGCTGGTGGTGGCGGAGACGCTCGCCGACGCGATCTCCCATGGCGCGCCCCCGGTACAGCTCGCGCTGTGGCGAACGGCCGATGAGCTCTGGGTCCGTGTCACCGATCACGGGGACGGCCGGCCTCGCCGTCTCACCCCAGGACCGCGAGCGGTCCACGGCCGTGGACTCTCCATCGTGGCCGCTCTGGCGACGGAGTCCGGGGTCGTCTTCCTCGCCGATCGGCCTGGCAAGGTCGTGTGGGCGCGGTGGGCGTTGCCCGTGATCCCCCTCCCCCGATCAGCTCAGGACCCGCAAGCGAGAGTGAAGCCCGGCGGCCTCTCATGAACACAGCCCGAGCGCAGCGAGGCCCTTCACCACGGGCGCCGTAACTCACGGCTCACCCCCAGACCGCGAGCGCTCTCATGGACAAGGTCGTGTCGGCTCAGGTGTGTGGACCCCGCCCGTGCCGCCCCGTCGTGGCCGAGCGCCGCGATCCCACCCATCAACAGCGCGCCCCCCGAGACGGGGCACACATCCAGACGGGGGACACATCCAAACCACAAGCACAGCACCCGCTGGAGGTGACCATCCCCTCGGCACCACCCCCTACACGACCTCCAGTCTCAACGCTTGGCCCCGCGTGCTCGGGAAGTGCGACGGGAGCACGAGGAACCCCGGCGCGGCAGCCTCTCATGAACACAGCCCGAGCGCAGCGAGGCCCGATTCCAGGACGGCGGCCGTATCCCAAGTGCCGAGGACTGCTAGTGCGCCGCGGCGGCACGCAGTGGTTCTGGGGCCGGTTCACGAACACGGGCCTGGTGACCTAGCGGCGGGGTGTCCGGTGACGGGCGTGGACTCCTCGGATCGGCGGGCGTCCGGGATGCTCGGCGTGATCGAGATCGAGGGCCCGTCGTCCGGGGCGGGCGCGGTGTCGGAGGGCCGGGCTCCGGCGGACCGGCCGGCCTCGTCAGCGGGCGCGGCTCTCTCCAGGAACCTGAGCAACTCCACCGGGAAGGGCAGCACGAGCGTCGAGTTCTTCTCCGCGGCGACCTCGACCACGGTCTGGAGCAGGCGAAGCTCCAGCGCGGCCGGGTGCCGTGTCATCGCCTCCGCGGCCTGGCTCAGCTTGGTGGAGGCCTGCAGTTCGCCGTCGGCGGTGATGACGCGGGCCCGCCGCTCCCGCTCGGCCTCGGCCTGGCGGGCGATCGACCGTTTCATCGACTCCGGCAGCGCCACGTCCTTGATCTCCACGCGGTCGATGTGCACCCCCCAGCCCAGCGCCGGACTGTCGATCATCAGTTCCAGGCCCTGGTTGAGCTGCTCCCGGTTGGACAGGAGGTCGTCCAGGTCGCTCTTGCCGATGATCGACCGCAGCGAGGTCTGCGCGACCTGGCCGATGGCGGACATGTAGTCCTGCACGTCGATGGTCACCCGCATCGGGTCGACGACGTTGAAGTAGACGACGGCGTCCACGCGAACCGTCACGTTGTCGCGCGTGATGCCGTCCTGGCCGGGCACCGGCAGCGTGATGATCTGCAGGTTGACCTTCTCCAGGCGGTCGGCGACCGGCACGAGCAGCGCGAGCCCGGGTCCGCGGATCGCCGGTCGCACGCGACCGAAGCGGAAGACGATGCCCCGTTCGAACTGCCGGACCACGCGCACGCCCGTCGCCAGCAACGCCGTGCCCAGAATCAGGACCACGAGGATCACATAGAAGATGGTCATTTCGCACCCCCTGGGTGCCTGCCGGCCCGATGGAACATGTGGCCGGCCACACATTGTCATCGTAATCCGCGCCATGCCCCCGTCCGTCACGGCCGGTCGCCGACCCGGGGCCGGTGCGAACCCCGGCGGGCGCATGACGAAGGCCCGGCGCGGAGTCCGCGCCGGGCCTGTCGACGTGCGGGGGTCAGGTCGCGATGGGGGCGGATTCGGGGCGGTCGTCGCTGTTGACCGGCTCCGGAAGCGTTCCGGCGTTGTGCTCGAGGAGGCGCCAGCCGCTGTTGCCCTCGTGGACGACCGACCAGGCGCAGTTGCCGAGGCCGCCGAGGATCGACCAGAGCCCCTCGGGCAGGCCGAGCAGGCGGGCGAGGCCGAGGCGGATCGCGGCGCCGTGCGAGGCGACGACCATGAGGCCGCCGTCCTCCAGGTGCGCGAGCCAGCGGCGGGTGGCGCCCACGACCCGGTCGGCGACCTCGCTCACCGCCTCGCCGCCCGGGGCCTCCCAGGCGGCGTACTCGGCGGGCCACCCGGCGGCGATCTCGGTGCGGGTCAGGCCCTCCCATTCGCCGCCGCCGCGCTCGCGCAGATCCTTGTCGACCTTGACGTCCAGCCCGGCGAGGGTGCCGAGCGCGGACGCGGTGTCCTGGGCGCGCCGCAGGTGGGAGGAGACGATCAGCGAGGGGCGCAGGGCGGCGAGCAGCGCGGCGGCCCGGCCGGCCTGCGCCAGGCCGGTCTCGTCCAGGGGGATGTCGGTGTGGCCCTGGAACCGGTGCTCGACGTTCCAGAGCGTCTGCCCATGACGCCAGAAGACGACGCGGCGGCCTGCGCCCCGCCGGTCACTCACCTGCCGTCCCGCGTGACCGCTGGGCAGCCACCCGCGTGACGCTGTCCGGGAGGGCGATGGCGGGGCAATCCTTCCAGAGGCGCTCCAGGGCGTAGAAGGTGCGGTCTTCCTCGTGCTGGACGTGGACCACGATGTCGAGGAAGTCCAGCAGCACCCAGCGTCCCTCCCGCTCCCCCTCGCGCCGCACCGGCTTGGCGTGGGCCTCGATTCGCAGCCTTTCCTCGATCTCGTCGACGATGGCGCGGACCTGCCGGTCGTTGGAGGCGGAGCAGAGCAGGAAGGCGTCGGTGATGACCAGCTGCTCGCTCACGTCGTAGGCGATGATGTCGTCGGCCAGCTTCTCGGCCGCGGCCTCGGCCGCGAGGGCCACGAGCTGGAGCGATCTCTCAGATGCTGTCACGATGTGGGTTGTTCCTCCGGTGCGGATTCTGGCCTCGACGGTACAATCCAATCTAGCGATTCCCGCGTGGCTTGGCCCAACGGCCCGCTGGCATTTACCACTTCGACGTTCACCGGCCGCCGTTCCACACCGGCAGCGCCGCCGCGATCCGGCGGATCACCTCGGCCTCGCCGGGGTCGGCCGGCCCGTCGGGCGGCGCGTGCTCGGTGATGGCGGCCCCGACGACGTGATCGAGCCGCGCCACCGCCTCGGCCAGCGCCTCGGGGACGATCCCGTCCGGTTCGGGGTAGCAGACGGAGCGGAACGACTGCGGGTCCAGCACGTCCAGGTCGATGTGCACGTACACCGGCCCGCTGAGTCCGTCGACCGCCTTGTCCAGCTCGGCCACGCCGTAGGTCCGGACGGGCGCTCTGCCGAGGTACTCGCGCTCGACGGGGTCTCCCGCCCGCAGGCCCGCGATGATCACCTGCTCGGGCGCCAGCGGGCGCGCGGGGACCAGTTCGGCGGGCCCCTCCCCGAGCAGGGTGCGCAGGATCATCCCGTGGAAGGCGCCGGTCGGGACGGTGTGCGGCAGGTAGAGATCGGGGTGGGCGTCGATCCACAGCACCGTGAGCTCGTCGCCGTACCGGGCGCGCGCGGCGGCGATCGGCGCCAGGTCCACGCCGCAGTCGCCGCCGACGGTGACCACCACGTCGTCGATCCCGTCCAGGGCCTTCCGGGTCAGCCGCAGGTTCTCCACGAGCACGTCGAGCGCCCGCACCCCGTCCCGGTGCTCCCCGGCCGCCTCCAGCACCGGCACCGTCACCCGCGCCCCGTCCGGAAGCAGCTCCGCGGCGCGCCGCGCGCCCTCTGCCAGCCGCGGCGCCCCCTCGGCCCCGGATCCCTGCCATTGCGGCACGCTTAAGACCGTCGTCATGGGGCGACGATAGGAGAATGGCATCGTCATGTCAGCAGGTTTATCGCGGCGGATCGCGGTAGCCTGCCCCCGTGCCCAGCAGGTGGTCAGCCTCCCGGCCCAGGTTCAAGATCTCCGTCTTTCTGAGCCATCCGAACCCTTGCAACTCCCGGCAGGAAGAGTTCATCGAGGCGCTCCGCGCGTATCTCGACGACCGGGGTTTCGCGCCGCGCACTTTGGGCGTGACCGATTACGACATGGACGCTCCCCTGAAAGCGATCCGCCGTTTGATGCTGGAGTCGAACGGCATGATCACCGTAGCGTTCCGCCGCACCTACATCGAGCGGGCCGTCGTGAACCACCTGACGGACCTGCCGGACCGTCCGCCCCGCCCCATCACCGGCCAATGGCTCACGAGCCCGTGGTCCCACATCGAGCCGGCGATGGCCTTCCAGCTCGGCCTGCCCATCCTGATCCTGCGGGAGTCGGGCGTGATCGTCGACGGCGTGCTGGACAAGGGCGTGATCGGTACCTATATGCCGGAGTTCGACGCGTCCACGCCGGTGGACGACTATTTACACTCCCCCGAATGGCGCGATCTCATCTCGAAGTGGGAGGGCCAGACCCGGCGGGTCATCGAGACCAAGGGCAATCCCCCGAACCTGTACTGAGGAGACTTATCGCTGCGTTTCCCCATCAAGGGTCAGTGCTCCGGGTCGCGGTAGAGGCCGCGTTTGTTGATGTACTGGACGATTCCGTCGGGGACGAGGTACCAGATGGGCTCGCCGGCGGCGACGCGCTGACGGCACTCCGAGGAGGAGATCGCAAGCGCGGGGATCTCGATGAGGCTGACCTTTCCCTTGGGGAGGCCGGGGTCGTGCAGGACGTGTCCCGGGCGGGTGCAGCCGACGAAATGGGCCATGGTGAAGAGCTCGTCGACGTCGCGCCAGCTCAGGATCTGCGCCAGGGCGTCCGCGCCGGTGATGAAGTACAGCTCGACGTCCGGCCCGTAGATGGCGGCGATCTCGCGCAGGGTGTCGATCGTGTAGGTCGGTCCCGGGCGGTCGACGTCCACCCGGCTGACCGAGAACCTCGGGTTGGAGGCGGTGGCGATCACCGTCATCAGGTAGCGGTCCTCCACGGCGGAGACGGTCTTGTCCGCCTTCTGCCACGGCTGCCCGGTGGGCACGAACACCACCTCGTCGAGGTCGAAGTGGTGGGCGACCTCGCTGGCCGCGACCAGGTGGCCGTGATGGATCGGGTCGAACGTCCCGCCCATGACGCCGAGCCGCCTGATGGGAGCCCCGTTTCTCATGCGAGGGACCCTAACGCGCGCGCCGGCGGGCCCATGAGGCCGCCCCCGGCCCTGACGCCCGCGTCGCGATCCGCCGATCCGCGCGGGCGAAAGGCGTTCGTCAACGCCGCGCGCGGGCAGGCGGCCGGACGTAGCATGCCGACCATGACCACCACCACCCCGGATCGCAACCGCGTACAACTGCCCGGCATCAGTTCGCGGGCATACGAACATCCGGCCGACCGTTCGGCCCTGGTCGCGATGCGCTCCCTGTCCGGCTTCGACTCCGTGCTCAAGCGCATGTCCGGCCTGTTCAGCGAGCGTCGCCTGCGGCTGATGTTCCTCGCCTCCTCCGTGCGCGCCAGCGAGACCCAGTTCCGCGCCCTGTACGACATGGGACGCGACAGCGCCTACCTCCTGGACCTGCACCGGATCCCGGAGATCTACGTCCAGCAGGACCCCAAGCCGAACGCGATGGCGATCGGCTTCGACGACCCGTTCATCGTGATCAACACGGGCCTGCTCGACCTCATGGACGAAGAGGAGCTGCGCTTCGTCGTCGGGCACGAGACCTCGCACATCCTGTCCGGGCACGCCGTCTACGGCACGATGCTGGCGATCCTCACGCGGCTCGCCACCCGCGTGGCGTGGATCCCGCTCGGCTACATCGGGCTGCGCATCATCGTCACCGCCCTGGAGGAATGGCACCGCAAGGCCGAGCTCTCCGCCGACCGTGGCGGTCTGCTCTGCGGCCAGGACCCCGAGGCGGGCATGCGCGCCCTGATGAAGCTGGCCGGCGGCTCGCGCCTGCACGAGATGAACATCGAGGCGTTCCTCGACCAGGCCCGCGAGTACGACACCGCCGGTGACGTGCGCGACGGCCTGCTCAAGGTGCTCAACCTGCTCGGCACCACCCACCCGTTCGCGGTGATCCGCGTGGCCGAGCTGGACCGCTGGCGGCGCGGCGGCGAGTACGAGGCGATCCTCTCCGGCAACTACCCGCGCCGCGAGGACGACGCCAACGCCAGCATCTCCGAAGAGGTCAAGGCCGCCGCGCGCTCCTACCGCGAGTCGTGGGCGCAGTCCCAGGACCCGTTCATCGGCGTGCTGCGCGACGTCGCGGAGGGCGCCGTCAACGCCGGGGAGCGCATCTTCAACAGGTTCGCCCGCCGGGACGGCAGCAACTGACCGGGCGCGCCGCCCCCGGCCGGGTCCGGCGGCGCGCCGCCCGGCGACGCCGCCGGCCCTGAAAGGCCGGCCTTCTCAGAACGCGTGCGGAAGCACCCAGGCCAGCGCGCGGACGGCGGCGGCGCACAGCGCGACGAAGCCGCCGAGCACCGACAGCGCGCGCAGTCCCTCCCGGCGCAGGTCCGGCAGGTGGCCGCCCACACGCTCCACCTCACGGCCGACGATCCCGCCGCACACGACGCCGAAGACCACCCCCGCCACCGTCATGGGGCCGGCCCAGGTCCACCATTCGTCGTCCATGTGCCCGCCGGCCGCCACCCAGAACGCCGACGCGGCGATGGCGGCGGCGGGCACCCCGGGCCATACGGCGGCGGTCAGCGCCGCCCCCAGCAGCGTCACGGGGAACGACACCACCCGCAGCGTGCCGCGCACCCGTGCCGACCGGCGGCGCCGGACGAGCCAGTGCCCGCCCCACCAGGCGCGGGCCAGCACGCAGAACGCCCCGGTGATCGCGAACGTCGCCAGCGGCCAGATCACCGAGGCCACGACGCACGGCACGGCCACCATCGCCAGCATGATCAGCACCGCGCCGCCGGGGGGCGCCGAGGTCGCCGGGGCCGCCCCGGCGCCGAGCACCGACTGACGGACCCCTGCCTTGGCCCGCTCCTTGACGTTCGCGGCCGTCCGCCGCGCCCGCTCCCGGGAGCCGGTCGCTCCGGCCGCCTGGTCGGCGGGCGCGCGGCGGACGCGTTCCGCGGCCGTGGCCCCGGCCGCCTCGGCGGGCGTGCGCCGGGCGCGCTCCGCGGACGCCGGCGGGCGGCCCTGGCGGCGCGGCTGCGGAGGCTTCCTGCGCGCGCCGGACGGCGTGTCGGCCGTCCCGTCCTCCCGCGCGGGCGGCTCCTCCGCGCGCACGGCCGCCTCCTCGCCCCGGGCACGCGCACCGGGGCGCGGTGTGTCGGCGCGCGGCGCGTCGGCCCCACGCGTCCCAGGGCGCGGCGTGTCGGCCCCACGCGTGCCAGGGCGCGGCGTGTCGGCCCCACGCGTGCCGGTGCGCAGGGTGTCGCCGTCGCGCGTGCCGGCGCGCGGCCGGGAGGAGGCCGTGGCGCGGGCCAGGCGGGACAGCCGGTCGGCGAGCAGCGCGGCGGTGGGCCGCTTGGCGGGCTGGCGGTTCAGCGCGGCCCGCACCAACGGCAGCAGCGAGCCGGGGACGCCGGCCAGGTCCGCACGCCCGTCGAGCACCGCGTACATCTGCGCCTCGACCGTGCCGCCGCCGAACGTCGGGCGCCCGGTGGCGGCGAACGCGACCGTCGCCGCCCACGAATGGACGTCCGACGGCTCGCCGACCTCCTCCTCGGCGAAGACCTCCGGCGCTGAGTAGCCCGGCGTGCCGAGGAACATGCCGGTCATCGTGAGCCGGGTCGCGTCCGACACCTGCGCGATGCCGAAGTCGATCAGCACGGGGCCGTCCGGGCCGAGCACCACGTTGGCCGGTTTGACGTCGCGGTGGATCACCCCGCACGCGTGGATGATGGCGATCGCGGCGGCCAGGCCCCGGGCGAGGTCGATCAGCTGGGCGCCCGGCAGCGGCCCGCCACGCCGTACGGCATCGAGGAGGGTCTCCCCCTCGATGTGTTCCATGACGAGGTAGGGACGGTGGCCGGACAGGTCGCAGTCCAGGACCCTGGCCACGTACGGGCTCTCCACCCGCCGCAGCGCCCGCACCTCGCGGTCCAGCCGTAATCGCGCCTCGGGATCGTCTCCGATCGGGTCGCGAAGGATCTTGACGGCGACCTTCTCCCCGCGCTTGCCGACGGCGAGATAGACCTCGCCCATGCCACCGCGACCGAGGCGCTCGACCATGGAGTACGGGCCGACCCTTCCAAGGCCGCCCACTCGCCGTCCACCCATAGGAGACGCCACCATAGCGCCGATCCGCCCGTAATCTGCGGCGGCGCGCCGGATGTCTTGCCGCGGGTTCTTCCGGACATGCCCGGACAGGTGCCGCATCCCGCCCACGCTCGCGGGTCCGGACGGCTAGCGGCCGCCGGGACGGTCCTCGAAGAGGCTGTCCAGACGGACGCTGGGGCTCGCCGCCAGGGACTTGCGCCCCCTGCGCCGCCAGTTCACGTGTCCGCGGCGCTCCAGCCACAGCATCAGCCGGTCGGCGGCCACCACGACGGCGATGGCGTACCCGAAGGCGAAGACGAGTCCCATGACGGACCAGTCAAGCACCGGGGCACGCCGATCACCGTCAGCGACACACCGGTCACTCGCCGCGTTCGACGGCGATGACCGTGCCGGCGGAGGTGCGCAGGTGGCCCTCGCCCGTGTAGACCCACTTGGTCGAGGTGAGCTCGGGCAGGCCCATGGGGCCGCGGGCGTGCAGCTTCTGCGTGGAGATGCCGATCTCGGCGCCGAACCCGAACTCGCCGCCGTCGGTGAACCGGGTGGAGGCGTTGACCGCCACCGCCGCCGAGTCCACCCGCGCCACGAACCGGCGGGCGGCCCGCTGGGAGCGGGTGACGATGGCGTCGGTGTGCGCCGAGCCGTACCGCCGGATGTGCGCGACGGCGCCCTCCAGCGAGTCGACGACGGCGGCGGCGATGTCCAGCGAGAGGTACTCCTTCTGGAAGTCCTCGTCGGTGGCGGGCCGCACGTCGATCCCCGAGGAGGCGCCGTAGGACGCGACGCGCTCGTCGCCGTGGACGGTCACGCCCTCGGCGGCGAGCCGGGCCAGGGCCGCCGGGACGAAGGCGTCGGCGACGTCCGCGTGCACGAGCACCGTCTCGGCCGCGTTGCACACCGACGGACGCTGGGTCTTGGCGTTGACCAGGATCTCCATGGCCAGGCCGAGGTCGGCGTCGGCGTCGACGTAGACGTGGCAGTTGCCCACGCCGGTCTCGATGACCGGCACCGTGGACTCCTCCACCACCGTGTTGATCAGGGAGGCGCCGCCGCGCGGGATGAGCACGTCGACCAGGCCGCGGGCGCGCATGAGGTGCTTGACCGACTCGCGGGTGGTGCCGGGCACGAGCTGGACGGCGTCGGCGGGCACCTCGGTGCCGGCGAGGGCCTCCTGCATGACGGTGACCAGCACCGAGTTGGAGCGGTAGGCGCTGGAGGAGCCGCGCAGCAGCACCGCGTTGCCGCTCTTGAGGCACAGCGCGGCGGCGTCGACGGTGACGTTGGGCCGGCCCTCGTAGATGATGCCGACCACGCCGAGCGGCACGCGGACCTGCCGCAGCTCGAGACCGTTCGGCAGCGTGCTCCCCCGCACGACCTCACCGACCGGGTCGGGCAGGTCGGCGACCTCGCGGACGGCGGCGGCGATGGCCTCGACGCGCCGCTCGTCCAGGCGCAGCCGGTCGATCATGGCCTCGGCGGTGCCGCCCTGCCGCGCGGCCTCGATGTCGAGCGCGTTGGCCTCGACGATCTCCTTGGCCCGGGCCACCAGGGCGTCGGCGACGGCGTACAGCGCGGCGTCCTTCGGAGCGCGGGGCAGCGGCGCGAGCGCGGCGGCGGCCTCCCTCGCGGCGTGGGCGACCTTCACGAAGTCCTCGGCCTCAGACATGCCTCGCGCTCCTGCTCTCGGTGACGGGGTCCAGTATGACGATGTCGTCGCGGTGGATCAGCTCGCGCTCGTACTCCGGGCCCAGGCTCGCGGCCAGCTCGCGGGTCGAGCGGCCGAGCAGGTCGGGGATCTCCGCGGCGTCGAAGTTGACCAGCCCCCTGGCCACCGGCGTGCCGTGCGGGCTGTACAGGTCGACGGGGTCGCCGGCGGCGAAGTCGCCCTCCACGAGCGTCACCCCGGCGGGCAGCAGGGACATGCGCCGGCCCACCACGGCCGCCACGGCCCCGGCGTCCAGGTGCAGGCGGCCCCGGCCGGTGGTGGCGTGGGCGAGCCAGAGCAGGCGGGTGCCGGGGTGGCGGCCGTCCGGCTGGAAGCAGGTGCCGACGTCCGCCCCGGCCAGGGCCTGGGCGGCGTGGGCGGCGGCCGTGAGCACGACCGGGACGCCCGCGCCGGTGGCGATGCGGGCCGCCTCCACCTTGGTGATCATGCCGCCGGTGCCGACGCGGCCCGACCTGCCGAGCTCCACGCCTTCGAGGTCCTCGGGCCCGCGGACCAGGGGGATACGACGCGACCCCGGCTGGCGCGGGTCGCCGTCGTACAGGGCGTCCACGTCCGACAGCAGCACGAGCGCGTCGGCGTGCAGCAGGTGGGCGACGAGCGCGGCCAGGCGGTCGTTGTCGCCGAAGCGGATCTCGTCGGTGGCGACGGTGTCGTTCTCGTTGACCACCGGGACGATGCCGAGCTCCAGCAGCCGCGCCAGCGTGCGCTGGGCGTTGCGGTGGTGGGAGCGGCGCATCATGTCGTCGGCGGTGAGCAGCACCTGGCCCACGCGCAGGCCGTAGCGGGCGAAGGAGGAGGTGTAGCGGGCGACCAGCACCCCCTGCCCGACCGACGCGGCGGCCTGCTGGGTCGCCAGGTCGCGCGGGCGGGCGCTCAGGCCGAGCGGGCCGAGCCCGGCCGCGATCGCGCCGGAGGACACCAGGATGATCTGCGTGCCGGTGCGGGCCCGGACGGCGAGGACGTCGACGAGGGCGTCCACGCGGTCCACGTCGATCATGCCCTGCGGCGTCGTCAGCGACGACGACCCGACCTTGACGACCAGACGTGCCCCCGCCGCGACCCGCTCCCGGCCGGTGTTATCCACCTTCGTACCTTTCACTCGCCTCGGGACCGCTCCCCGATCCCGTCCGTCGTCCCCGTTCCCGCCGGGCTCAGCCGATGCGGTTGTCGGTGCCCCGTGGCCCGGGGACGGCCGCCGCGTCGAGGGTGGGATGCCAGTCGAAGACGTAGCCGCCCTCCATCGGGCCGATCACGACCTCCGCGCCGTCGGTGGCCCCGGCCTCGCCGAGCGCCTTCTCGATGCCGAGCCGCTCCAGCCGGTCGGCCAGATAGCCGACCGCCTCGTCGTTGGAGAAGTCGGTCTGGCGGATCCACCGCTCGGGCTTCTCGCCGGTGACCTGGAAGGTGTGCTCGTCGATCCGCCGGATCTCGAACTGGACGTCGCCGTACTGCCGGGGCCGGATGACCAGCCGCGTGGGCTCCTCGATCGGCTTGGCCGCCCGCGCCGCCGCCACCATCTCGGCCATGGCGAACGACAGCTCGCGCAGGCCCTCGTGGGTGGCCGCGGAGATCGTGAAGACGCGCAGCCCGCGCTCCTCCAGCATGGGGCGCACCATCTCGGCCAGCTCGCGGGCCTCGGGCACGTCCGCCTTGTTCAGCACGGCCAGGCGCGGGCGGTCGTGCAGCTCGCCGTAGGCGGCCAGCTCGCCCTCGATGACCTCGAAGTCGCTCAGCGGGTCCCGGCCGGGCTCCAGGGTGGCGCAGTCCAGGACGTGGACGATCGTCGAGCACCGCTCGACGTGGCGCAGGAACTCGTGCCCGAGGCCGCGGCCCTGCGAGGCGCCCGGGATCAGCCCCGGCACGTCGGCGACGGTGAACACGGTCTCGCCCGCCGTGACGACGCCGAGGTTCGGCACCAGCGTCGTGAACGGATAGTCGGCGATCTTGGGCCGGGCGGCGCTCAGCGCCGCGATCAGCGAGGACTTCCCGGCGTTCGGGTACCCGACCAGCGCCACGTCGGCGACGGTCTTCAGCTCCAGCACCACGTCCAGCTCGTCGCCGGGCTCGCCGAGCAGCGCGAACCCCGGCGCCTTGCGCTTGGTGGACGCCAGCGCGGCGTTGCCGAGGCCGCCGAAGCCGCCCTGGGCGACGACGTAGCGGGTGCCCGCGCCGACCAGGTCGATCAGCACCTCGCCCGTCGTGGCGTTCTTGACGACCGTGCCGTTCGGGACCTTGAGCACGACGTCCTCGCCCGTGGCGCCGTCGCGGTTGGAGCCCATGCCCTGCTTGCCGTTGCCGGCCTTGCGGTGCGGACGGTGATGGTAGTCGAGCAGCGTGGAGGTGTTCGGGTCCACCTCGAGGGTCACATCGCCCCCGCGCCCGCCGTTGCCCCCGTCGGGGCCGCCGAGCGGCTTGAACTTCTCCCGGTGGACGGACGCGCAGCCGTTGCCCCCGTCACCGGCCTTGATGTGCAGGACCACTTGGTCGACGAACTCCGCCACCGTCACTCCCTCTTCGCCGGCGTCCCCTCACGGGGCACGCCGCGGTCTGTCCGCACGCTCGCGGGCGCCTCCTCACGACCTCTTGCGACGCCGTACGACCTGCGCCATCACGACGATGAGGCGGATCGAGAAAGCCGATCCGCCTCATCAACGCGACTGCCGGCCCCCGCCCGCGGCGGGGGCTGATTACCGGTCCGGCGGAAACTACTCCGCGGCCGGGACGATGCTCACAGCGCGGCGACCGCGCTTGTTGCCGAACTGCACGTGGCCCGCCACGAGCGCGAACAGCGTGTCGTCGCCGCCACGGCCGACGTTGTCACCCGGGTGGAAGTGGGTGCCGCGCTGCCGGATGATGATCTCTCCGGCGTTGACGAGCTGCCCGCCGAAACGCTTGACGCCGAGCCGCTGGGCGTTGGAGTCACGGCCGTTCCGGGTGGACGAGGCGCCCTTCTTGTGTGCCATGGTTCGCTACCACTACTTCCCGGGGTTGATGGCGGTCACCTTCACCTGGGTGTACCGCTGGCGGTGACCCTGGCGCTTCTTGTAACCGGTCTTGTTCTTGTACTTGAGGATGTGGATCTTGGGACCCTTGGTCTCGCCGAGGATCTCGGCGGTCACCTCGTACTTGCCAAGCGTGGCTGCGTCTGTGGTGACATCGCCGTCGTTGACGACGAGCACCGGCGACAGCGACACCGTGGAGCCGACCTCACCGGCGACCTTGTCCACCTCGAGGACGTCACCGACGGAGACCTTCTGCTGCCTGCCGCCGCAACGAACGATCGCGTACACCGCGGAACCCTTCTCCTGGCTGATTGCTGCTGAACGCTGCGCCTCTTGCGTCCAGCTCCCGTCGATATAACACGACCGGCGAACCGAGCAGGCGCGCGTAGCTGAGCGCGCCACCGGACGCACCGATTGACCAGGATACCGGATCGCGGGTCTCTTGGTCGAACCGGACGGTTACGCCGGAGGGCCGGCCTATTCGGCCGGCCCGGCAGGCCTGGTGACCTTCCGCGAGCGGCGGCGCCCCCGGGCGGACGCCTGGACGGCGCCGTCCTCTGAGCCGCCGAGCGCGCCGGTCACGCTGTCCCGGCCGCCCTCGCCGTTGGCCGCGACCGCCACACCGGCCGCCCCCTCCTTGAGGATCTTGTCGGCGTCGGACTTGGCCTTCTCCAGCTTCTCGGCCACCGCCTTCTCGATCGCCATCTTGCCCTGCGTGCCCCGTGGCTCGGGCTTGCCGTCGACCGGCTCGGTCGAGACGATCAGCCCGCGCCCGTTGCAGCACTCGCACGGCGTGGAGAAGGCCTCCAGCAGGCCCTGGCCGACCCGCTTGCGCGTCATCTGCACCAGGCCCAGCGAGGTGACCTCGGCCACCTGGTGCTTGGTGCGGTCGCGGGCCAGGCACTCCAGCATGCGCCGGAGCACCAGGTCGCGGTTGCTCTCCAGCACCATGTCGATGAAGTCGACGACGATGATGCCGCCGATGTCGCGCAACCTGAGCTGGCGGACGATCTCCTCGGCCGCCTCCAGGTTGTTCTTGGTGACCGTCTCCTCCAGGTTGCCGCCCTGGCCGGTGAACTTGCCGGTGTTGACGTCCACGACCGTCATGGCCTCGGTGCGGTCGATCACCAGCGAGCCGCCGCTCGGCAGCCACACCTTGCGCTCCATGGCCTTGGCGATCTGCTCGTCGATGCGGTAGGCGGCGAACACGTCGCCGTCCTCCCACTTGGTGAGCCGGTCGGCCAGGTGCGGCGCGACGTAGTGGACGTACTCGTCCACCGTGCCCCACGCCTCGTCGCCGGACACCACCAGCGAGGAGAAGTCCTCGTTGAAGACGTCGCGGACCACGCGGATCGTCAGGTCCGGCTCGGAGTACAGCAGCTCGGGCGGGCTGGCCGACTTGGCCTTGCGCTGGATGTTCTCCCACTGCGCCGACAGGCGGGCCACGTCCCGGTCGAGCTCGTCCTCGGAGGCGCCCTCCGCGGCGGTCCTGACGATCACCCCGGCGTTCTCCGGCATGACCTTCTTCAGGATCGTCTTCAGACGCGTGCGCTCCTTGTCGGGGAGCTTGCGGCTGATGCCGGTCATCGAACCGTCGGGCACGTACACGAGGTAGCGGCCCGGCAGGCTGATCTGGCTGGTCAGGCGGGCGCCCTTGTGCCCCATCGGGTCCTTGGTGACCTGGACGAGCACCGACTGGCCCGACTTCAGCGCCGCCTCGATGCGCTTGGGCTGGCCCTCCAGCCCGGCGGTGTCGAAGTTGACCTCACCGGCGTACAGCACGGCGTTGCGGCCCTTGCCGATGTCGATGAACGCCGCCTCCATGGACGGCAGGACGTTCTGGACCTTGCCCAGGTAGACGTTGCCGACGTAGGACTGCGACGCCTCGCGGTCGACGTAGTGCTCGACGAGCACGCCGTCCTCCAGCACCGCGATCTGGGTGCGCCCGCCCTGGCGGCGCACGACCATGACGCGCTCGACCGACTCGCGGCGGGCCAGGAACTCCGACTCGGTGATCACCGGCGGGCGGCGGCGGCCCTGCTCGCGGCCCTCGCGGCGGCGCTGCTTCTTGGCCTCAAGGCGGGTGGAGCCGCGGAAGCCCTGCACCTCGTCCACCGAGGTGGGGCGGCCGGCGCGCGGGGCGCGGATGCGGGTGACGGTGTTCGGCGGATCGTCGGAGGCCGCCTCGGCCTCGTCCCCACCCCTGCGGCGACGGCGGCGGCGACGGCGCGAGGAGGAGCCGGCGTCGTCGTCGTCCTCCTGGTCGTCCTTGTCGCGGCGCTGGGCGTCGGCGTCGGCGGACCCCTCGGCGGCCTCGGCCGCGGCGGGCCGGGCGTCCTCGTCGAAGTCCTCGCCGTCCTCGCCCTCGTCGTGCTCGCGGGTCCTGCCCCGGCCGCGGCCGCCACGGCGACGGCGACGGCGACGGCCGCCCTGCTCGTCGTCCTGGTCGTCCTCGTCCTGGGTGCTCTCGGCGGAGTCCTCCGGCTCCTCGGCCTGCTCGTCGGCGGGCTCGGCGCGCTGCTGCGGCGGGAGCACGACGGGCGGCACGGCCGCGCGCGGCTCGGGCGCCTGGAAGACCGGCTGGAAGACCGCCGCGGGGGCCTGGAAGGTGACGGCGGGCGCGGCGGCGCGGGCCTCGGCGAGCGCGCCGAGCCCGAACGGGTCGGTGAACAGCGGCCGCTGGCCCTGGTCCTCGCCGGTCCCGGCCCCTTCGGCGTCCGCGATGTCGTCGACGTCCTCGCCGACCGGCTCGTCGTCCAGAGGCTCGTTCACCGGCATCGACTCGGCGATCGCGGCGGCGACCTCCGCCCTGGCCGCGGCCTGGACGCTGGATCGTTCCGCCGGCGCCGCACCGGGCTCGGGGGCCTGGAGGACGTCCGGGGCCGCCGTCTCGGCGGTCTTGCGGGTGCGCCTGCGGCGGGCCGGCGTGGCCTCGGCGGGCTCCTCGCCCCCGGTGGTCGCGGCGGGCTCGGCCACGGCGGCGGGCGTCTCGGCGACGGCCTGCGGCTCGGCGGAGGCGGCCTCCGCGGCCTTCCTCGTGGTACGTGTGCGGGTGCGCTTGACGGGCGCGGCCTCGTCCTCGCCCTCGGCGGCGTCCTTGGCGGCCTTGGCCCGGGACGTCCTCGCGGGCTTGGCGGCGGGAGCCTCGCCCTCGGCGGCCTCGGCGGCCTTCCTGGTGGTGCGGGCCCGGGTGCGCTTGACCGGCGCCGCCTCCGCGGGGGCGTCCCCGGCGGGCTGCCCCGGATCCTGTGCGGTCACCTCCGCCGGGGCCTGCGCGGTCTCCGCGGCGGGCGTCTCCGCCGCGGACCGGTCCGTCGGACCGGCGCCGATCTCGGACTCCTCCGGCGGCGGGCCGGCCGGACGGCTCGCCGCGCGGCGGCGCCGGACCGGCTTGGTCTCTTGGTGTGATGTTGTATCCCCGTCGGGGCCGAGGGCCCCGACGATGGGCTCGTTGTCGAGCATGCGGGCGTTCTCCCGTCAGCTCCCGGGCGCGTCTCCGCGCCGCGCGGGAGCTCTCGTCTCTCGCTGTGCGCCAGGCCGCGGGGCCCGGCGCCAAGTCCTATCGGTGGTCTTCGACATGCCGCACGGCCGGTCCCGGCTCGCCGCCGCGAGCGTCGCGGTCCGGGTCGAGCGGGTCGGCCATTGCACCGGTGCGCGCCTCCAGCGGACCCTGCGCCAGCCTGGTCACCAGTGGTGGTGACGGCGGCGCGAAGGCGGCCACGAGACGCAGCCCCGTGAGCACGTCGTCGGGTCGAACGGCGGGCGTAACGTGCCGAACAACCATACGAAGTATCGCACATGGCGGGCCGGGCTCCCGGTCCGCCGTTTCACCCGTTCCCTGGCGAGCCGCCTGAGCCGCGGCGTCCTCGGCCGTCAGCGAGACGACCGCCTCGCGCGCGTCGAAACGGCGCGGGCCCTTCTTGGTCAGGCGTTCGACCTCGACGCGGTCCGCCGCCATGAACCGCGCGGCGGCCTCGGCGGCCTCGGCCGCCTCGGTCCCGGGAAGGCGGGCCTCCCAGATCGAACCCTGCAGCCGCTCGGCCAGGCTTCCGCCGGCCGACTCCACGACGTCCAGCACGTCAAGGCCGGGCGGCAGTGAGGCGTCGAGCTCGCCGCGCAACCGGTCCGGCGCGCAGGTCGTGACGACGCCGATCTCCAGATATTCGGCTTCGCTGGCCACCCCGGTGGGGGCTGCGCCGGCGTATGAGATCTTCGGATGGGGGGTGAATCCCGCGCTGAAGCCGACGGGGATGCCGGCCCTGCGCACCGCGCGCTCGATGGCGCGCGTGACGTCTCGGTGGCTGGTGAACCGCAGGCGGCCACGCTTGGCGTAACGCACCCGAAGGCGTTGCACCACCGGCGCGGGCGGGGGCCCATCAGGAACGGGGTTCTTCAGCTAAGTGATCCTTTCCTGTGTCGCTGCCGTGGCCGTCGTCCCAGGATATGAGCCTGGTGGCCCTCCCTGTCCCGGCCCGGGGGCCGGGGTGGCGCGACGGCCTACAGGGTGCAACGGTTACGGGCGGTGTTTGCTTCCGTTCGGCGGGTCAGACGACCGTCAGCGGGAGCAGCTTTCTCCCCGTCGGGCCGATCTGGATCTCGGTGCCCATGGTGGGACAGACCCCGCAGTCGTAGCAGGGAGTCCACCGGCAGTCCTCGACCTCGGCGCCGCCGACGGCCTCCTGCCAGTCCTGCCAGAGCCACTCGCGGTCGAGGCCGGCGTCCAGGTGGTCCCACGGGAGGACCTCGACCTCCTCGCGCTCGCGGGTGGTGTACCAGCCGACGTCCACGGGCTGCCCGGCGAACGCCCGCTCGGCGCAGGACATCCACCGGTCGTAGGAGAAGTGCTCGCTCCAGCCGTCGAACCGGCCGCCGTCCTCCCAGACGGCCCGCACGACCGCGCCGACCCGCCGGTCGCCCCGCGACAGCAGGCCCTCGACGATCGAGGGCTGGCCGTCGTGGTAGCGGAAGCCGATGGCCCTGCCGTACTCCTTGTCGGAGCGCAGGGCGTCCCTGAGCTTGCGCAGCCGGGCGTCGACGGTCTCGTGGTCGCACTGGGCGGCCCATTGGAACGGGGTGTGCGGCTTCGGCACGAACCCGCCGATGGAGACCGTGCAGCGGATGTCGCGCGTGCCGGTGGCCTCGCGACCGGCCTTGATGACCTTCTTGGCCAGGTCGGCGATGCCGAGGACGTCCTCGTCGGTCTCGGTGGGCAGGCCGCACATGAAGTACAGCTTGACCTGACGCCAGCCCTGGCCGTAGGCGGCGGTGACGGTGCGGATCAGGTCTTCCTCGGTGACCATCTTGTTGATCACCTTGCGCATGCGCTCGGACCCGCCCTCGGGCGCGAAGGTCAGGCCGGACCTGCGGCCGTTGCGCGAGAACTCGTTGGCCAGGTCGATGTTGAAGGCGTCGACGCGGGTGGACGGCAGCGAGAGGCCGACGTCGCTCCCCTCGTAGCGGTCGGCCAGGCCCTTGGCGACGTCGGCGATCTCGGAGTGGTCGGCGCTGGACAGCGACAGCAGGCCGACCTCGTTGAAGCCGGACTCCTTCAGCCCGACCTCGACCATGTCGCCGATCGTCGTGATCGACCGCTCGCGCACCGGGCGGGTGATCATGCCGGCCTGGCAGAACCGGCAGCCGCGCGTGCACCCGCGGAAGATCTCGACGCTGAAGCGCTCGTGGACCGTCTCGGCCAGCGGGACCAGCGGCTTCTTGGGGTAGGGCCACTCGTCGAGATCCATCACCGTGTGCTTCTGCACCCGCCACGGCACGCCCGAGCGGTTCGGCGCGACGCGCTTGATGCGGCCGTCCGCGTGGTACTCGACGTCGTAGAACTTCGGCACGTAGACGCCGCCGGTGGAGGCGAGGCGCAGGAGCAGCTCGTCGCGCCCGCCGGGGCGGCCCTCGTCCTTCCACTCGCGGACGACCTCGGAGATGGCGATGCAGATCTGCTCGCCGTCGCCGAGCACGGCGGCGTCCAGGAAGTCGGCGATGGGCTCGGGGTTGAACGCGGCGTGCCCGCCCGCCAGGACGACCGGATCGTCCTCACCGCGGTCGGCGGCGACCAGCGGGATGCCGGCCAGGTCGAGCGCGGTCAGCAGGTTGGTGTAGCCGAGCTCGGTGGAGAAGGACACGCCGAGCACGTCGAAGGCGCGCACCGGCCGGTGGCCGTCGACCGTGAACTGCGGCACCCCGTGCTCGCGCATGAGGGCCTCGAGATCGGGCCAGACGGCGTAGGTGCGCTCGGCGAGGGTGCCGGGGAGCTCGTTGAGGATCTCGTAGAGGATCTGGACGCCCTGGTTGGGCAGGCCCACCTCGTAGGCGTCGGGGTACATGAGCGCCCAGCGGACGCTCGCCTCGTCCCAGTCCTTGACGGTCGAATTCAGCTCACCCCCTACGTACTGGATCGGCTTCTGCACCCTGGGCAGAAGCGGTTCCAGACGGGGAAACAGCGACTCGACAGACATGACACCAAGGGTAGTTCCTGTGCGCCACGCCTCGCGCCAGCGCGTCCCAGGGTGGTCAGAACGCCCGCTCGCGGATGTGGACGGCCTGCAGCAGGCCCAGGGCGATCATGTTGGCGAACGTCGCCGTCCCGCCGTAGGACACGAACGGCAGCGGGACGCCGGTGATCGGCATGATGCCGATCGTCATGCCCACGTTGACGAAGGTCTGGAAGGCGAACCAGCAGACGATCCCGCCCACGACCAGCGCCCCGAAGCGGTCCTCGCACTGCCGGGCGATGCGCAGCCCCCGCAGGAGGATCACGCCCAGCAGCGCGACGACGGCGACCGAGCCGAGGAACCCGAACTCCTCCCCCACGACGGTGAAGATGAAATCGGTGTGCTGCTCGGGGACGAACCTGCCGGTGGTCTGCCCGCCGTGGAACAGGCCCTTGCCGAACAGCTCGCCCGAGCCGATGGCGATCAGCGACTGGGTGCTGTTGTACCCGGCGCCGCGCGGGTCGTTGGCGGGGTCGATGAACGCGGTGAACCGGGCGATCTGATACGGCTTGAGCAGGCCGAACAGCCACACGGCCGCGGCGCCCGCCCCCGCCACCGCGGCCAGCGCCACGATGTAGCGCTTGCGCAGGCCCGCGAAGATCAGGGACGCGGCGGTGATCACGGCGAGCACCATCGTGGTGCCGAAGTCGGGCTGGAGCATGACCAGCCCCATGGCGATCGCGGCGGCGGCCATGGCGAGCAGCAGGTCCAGCGGGCGCGGCCGGTCGGTGCCGGGCGCGGGCTCGGCCAGCAGCGCGCACAGCATGAGGATCAGCGCGGGCTTGGCCAGCTCCGACGGCTGGACGGCGAACCCGCCGCCGAGCAGGATCCACGAGTGCGACCCGTTGATCGTGGACCCCAGCGGGGTGATCACCGCGAGCAGCCCGAGCAGCGCCACCCCGTACACCGCCGGGGCGTAGATGCGCAGCGTCCGCTGGTCGGCCAGGGCCGCGATGCCGCACAGCACCCAGCCGATGACCAGGTTGAGCACGTGCTTCATGACCATGCCCGTCGGCGCGCCCGCCGCCCAGGTACGGGTGGAGGACCACACCAGCAGCGTGCCGATGACCGACAGCGCCATCGCCGCGACCAGCAGCACGCCGTCGGCCCGCCACACCGCCGACTGCGCGCCGACGGCCCTGCGCATCAGGGAGCGGTTCCGCGGGACCAGGGCCTGGTTCACTCCGCCACCGTCCCGTCGCTCCTGATCTTCGGCAGGCGCGCGACCGGCTTGCCGCCGGGCAGGGCCGGCGGGCCCTTGATGCCGTAGATGGCCTCCCAGATCTCGCGCGCCGCCGGGGCCGCGGCCATGGCGCCCTGGCCGCCCTGCGACACCGTGACGACGACCACCAGGCGCGGATCGGCGGCGGGCGCGAAGGAGGCGAACCAGGAGGTGTCCTCCTTGCCGTACACCTCCGCCGTGCCGGTCTTGCCGCCGATCTTCACCACGTCCATCGGGAAGCCGCCGAACGCGCCCGCCGCCGTGCCGTCCGAGGTCACCTCGCTCAGCGCTTTGCGGATGTAGTCACGGGTGCCCTTGTCGACCGGAAGCCGTCCCGTCACCGGGGCCTTGATCTCCTCGACGTGGCTGCCGTCCGGCCGCACGATCGCCTTGGCGATGCGCGGGCTGCGCAGCTTGCCGTCCCCGACCAGGGCGGCGTAGGCGGCGGCCAGCTGCAGCGGCGTCACCAGTACGTCCCCCTGCCCGATGGAGAGGTTGGCGGCCTCGGCGGCCTTCCACTGCATGCCCTCCACGCAGTTCTCGTGGGCGAGCCTCTTGAGGTAGGCCGCCCGGCCGGGGTTCTTCTTCTCCACCTCGGGATAGCCGGTCTTGGCGCGCTGGCAGCTCAGGTGGTGGGTGGCGTCCCACATCTGCTTCTTCCAGGCCCGGCCCGGGATGCGCCCGGGCACCTCGCCGGGAAGGTCGATGCCGGTCCTCCTGCCGAACCCGAACGCCTTGGCGGTGTTGGTCATCGGCTCCTTGGGGCGGCGGACGGGGGTGAGGCCGCCGTCCCGCTGCCACATCTCGTAGGCCGCCTTGTAGAAGATCGTGTCGCAGGACTTCACCAGGGCCGTGTGAAGATCGAGCACGCCGAGGGGGATGCCGTGGAAGTTGTGGAACGCCGTGCCCGCGACGTCGAACACCCCCGGGCAGTCGTACTTGCCGTGCAAGGGGTAGCCGTCCCTGACCATCGCCGACACCGAGGAGACCTTGAACGTCGAGCCGGGCGCGTACTGGCCGTGGGTCGCGCGGGAGATCAGCGGCAGGCCCGCCTTCTCCGACAGCAGGTGCTGGTAGTCCTTCTCGGAGATGCCGCCCGCCCAGACCGAGGGATCGTAGGTCGGCATGCTGCCGATCGCGACCACCCCGCCGGTCCGCACGTCCAGCACCACCGCGGCGGCGCCGTCCGCGCTCGGCGCGCTCTTCATGGCCTTGGCCAGCGCCGCGTCCACGGCCTTCTGCACGTTGACGTCCATGTTCGTGATCAGCACGTCGCCGGGCACGGGCGAGGTCTGCCGCTCGACGCCGAGCACCTTGCCCATGCGGTCGACCTGGACCCGGCGCAGGCCGGACTGGCCGCGCAACGCCTCGTCGTAGACGTACTCCAGGCCGTCCCTGCCGACCAGGTCGACGCCGGAGAAGTTCGCCTTGAGCTTGGAGCGCTTCTTCAGCTCCTCCTCGGTGACCGGCTGCAGGTAGCCGAGCGTCTGGGACGCGCCCGTCCCGAGGGGATAGTCGCGGACGGCCTGCACCTCGGCGACGACCCCTGGGAAGTCCTCCTGGCGCTCCAGGATCTGCAGGGCCTGCCGGGTGGAGACGTCGTCGTCGATGGGGATCTGCGAGTAGAGGGAGCCGGGCCAGCACGGACGGTGCACCTTCGGCCCGCACGGGCGGATGCGCTGGCGCAGCTCCTTCAGCGGACGGCCCAGCACCGCCCCGAGGCGTTTCAGCACCGCGGCGCCGCCGTCTCGCATGCGCTCGAACTCGGCGCGGTCCACCGAGACCACCAGCGAGGCGCGGTTGCGCACCAAGGGACGCCCCGAGGCGTCCAGGATCTGCCCGCGCACGGCCGGGACGATGACGTCGCGGGTGCGGGTCTCGGTCGCCGCGACCACGAACTGCGACCCGTGCACGACCTGCACCTGCCACAGCCGCACGGTCAGCACCGCCAGCAGCGTCAGGACCAGGAACTGCAGCACGACCAGCCGGGCGCGGACACGGGTCACACGTGCCTCCGAACCGGGTAGGCCCCCGTGGGGACGGCCTCGCGCCGGTGGCGGCGCGCGGAGAACCGCGAGACCCCCCAGAACACCGCCGCCGCGACCGCCAGGTTGTACATGACCAGGACCGGCCACACGCGCGGCAGCGTGTGCCAGTCGGCCCGCGGGTCGCCGAGCAGCCCGCCGACCCCGGCCGCCAGGAGCGGCGCGACCATGACCGCGACGATCACCGTGACCGCCGACGCCCCCGGCGCCCGCTCGGCGGCACGCCCCACCGCGTAGCCCACCAGGCAGAACACCAGCGCGTACTGGCCCATGACGTGCGCCGAGGGCGGCAGCACGTCGGCGGCCAGGCCCATGGCGAAGCCCGCGGCGGCCCCGGGCACCGGCCCGCGTGCCAGGGCGAACATCACCACGCCGAGGAGCACCAGGTCAGGGGCTCCACCCCCGGGAAGGGGGAGGCGGTTCACGATGCTCACCTGCACGATCATGATGAGGCCGGCGAGCAGCACCGCCGTGATCGCTCGGAGCACTGTGTCACGTCCTCCCGCCCGCTCGGTCCCGCCCGTGCCCCGCACGGCCGTCATGTCCGTCACGCTTCTCGCGCGCGGGCCGGTGGGCCCGTGGCGCCCGGCGGGCCGGCGGGGCGTGCCGGGCGTGCGCGCCGCGCCGCCTCGCCTCGCCGTCCTCCTCGCGCCGTGGTCGCTCGCCGGGGTCCTCCCGCCGCTCGCCGCGCCGCTCTTCCCGCCTCTCCTCGCGGCGCTCCTCCTGCCGCCCGTCCCGTCGTTCGTCCCGGGGCTCACCCCGGCGCTCCTCCCGGCGGTCCTCGCGCGTCGTCGCGGACGGCGAGGGCGCGGGGGCCGGCGCCGAGGGGGGCGGCGCGGCGGGAGGAGCGGGCGCGCGGGCCTGCTTCTTGGGCGGCGGAGGCGCGGGCGGGAGCATGGCGTCCCGTGGATCGCGGCGCGGCGCCTTCACGACCACCCCGACCACGTCCAGCGCCGCGAAGTCGACGAACGGCCTGGCGTAGGCCACCCGGGTCAGCTCGCCCGGCGTCGGCTCCACGCGTTCGATCACCCCCACCGGCAGGCCCGGCGCGTACGGCACGCCGTTCTCCGACCCGAAGCTCACGATGCGGCGCCCCGCCGACAGCGACGCCGCCGAGTCCAGCAACCGGAAGCGGATCAGACGGCTCTCCGCGGCCGGGCCGAGGCCCGTCACCACGCCCACCTGGTTGCCGCCCTCCATGCGCGCCCCCGCCGTCGAGGCCGGATCGGTCAGCAGGACCACCGTGGAGGTGCCGGGCCCGGTGTGGGCGATCCGCCCCACCAGGCCGTCCCCGTTCAGCACGGTCATGTCCGGCCGCACGCCGTCGCCCGACCCCGCGTCGATCTCGACCGCCTCCTCGAACCCCGGGACGCCGCGCCTCGCGATCACCTGGGCCGCGACCACGCGGTACCCGCCGAGGCCCGACAGCCCGAGCATGCGCGTGAGCTGCTCGGACCGCTGCCGGTCGAGCGTGCGCGCGGTCAGCTCGCGCCGCAGGCGGGAGTTCTCCGCGCGCACCGCCGCGATCTGCCGCTTGTACTCGCCGGCGGAGGCGTAGGTGTCGACGAGGTCGCCCATCGGCCCCACCACGTTCGTCCCGGCACGCTCGGCCACGCCGAACAGCGATGACGCCAGCGAGCGCACCGGCTCGAACAGGGAGTCGTCGCGCTGGCGGTGGTCGACGGTGATCAGGACGAGCGCCGCGGCCAGCAGCAGGCCAAGGATCAACCGCGCACGGCGCGTATCCCTCATCGGTCTCTCGGCTCCATCGATGTGGTCAGTGTCTCGGTTCGGGCACCAGGACCTGTTGCAGGACCTCGAACTCCTCGACGCACTTGCCCGAGCCGAGCGCCACCGAGTCCAGGGCGTTCTCCACGAGATGGATCGGCATGCCGGTCTCGTCGCGCAGACGGTCGTCCATGCCCTTCAGCAGCGCCCCGCCGCCGGTGAGGGCCACACCCCGGTCCATCAGGTCGCCGGACAGCTCGGGCGGGCACTTGTCCAGCGTCGACTTCACCGCGTCGATGATGGACTTCAGCGGCTCCTCGGTCGCCTTGCGGATCTCGTCCGCCGACACCACGATCGTCTTCGGCAGGCCGGTGACCAGGTCACGGCCGCGGATCTCGGCGTGACAGTCGTCCCCCATCGGGCAGGCGGAGCCGATCGCGATCTTGATCTCCTCGGCGGTGCGCTCCCCGAGCATCAGGGAGTACTCCTTCTTGGCGAACGCGATGATGGCCTGGTCCAGCTCGTCGCCGCCCACGCGGATCGACTGGCTGGTCACGATGCCGCCCATGGAGATGATCGCGACCTCGGTGGTGCCGCCGCCGATGTCGACCACCATGTTGCCGGTCGGCTCGTGGACGGGCAGCCGCGCGCCGATCGCGGCGGCCATCGGCTCCTCGATGATGTACACCCGGCGCGCCCCGGCCTGGTAGCCGGCCTCCTTGACGGCCCGCTGCTCGACGCCGGTGATCCCGCTCGGGACGGCGACGATGATGCGCGGCTTGGCGAAGTGCCGCCGTTTGTGCACGCGCTGGATGAAATAGCGGAGCATGCGCTCCGTGACGTCGAAGTCGGCGATCACGCCGTCCTTCAGCGGGCGTATCGCCACGATGTTCCCGGGCGTCCGGCCAATCATCCTCTTGGCCTCGATGCCCACTGCCACGATCTTGCCGGTGGTCGTGTTGATCGCCACCACCGACGGCTCGTTGAGCACGATGCCGCGCCCCCGCACGTACACCAACGTGTTGGCGGTGCCGAGGTCGACGGCCATGTCACGGCCGAGGAATGCCAGCTTGCTGCCCATGGGGAAGGAAACCTTCCTACAGGTCGTTCGCGAGAGATTACGATTCGCATTCGAATCGTAACGGAACGTACCCACTCGCGCGGGCAACGAGCCGCCCCGCCGGGGAAAATCTTGTCGCACTCACCTGATCACACGGCGGGGACCTGCGGAAACACCCTCCAACGAACGGGCCCCGGCGCGCCGTGCGCGCCGGGGCCCGTCCCACCCGGCCCTCGCGGGAGCCGGGAACGTCCATCGCTCAGAAACGGTCGGGGAAGAAGAGCTTGACCTCGCGGGCGGCCGACTCCGGCGAGTCGGAGCCGTGCACGACGTTCTCGCCGATCTCCAGCGCGTGGTCGCCGCGGATCGTGCCCGGCGCCGACTTCACCGGGTCGGTGGCGCCGGCCAGCGAGCGGAACGCCTCGATCGCGCGCGGCCCCTCCAGCACCAGGGCCACCAGCGGCCCGGAGGTGATGAACTCGACGAGCTCGCCGAAGAAGGGCTTCTCCGCGTGCTCGGCGTAGTGCGCCTTGGCCGTCTCCACGTCGAGCGTGCGAAGTTCCAAGGCCACGACCTTGAGGCCCTTGCGCTCCACGCGGGCGATCACGTCACCGATGAGGCCGCGGCGGACACCGTCGGGCTTGATCAGGACAAGCGTGCGCTCGGACACGGGAATCTCCTTCATTGTCAACGCCAGGCGCCACGCGAGACGGCCGGCGAGAGGGGAAGCGTGTGCGCAGCTTACCGGCCCGCGGACCCCTCGCCGTCCCCTTCCCGGCCGTCCTCGCCGCCGCCCGCCTCGGGGGACCGGGTGGGCGCGGGCACCACCGGGATCATCGACGTCTCCGGGCCGCCGCCGGCGTCCTCCTCGCCCGCCGCCCGGCCCGCCTCCTCCGGGCCCGCGGACCCGCCGGCCGCGCCGGTCGCCGCGTCGGTCGCCGCGCCGGCCGCCGCCCGGTCGTGACCGCCCTCGTCCGCGCCGTCCTCCATTCCCCGCGGCGGGACGTCGGTCACGGCGTCGGCCGGGACGTCCCCCAGGGCCCGATCGGCCGAGCGGGTCGCCAGCACCGCCCCCAGTACCAGGATGACGACCACGGCGAACCCGGCGACCAGCGCCCAGACGTGCAGCGCCTCGACGAACCCGTCGGCCATCGCCTGCGAGGTGACCTCACCCGACGTGCTGAGCGCATGCAATCGTTCCACTTGGATACCCGTTCCGAGCAGGAAGCCGCTGAGAACGGCCGGCAGGCAGAGGGACAGGGCGGACAACGCCGTGGACAAGGGCACCGCGCGGACGGCCGACGCGACCGCCACCGCCGCGCCGCCCGCGAGCAGCACGAACGGCACGAGCAGCGGCATGCCCGAAGGCGCCGGCACCAGCAGCCGGATCGCGCACAGCCCGGCCACCATGGCCACCAGCCCTCCGGCGGCGAGCTTGGACGCCGGAACCTCACCGAACCGGCCCGCGACCCGCGGGACGAAGCAGGTGGCCAGCACGAGCAGCACGGCCAGCCCGAACGGCGCCCACAGGCCCGACAGCCCCGGCCCGCCGAGGCCGCCCAGCTCCACGTAGGTGACCTGCGCGGCCGTCGGCAGCACCACCAGGCCGACGGCGACCATCACGAACGCGAGCGCCCGCCCTGCCGGCCCTCCGGCCCGCCCCGCGCACGCCGGCGTCAGCAGCACCGCCACCGCCACCGCGGCGGCCACGACGATCGACCACGGCGGCCACCCGAACGTGGTGCCGAGAGCGAGCAGCGCGACGCCGGCGGAAGGGCCCAGCGTGAACAGCACCCGCACCGACCGACCGTCCTCCGCGGTCCGGGCGTCCTCTCCGGTGAGACGGCTGATCGCGAAGTAGGCCGCGGCCAGCGCGAGCGCCACCCCCGTCAGCATCGGGTACGGCTGCAGCGTGACCCGCCACGACGTCACCTGGTCCAGCGGCCACAGCGCCAGCGCCTGAGCGGTCAGTAGGGCCCCCGCCAGGGCCGCCGCCCAGACGGAGACCAGCACCCCGCGCGAGGAGGCGGACCGTCCCCGGCAGGCGGCGAGAGTGGCGGGGACGAGCATGCCCGCGGCCGCGCCGTGCAGGGCCCTGAGGACCCCGACCGCCACGGCCGAGCCGGCGTAGCCTCCGGCCACGTCGGCCACGCCCAGCAGCACCAGTCCCGCGAGCAGGACGGGGGCGGGTGAGAACCGCCCGAGCGCCGCGGCGGTGAGCGGCACCACGCAGAGCATCACCGGCAGGGCGAGCCCGTGGGCGCGCAGGACGCCGACCCCGGCGATGTCCGGAGGCAGCAGGGCGGAGACCACCGAGATGGTGTTCGGGACGGCCACCATCGCCAGCGGAAGGGCGACGGCGGTCAGCAGCCCGACGATCACGTCGAGCACGAGCGGTATGCGATTGACCCGGCCGAGAGCCGTGAGGCCCGTGGCCTGGATTGGGGGGACGGCCATACCGGCCGACTTTAGCGTTAAGTCACGCCCTCGACACGCCGAGCGACGAATATCGCCGTGATCCACAGCGCGGCGAACACCACGCCGAGGAAGAACATGATCGGGACGAGGAACCCGGTCGCGATGGCCAGGACCTGCACCACGCTGCCCGCGATGTAGGCGAAGGGCCGCTTCAGCATGCCCGCCACCACGACGCACGCCACCGCGAGCCCCAGCCCGACCGTCACGGCCACCCCTGGCGACACCTTGTTGATCACGATCGCCACCGGCGTCACCAGCCCGAGGACGATCGCCTCCATCCCCAACACGCTCGCCCCGAGCCGCCGCATCCCAGGCGTGACCTTGAACCGCCCGCCCCCACCGGCAACCGTCTTCTCCCCTGACATGCTGGACTCCCCCGCCATCACCGACTCACCTTCCGCGGCCGTCCGCCCGCCCTCAGCACGCCGCAGCCCCTCCGAAGCCGCCGCGCCGTCACCAGATGACGGCTTCCGGGTCGCCGCCGAACCACCCCGGCGGGAGCCGGTCCACTCGAACTTCCCGGCTCACCCCCAGCGGAATAGCGCTCCTCCGCGACCGTCCGTCCGCGTTCAGCGGGTCGCGGCTTTCGGGAGGGTGCAGGGCCAGGGGCGAGATCGCCCGGGGCTTGTGAGGAGGTCACCCGCGCGCGCTCGGGGGCGTCCGGCTCTGGGGAGGTCATCGGGTCGCCTTCAGGAGGATGCGGGCGTCGCCCGCGGTCACGACGGAGCCGGTGATGAGTACGCCGGAGCCGAACTCGTCGCCCTGGTCGGCGAGCCCCATGGCCGTGTCGATGGCCCCGTCGAGCCGGTCGGCGCGGTGCACCCGCTCGGGGCCGAACATGCCCTCGGCGCGCTCGGCCAGCTCGGCCACGTCCATGGAGCGCGGGGACGAGTTGCGCGTCACCACGATCTCTTCGACGATCGGCTCCAGAAGCTCCAGGATCGTGTCCACGTCCTTGTCCCCCATGACCGCGACGACGGCGATGAGACGGGTGAACCCGAACGACTCGCTGACCGCCTCGACGCTCGCCTCCATGCCGCCCGGGTTGTGCGCGGCGTCCACCAGTACCGTCGGCCCGCGCCGTATGACCTCCAGCCGCCCGGGGCTGGAGACCTCCGCGAACGCCTGCCGCACCAGCTCCTCGTCGAGCGGATCATCGCCTGCGGTGAGAGCCTCCACGGCCGCGAGAGCCAAGGCCGCGTTGCCCGCCTGGTGCGCGCCGTACAGCGGAAGAAAGATGTCCTGGTAGACGCCCTTGAGGCCCTGCAGCCGGAGCATCTGGCCGCCCATGGCCAGCTCGCGGTGCAGCACGCCGAACTCCAGCCCCTCGCGCGCCACGGTGGCCCCGACCTCCGCCGCATGCCTGACCAGCACCTCGGCGGCGGCCAGCGGCTGCTGCGCCAGGACCGCCGTCGCGCCCGGCTTGATGATGCCCGCCTTCTCCCCGGCGATCGTCTCGACGTCCGGCCCCAGATACTCGGTGTGGTCGAGGGAGATCGGCGTGATCACGGCGACCGTGCCGTCCGCGATGTTCGTCGCGTCCCAGGTGCCGCCCATGCCGGTCTCGACGACCGCGAAGTCGACCGGAGCGTCCGCGAACGCCGCGAACGCCATCGCGGTGAGCACCTCGAAGAAGCTCACCCGGCCGAGCTTCCCGTCGATGATCTCCAGGTAAGGCTCGATCTCGCGGTAGACCTCGATGAAGCGATCCTCGGGGAGGGGGACGCCGTCCACGCAGATGCGCTCGCGCATCTCGGAGAACTCCGGGCTGGTGTACCGGCCGGTCCGCAGGTTCCGGGCGCGCAGCAGCGCGTCGACCATGCGGGCCGTGCTGGACTTGCCGTTGGTGCCGGCGATGTGGATGACCGGGTACATGCGCTCCGGATGCCCGAGGATGTCCGCCAGCCCGGCGATGCGGTCGAGCGTGGGATCGATGTCCCACTCGACTCCACGCTCGCGGATCGCGGCCTCGACGACTCGAATTTCCTGCCCTGCCATCACTCCGTCAGCTTATCGGCCTGCATCACCGCCCGGCCGACCGTCCCGCGGCCTGTGGAAACCGGGAACCGCGCCCGGCAATAGACTTGTGCGGTGAGCCCGGACGACGTCTTCTTCGCCGAATGGCGCGCCCGCGGCCAGGGAGAGCGCCGCAGCCTCGCCCGAGCCCGCCGGCTCCTGGACCTGCTCGGCGCCCCCACGGCGAGCGCCCCCGTCCTCACCGTCGTCGGCTCCAAGGGCAAGGGCACGACCGCCACCTACGCGTCCGCCTACCTCGCCGCCGCGGGCCTGAGGGTCGTCTCCGTCACCAGCCCGGCGCTGCGCGCCAACCGTGAACGCGTCAGAGTGAACGGCACCGCCATCTCGGATGCGTCGCTGAGCGCTCTGGCCGCCCGGATCTCCAAGGCCCTGGGGTCCATGCCGGACCGCCGCGAATCTCCCGGATACCTCTCCCCTGTCGGCCTTTTCACGATCGCGGGCATCCTGCACGCGCGAGACATCGAGGCCGACGTCATCGTGCTCGAAGCCGGCATGGGCGGAGCCTCCGACGAGGTCTCCCTGTTCCCCCCGCACACCGTGGCCATCACCGAGATCTTCGCCGAGCACGTCGGCGTCCTCGGCGACACCCCCGCCGAGATAGCCCGCGAAAAGGCCGCGGTGACATCCGCCCGCACCCAGGCCGTCCTCTCCCTCCCCCAACAGCCGGCCGTCCACCAAGCGATCACCACCGTGCTCCGCGACCGCACCACACGACCTGGAAAGACCACACGCCTCAGCACCGGCACAGCACTCCGACGCGACACCGAGCCGACCAACGACTCCACGGACACCGAAGCGAGCTCCCCCTCAAAGACCGAACCCATGGAGGTACCCGAGGCGGAAGCAGCGAAGGCGGCTGAGGTGGAAGCAGGGAGGGTGGATCTGGAGACGGTGGATCTGGAGACGGTGGATCTGGAGACGGTGGATCTGGAGACGGTGGATCTGGAGACGGTGGATCTGGAGACGGTCAGTGCCGAGGGCGGCACGCTGCCCCCTGATCTCCTTCCCCCCTCCTACGGCCGACGCAACGCCGTACTGGGCTGCGCCGCCGCCGCGCGCATGCTTTCCCTGCTGAACCTGCCCCTCCCGCCCCCGAAGACGCTGACGGACGTGCTCGCGTCCGTACGGCTCCCCGGCCGCCTGTCGTTCCACACCCTTCCCGAGAGCGGAACCAAGCTGTGCGTCGACTCGGCCATCAACCGAGCCGGCGTCGCCACGGCCCTCACGATGGCCCTACGGCACTGGCCCCGCGTGGACCATGTCCTCCTGTGCCTCCCCGACCACAAGGACATCGAAGGAGCCGTCACCGAACTCGCCGGCCTCCCGGTCACGTTCGTACGCCTGGCGCTCCCACACCTGCGCTTCACCGCCCCCCTCCCCGCGACCTGGACCGCCATCGACGAGTCTCAACTCACCCGCAGACTCCTCACCGAACTCGGCCCACATGTCCTAGCCATCGGCACGGTCTACTTCACAGGCAAAGTCCTGGACACCATCAACGCCCCCACCGAAACCCTCTTCACCCCTCCCCCCCAACCTCCCGCCCCATCACCGCAAGCCCCACCCCCACCGCCCTAACCCCCACAAGCCCAGACGCCAACACAACGCCGCCCCCCTCGCCCAGATCGGCCTCCCCGCCATCGCAAGAAGACCCCCGGCCCAACCTGCTCACCGTCGCAAGCAGACCCCCTGTCGGCCTCCTCACCGTCGCAAGTAGAGGCCCTGTGCTCCCGCAGTAGAGACCCTGTGCTCCCGCCGCCCTCCCGCGTGTCCTTCAATACGGCGCCGCGTCGGCGAGACGCAGGTCGGCGGAGCTCGGCGCCTGCAACGGCGGCCAGCCGGACCTCTTGCAGTACGCGGTGCGAGAAGACGCGCGTCAGCGCCTGGAAAACACAGCCCGAGCCGGAGGCGAGGCCCGTATCCCGGCGCAGTCCCGTGGTCGCTCTTTCTGAGTGAGGCCAGGCACTATCTCGACACGGCCCTGCCGCCATACGGCCCTGCCGCCATCCCGGCGTGCCGGCACGGCTTCGCACGTCCTAGCGGTCACTTGCGGGGCCCGTCTGTTGCCCTGCGCCGGCCCTAATGCCACCCACCGGGACGCGACAGACAGTGGGAACCGGGGAGAAATAAGTCCTGGAAATGCAGGAAGGGCCACCCTGGAAGCCCTGCGGCTCCTGGATGGCCCTTCCTGCTATTCGAAAAATTGTCCGGCGGTGTCCTACTCTCCCACACCGTCCCCGGTGCAGTACCATCGGCGCTGGAAAGCTTAACTTCCGGGTTCGGAATGTAACCGGGTGTTTCCCTTCCGCTAAAACCGCCGTAACCCCGTGAAACAACCAACCGAGCACACCACCCACCAACACACCCACCTCGCGATAGGACATTGGTATCGGTGTGGGTCTCAGGTTTGATGTCTCTGAGATCACACAGTGGACGCGAGCACCACCCGCGCAGCGGGTGTTGTTGCTTTGTGGTCAAGTCCTCGGCCTATTAGTACCGGTCAGCTCCACACCTTACGATGCTTCCACACCCGGCCTATCAACCCAGTCGTCACCTGGGAGCCTTACCCCCCTCACAGGGGTGGGAGACCTCATCTCAAGGCAGGCTTCCCGCTTAGATGCCTTCAGCGGTTATCCCTCCCGAACGTAGCCAACCAGCCATGCCCTTGGCAGAACAACTGGCACACCAGAGGTTCGTCCGTCCCGGTCCTCTCGTACTAGGGACAGCCCCCTTCAAGTCTCCTGCGCGCGCAGCGGATAGGGACCGAACTGTCTCGCGACGTTCTAAACCCAGCTCGCGTACCGCTTTAATGGGCGAACAGCCCAACCCTTGGGACCTACTCCAGCCCCAGGATGCGACGAGCCGACATCGAGGTGCCAAACCATCCCGTCGATATGGACTCTTGGGGAAGATCAGCCTGTTATCCCCGGGGTACCTTTTAGCCGTTGAGCGACGGCGCTTCCACAAGCCACCGCCGGATCACTAGTCCCAGCTTTCGCTCCTGCTCGACCCGTCGGTCTCACAGTCAAGCTCCCTTGTGCACTTACACTCGCCACCTGATTGCCAACCAGGCTGAGGGAACCTTTGGGCGCCTCCGTTACCCTTTAGGAGGCAACCGCCCCAGTTAAACTACCCACCAGACACTGTCCCCCACCCGGATCCACGGGCGCGGGTTAGACATCCAAAACGACCAGAGTGGTATTTCACCAATGACTCCACCCGAACTAGCGTCCGAGCTTCACCGTCTCCCACCTATCCTACACAAGCCGTCCCAAACACCAATGTCAAGCTGTAGTGAAGGTCCCGGGGTCTTTCCGTCCTGCTGCGCGTAACGAGCATCTTTACTCGTAGTGCAATTTCGCCGGGTCTGCGGTTGAGACAGCGGGGAAGTCGTTACGCCATTCGTGCAGGTCGGAACTTACCCGACAAGGAATTTCGCTACCTTAGGATGGTTATAGTTACCACCGCCGTTTACCGGCGCTTAAGTTCTCACCTTCGCCTGCGTTACCACAAGCTAAGCGGTCCCCTTAACGTTCCGGCACCGGGCAGGCGTCAGTCCGTATACATCGTCTTACGACTTCGCACGGACCTGTGTTTTTAGTAAACAGTCGCTTCCCCCTGGCCACTGCGACCCCCACCAGCTCCGGACGCACGGTCCATCACCAGCGAAGGCCCCCCTTCTCCCGAAGTTACGGGGGCAATTTGCCGAGTTCCTTAACCACAGTTCACCCGATCGCCTCGGTATTCTCTACCTGACCACCTGAGTCGGTTTAGGGTACGGGCCGCCGGCACACTCACTAGAGGCTTTTCTCGGCAGCATGGGATCACCCACTTCACCACAATCGGCTCGGCATCACATCTCAGGATAATAGAGCGCGGATTTGCCTACGCTCCTCCCTACATGCTTACCCCAGGAACAACCATCGCCTGGGATGGGCTACCCTCCTGCGTCACCCCATCGCTTACCTACTACCAGATCAGGCCAGGCGTTCACCCTCACCCGGCTCCCGAAGGAACCAGGGGG